>JAZUHO010000045.1:0-5386 GCA_045641745.1 Agathobacter sp. | reverse complement strand
AAAAACAGCACCATAAAGACCAATGTCCTTGTCATCGGTCTTTCATGGTGCCTTATGATTCCTAATTTTATTATTCTTTGTTTTTCTCACGTTTCCCCAGGCTCCCTATGCTCCCAATGGCTATGGTAAATTAGTACCATTATTATAGCATACCCGTAACGCCATGTACACTAGCAAAAAGCGTGTGCCCTGTTTAAGTGCTCCCTATGTACTATATAGACTCATAGTAGTGTTTCGAAACATACAACCTGTCATTCACTGTAACCAAACCAATCACATTTTTACCATATGATATGACGGGTGGGATAAAAACCAGCTCCTCAATATGATAGATACCATACTCCACAGGGATATCTATCACTGTCAGATTTGTTATGCTCCAGTCCTTCGTTTTCTCACCATAGCCTAACACCTGCGCCAATTTATGTGATGTCTTACTCGTAAAATACTTTGCATGCTCCAAATTAACTGCATCCACCAACGTAGGAGATAGTTTCGCCATAAAATGAAGAATGAAATATTTTAATTTTTGGTTATGTAGACGCAATCCCATCGCCTTGTTTATTGCAATTGCATTTGTAAGCAAATCTCTCGAAGAATCATACTTGTATTGAACGGAAATTCCTGTAGCCTGATTTCCCATACATCTATTTTTGTCCAGTCTTCCATCTACTGCAAGCCCTACATCCTGCTTGGTTTGCTCTCCTTTGATTAGTTCCGCTATAAATAGTGAGGTATATCCAATTCCATTTTCACGACATAGCTTTAATTGTTCCTTTAGCTTTGCCTCACTAACCTCATAGAATTCAACCTTAGTCTGATTGTTTTCCCAAAATTTCCTATGTGCTTGTTCCAAATCCGAAAAAGCGAATACTCTCTTCTCTTTTTCCCATGCACGATTACATTTCTTTATATACCATTTAATCCAAAACGGTAGTCCGCTTTTTTTCGGAAGATTTTCTGTTGTGAGTGTTACTATCTGCTTATTTTCTAGTTCTTCCCCATTCAGGCTTCTAAGAAAATCCTCTATAAAATAGCAAAGTGATTTCCCGTCTCCTCCTAAATGATGCATGAAATAGTGCAATTTCGTAACTTCTGCTGAATCGTCAACGAATACACGCAGATATTCTCCCTTTTCTATTTCAAATCTCTTTTTTTCCTGCTCTCTTATTAACGCACACACCGATTGCTTGCTATAATAAATGGCATGCTGCGGTTTGGGATTCTCTACGTAAAAAGCGTTTCCCTCTTCTGTTATTTCCACACGGGTATTTAGAATTTGATTCGCCCTTATCGCCTTTTCAAATGCCAACTCTAGCTTCTCTCGAGTTGGATTTCCACTTATAGATACTGACATAACAATTGTCATATTGATATCAAAAATGTCAGCTCTCTCTGTTTCAATTCTGTACCTATCCATACTACTCAATATATTTCCTTATCGATTTTAACCACATTTTCATAATGCTTCTGTGTGTGAAATATTTAGAAAAGAATTGCATTCTTCTTACATAACTGCTATATACCGACATATCTTTTCCACGCTTGGCATCCATTATCGTTTTTTCTGCCACCTTCTTTGCATCTGCCAAATGTGGAAATTTCACCTTATGACCGTTCATTTCTGTTTGCAGCAATTCCGTCTTAACCCATCCTGGGCAAGCTACCGTTACAATGATTCCTTGCTTTTCAAGCTCCATATTTAATGCCCTCGAATAAGAATAGCAAAACGCCTTCGATGCTGCATACAAATTAATATATGCCACTGGCTGAAAAGCTGATTGCGAAGCCATGTTGATAATGTGGCTGCCTCTCTTCATATATGGTATACACATATTACATAATACTGCCATTGCTGTGTTGTGCGTAGCAATATGGCTTTCTATTTCCTCTGGTGTAAAATCTGTAGAAGGTGCCATACGACCTGTTCCTGCATTATTCACCAAATATTTGATCGTAAATTCCTTGGTTTCTAGCTTATTCTGAAGCTCACATAAATTAGATATCTTCGAAAGATCAATCGAATAGTCCACGATTTTTTCGCCATATTCGTCTCGAAGCTTTGCCAATTTCTCCTTATTTCTTCCAATTGCCCATATTTCATCCACCTCAGGTAACAACTGGCTCACGAATTCTTTCCCCAAGCCTCCGGTAGCCCCTGTTACAATTGCGATATTTTTCATATTCCCTGTCCTTTCTTTTTCAATCTGGTTTTCTATCATCCAATTATCTCAATTTCATCTTTATATAAATTGGTATTGCTTTGTTCATTTCCATGCTATCGTATCATATTATCGCCTTGTTATTATTTAAGAATTTCTTAATTGCCTCCTTTCACGCCCTAAGCGCCGTAACCGCTATATGTATTGCATAAAATAAGCACCCTCGAAATCACTTATATATTCGAGGGTGCATGTATCTGCATACCTTATTTATCTAATTCTAAATGTGTCTTTGTCTAGACATTATGTGGAAGTCCTCCATGTTTAAGTATAATCCTATTCGATTATACGCCTCTCCCTCAATCTTGTCTCATATTTTTACATTAACATTTGCTTAACGATATAAACATTTTTTATTTTTTTCATATACTAAATATTGATATAATTTCAAAATTGAGGACAACAAATGGAGCCAACACATACTGGATATCAACAATCATTAAAGCGAAATGTTACCTTCGGATGGAACACAAGAAATAGAAAATATGCGAACTTTACCGACCTTGGCAATTATGTCATAGACTGTGATCGACACCAATATTTTGATTTTAATAGTGCACTTGCATATGCCAATCAACGTTTTGATATTCAAAAATCCTTTGGGTGTTCTGCGCTTGCTACACGGACCCAATCTGGTGAGGTTCTCATCGGTCGTAATCTTGACTTAACCATATCGCAATTGCCTTGCTATATCACACATGTGAAATATAAGAAATACGATACTCTTAATTTCACATATGATGAGCTATTCCACAAAAGTAAGACATACCATGAGCTTTTACGCTACGGAAAAATCGACTCGCAATACTATAATGCTCTCCCCATGCTTGCAAGTGATTCCATGAATTCTGAAGGATTATACGTGGAATACAATATGCGTGGATACGAAAGTCAATTCCTCTGTATGGGTACGAATCCTTCTGCCTCCATCCGTGCATGTACAGTAAGCATTCCTTTCCTTATAACTTCAAATTGTGCCACGGTTGAAGAAGCTCTTAAATTTATGCGTAAGGAATTAAATTTATATACTCCTATAGATGAAACTTTCGCTTCCGGTTGGAATCTTTGTTGTATGATTGGAGATGCTACTGGCGCTTATGGACTAATTGAAATTGCAAATGATGAGATCAAATTTCTCCCGGAACAGCACGGGCAAGGTAATTACTACATTTATCCAGAGTATAACAGCATTTCCAGAGGACAAAGTGGCTATGGCCGCTTGCAATTTGGTCTCGAACGTATTGACACCATTCAAAATGAAGCCCAAATGTCTTCCATTATGGATGCTATCATGTGGAAAAATGAGATATTGAATATTCCCTATGCATACAGAGACCAACGAGGACATATTCATTTTTGTGGTGATTCTCAACATAAGACAGAATCCCTTGATTGGAGAAGCGATAACGTAAAACGAATTCCGGTTAATAAAAATGGGATGTATGTTGATATCGACTCAAGCACAAAAGAAGCTATGCTTGTTCGCGATTATAAGAAGTGCTACGAAAACTATATTTCGGGTATTGACATGGGAAAAAATATAATCGGCTATATTAAGTACTTAGAATATCTCGACCGCTGTGATCTCACATGGGTGCAGTCAAATGACAACTTTGAAGATTTACAGAGGGGGCTTATCAAACACTACACAGAGACAGGAACCTTTCATAAGCTAAAATCCTACTATGAAGGGGATGAAAAAGCGTTGCGCGACGACGGAAATATCTTTACCACAGCTCTTAGCTTTTCTGTCAATTGTACCAAGCGCAAATTGCATGTTAAGTTTTGGGAAAATCCTCATACGGTTATCACGTATCAATGGTAATGTTTGAAAAGCCCTATATACACCTTATCAATCTCACGCCTCATCTGGACTATGTCCACTTGCCCCTACTGGAGGCATCGTGTCAAGCGTGTTCATATCCGCTTTATCGATTTCAAAATCAAAGATTTTCATATTTTGTTCAATTCGTGCTGGTGTTACTGATTTCGGTAATACGACTATATCATGCTGAATCAACCATCTAAGTGCCAGCTGTGCAACTGTAACATCGTATTTCGCAGCCATGTCGCAAAGGAGCTCATTGCTGAAAATTCGCCCTCTCCCCAGTGGGCTCCAAGCTTCAACAACAATTCCCTTTTCCTGACAATAGTCTACGGTATCCTTCTGCAAAAAGCCTGGATTAAGTTCAATCTGATCCACCATAGGTATGATTTCCATATCTATAATTGTATCCAGATAATGCGTAAGAAAATTAGATACTCCAATCGCTTTTACACGTCCTGACTTGTAGATATCAATCATCGCACTCCATACTTCTCTATTCGTTTCCTTCCAGTTTTCATCGAAAGCATAGGAAGATGGCCAGTGAACAAGATATAAATCAAGATATTCTATATCTAAATCCTCCATTGTTTTTTCAAAGGATGCCATTACTTTTTCATAGGTGTTTTCTGTTTTCCACACCTTACTTGTGACAAATATGTCTTCTCTGCTTAGGTTATTTTCTTCTAGCCCAGCTTTTATAGCTTCACCTACAGTTCTTTCATTCCTATAAAATGCTGCCGTATCGATATGTCTGTATCCAAGCTTGATTGCATGCTTTACAGAATCGCTTGCTTCTTTTTCATCCGTAATTTTGTATGTTCCAAAACCAAGCATTGGTATTTTGTGTCCGTTTCGTAGTGTCTTTTTCATAACTTCAGTCTCCTGTTTTATTCATATTAGAAATTATAATATCTACATTTCTAATACTACCACAGCTTTTGCCTCAGTCATACCATAAAACGCAATTGGTTGGAACTTATTCCTGCACTTTAGCATTTATTTCATCTTCAGTGGCCTGCATAGCTAGGAGTGTTCTTTCAAGAAGCTGCTCTAATTCCCATCCCAATTGATTGGCGCCTCGTTCGATTACTTCTCTAGAACAGCCTGCTTTGATATATCAATGACAACAAGTGGAAAAATCAAATCGTGAACATCGTACTTCTCTGATAAATCCTTTCCCTTTGCAAAGTGGCCAGGAAAATCAATGTGTGTACCAAACTGGCCTGGAAATTTAAATGTCTGAATCAAACATTCAAGATCTGGATTCCCCCAGTCCCAGCATGTCTTTGCTAATTCAACCGATCCTCTTGGAATTCCTGCCCAATAAGGACTGTCG
>JAZUHO010000044.1:0-8332 GCA_045641745.1 Agathobacter sp. | reverse complement strand
ACCTTTATCTGAATTGTTTATCAGCTGGATGTTTCCGGAGTGTTCTTCACTCAGAGTACTTATTTCTATCAAGTCTACGATGATAATCGATGGTGGACATCATGGTATCAGACTTTATGAAAGGGAGGTACAACCTCATGAAAATTTACGTAGGCATTGATATTGCCAAACTAAACCATTTCGCCGCTGCGATTTCTTCCGGCGGTGAAATAATGATTGAGCCGTTCAAATTCACTAACGACGCTGATGGCTTCCAACTGCTGATCTCTAAGCTCGATTCATTCGACAAGAACAGCATCATCATCGGTCTTGAGTCAACGGCACACTACGGTGGCAACCTTGTTCGATACCTTGTTACTGAGCTTTACCAAGTGTGTGTGTTGAATCCTATCAAAACCTGTCAAATGCGAAAGAATAACGTTCGTAAAACCAAGACAGATAAGGTCGACACATGCATCAGTAGTTGACTTTTTATAATCGACTAATACCAACGATATTTCATCCGACTATGTATATCCGAAAACACATCCCTGAATATTTTGGCAAAGATATAACATCGTTTTTTGCATGCAATCCATGAACAAATGATCGAAAGGTTTTTGGAATCCCTTGGTAAATGTATGAAATGCTTTGCCGTCAATTCTCACAATTACCGGGGTTCTTCTCGTCAAATAACTGCGCGAGCGCATCTCATAGTTTTCTTTCATTCTTTTTCCCAGCTCATCTCTTAATGCCACTATTGCCCTCCTTGTAATCTCCCAAATGATTTAACAATTGTTTCCAACAAGCTCATTGGTTTTCCTTCCGGATGCCTGTCAGTTTAAACTTTTGGATTGCATAAAGCAATGTGTTTTCAAGAAATTTTTTTCTCCGGTTTTCCATTTTCTATGTCCGGACAAAAAATCCATTGGTAAATGGAAACAAATAGGGGAATCTCCGTCATTAGCTATTGTCACGGAAAAATATAGCTGGAACTTTGTTTGTTTTGGTTAATAGAACGGAAACAATATTCTAGTATCTACACCACATTTATTGTATTCCAGCAAGTTTCACAAAAATGAAGATTTTTCTGCAACAATGATTCTATTTGCCGTTGTCGTAATTGGAATTTTGTATCACAACAGATGCTCCTTGTTGCGTAACGAATATGTCATTGAATTGTGATAAAAGATTTCTGATGAACCAATCGATTATTTGAAAGCAAATATACTGTTGTATTTTAAAATGTTACAAGCTAAACTGTAATATAGCAAAAAGATAAGAGGTAAATTACATGAAAAAGAAAAAAATTATTATTATGATAGCTGCATCCGTCATTATCATAGGTGCCGCCGTTTTTGGAGTAATCTACCATAATAGATACTCTTTAAAGAAAGATACTGTTACTATTGAGCTTGGAGATTCTTTATCTAACTCTGCAAGCGAATACATTAACGCTAGAAAAAAAGCTGTGGATGGAACAACAATCGATTTTTCAGATGTGGATTTTGATAAGATTGGTGAATATGAAGCTGTTGCTTCTTATGGCAAGAAACAGAAAAAATTCAAAGTAGTCGTTGAGGATACTACTGCACCATCAATTAAGAAGAAAGAGTCTCTTCCTTCTGTTATTGTTGGGAAAGAAGTTCTTCTTACAGATTTAATTGAATCTGTTAGTGATAAGGGACAAATTGTTTCTGTTACGCTTAAAGATTCTTCGGATAAAGAAATTACTTCTGGAAAAGGCGTTTCTGAATTGAAATTTACTCCTGATACGGTTGGAAAAGTTACATATAAAGTTGTTGTAATTGATGAGAGTAAAAATGAATCTTCAGAAGATTTAGAATTGAATGTTTCAAAAGATTATGAAAGTATGGTTTCAGGATTCCATGACTTCAGCATTACTGAGGGCGATTCCATAGATTATATGGAAGGTATTAGTAAGACGAGTGATGAGGTTACCATTGAGGTAGACTCGAGTGGTGTTAACACAGGAGCTGAGGGTAATTACACGGTTAAGTACACTTTGAAGGGTGATGACGGTGTAACGACCTTTGAGAAGACTACTAATGTAGAAGTTAAGACTAAGCCAGTTGAAAAGAAGTCTAGTAGTTCGGGTAATAATGGGGCTTCCGCTAATTCTAGTGAGAATAGTAGTGGTGGGGCTTCTAGTGGGGGTGGAAATGATAGACCTGGTAAAAGTGCCTACCCAGAATTTGGTGACCCTGACTTCCATTCTTATTGGGATGGACATACAGTTGCTGAATATAAGTCAGCAACTGGTTTAAATTTAATTACAGGTTTGGATTATGGTTTTTTTGCATACCCAGATAATTATATTATAGGCAGTTATGCAACAATACATTTAGCTAATGGTGATGTTTTTCAAGGTAGCTATTAAAATATGTTTCTTTAACCAAGAATTATCAAGGCAAACAAGTAAGAAAGCAGTAGACTACAACACATGAACTCTAAGGATGGTGTAGAAACATACACTAGAGCAGGAAAAATATTTGTAGGGTGTGGTGTAGTTTGGCTCTTATTACCTACAATACCCCTTATGTGTGGTTGCAGTATTACTGAGTGCTTATGGATGTAGGCTTTAGCTATCGTGCACTTAGCAGTAGGGTTACTCCTAATTATTTTAAGTAAGAAGTCTAGAAGGTTTCAGGAGTGGGCTAATAAAGATTTTGAAAGGGATAAGCTAAAACAAAGATTTTTTAACTATAATTTTACCTCTGAGGTGCTTCTCTCCTGTTCACCTTTCTGTTCACCCTTTCAATTGAGAGACTGTGCCAACCTCCTTATTTTATAGTATCTAACCAATTTCTCACCGTGGGTTCGAGCCCCGTCTATTTTTAAGGGCACGTGAAAAAACGTAAGTTTTTTCATGCGTCCTTTTTTCATAGGTACATGTATTCGTTTCTCCTGTCAAAAAGTGCATAACTCTCCCCTACAGCCCCCTTGGTCTTCTTTCCTTGATTTTAGCTTGCTTCTGCTTACACGCGAATGGAAAAAATCATGTCACATCCCTCATTCTTCTTACTCATACAGCGAATCTCTCCTCCATGCTGTTCTACAATATACTTGCAAATGGAAAGACCAAGTCCCGATCCCGGAATTTGTGAGCTGCGTGATTTTTCCGCGCGATAAAATTTGTCAAACACATAGGGAATGTCAGCAGAATGGATTCCCACACCATTATCCTTCACATGAAATACAATCTCATTTTTCTGGTGCTCTGCCGTAATCCAGATTTTGGGGTTGTTCTCACAACAATATTTCATGCTATTTTCCACAAGATTATAAAATACTTCCTCAATGCGCCTCTCATCCATTTCCACAACACAGTCCTCAAACATACATTGGCTGTCGAATGCAATTCCTGCATTGTTCACATAAATTTCCAATTCTTGCATCAACGCTTCGAAATATGGTCTAAAATACTGTTCTTTCCGCACCACCTCAAGTTTGTTTAACTGGGCGTTGGAATATGAAAGTAAATCCTCTATCATTCCTATAATCAAATCGGTTTTCGAAATAATAATTTCCGTATATTTTCTACGGTCTTCTTCCGTCGTAGCAATTCCATCCCGCATTCCTTCTGCATAGGCTTTGATGGTCGATAGCGGCGTTTTTAAATCATGGGAAATGCAGGAAATCAGCTCTTGCTGGGAATGCTTCAATTCTTCCTCCCGTTCTCTTCGCACCCGCAGTTCATCTCGCATCAATTCAAAATAGTAAATGAGCTTTCCTATTTCGTTATCCGCCACTTTCGTATCATGCACGCGCAATACTTCATAAGAATAGTCACCTTTGATGATGTAAGATGCCGATTTACTAATCTCTTCCATTGGTTTTATCATGTGACGATTGGTTACATAAATGAAACCAAGCAAAATGAGGACTATTAGCAGTACTCCTATTAGAAAAGGCGTTAAACACCACCATAGCACCTGTTTTGCATCACGTGCCTGCGCCAGTTCCTCGGGAAGAAGATACGCAATAAATCCTTCTACTCGGCCATCGCTTTCTTTCGTATACACAATCTTAGACTTCCCCGGATATTCCTTCGCAAACCCTTCGCCTCTTTGCAATAATTCCTGCACTACAACATGATCACCTTGCTTTTCTTTCCATGGTTCTTCTGCGTAAGTAACTTTTCCCTCTAAATCCACTTCCAAACGCGGAAATTCTGTCTCCTCCATCTCTCGAAGCTGTATGCGCACGTTGTTATCATAATTATGTATATCCTGCCGTTTCCATAAAGAAAAACTTGCAAGCAAAGAAACCACCAGAATTACAACACATGTAATTCCGATGGCTCGATTGCGGTATTGAATTGGATGTCTCTTTTCCTTTTCTAGCATGTAAACTTATACCCCGCTCCCCAAACTGTAGCAATATAGGATTTATCCAGTTTTTCACGAATGCGATTGATATATACCGTAACACTGTTATCATCGCAGATTCCCTCGTATCCCCATACGCTTTCATAAATTTGCTGCTTGGATAATACCTGTCCTGCATTGCGCGCCAAATATTGTAGAATTTCAAATTCCTTTGTGGTAAGTTCAATCGGCTTTCCACGGAAGGAAGCTTCATAGGAAGACGGATATAGTATGAGTTCCCCCGCAGTAAGCACATCCTCCTGTCTTGCTTGCGCTTCCTGTACACTTTTGCCATATCGTCGAAGCTGTGCCTTTACCCGTGCCACAAGCTCCAATGGACTAAATGGCTTTGTCACATAATCATCTGCTCCGATTCCTAGCGCTACCACCTTATCCATCTCTCCGCTTTTTGCCGATACCATGATAATCGGCACTTCTGAGGTCACACGAATCTCTTTACAGATACTTACTCCATCCATACCGGGAAGCATAATATCCAACAGAATTAAGGAAGGCTTCTCTTGATAGAATAATTCCAAGCCCTTTTTCCCTTCCTCTGCAGTGATTACTTCAAAGCCTTCCACGCGAAGGTAGGCGGCTAAAATATCCGCTAATTCAATTTCATCTTCCACAATCAGGATTTTGTTTCCCATAAGCGATTCTTTACCATCCTTTTTCTTTTAAAAAGCGGAATAAAACTTCTTCTCTTTCTTCCGCATCCTCTATCTTATATTCCCCCAAATTGCACTCGCCGTCAATACGTCCGTCCTTTAAAAACAAAACTCGACTTCCTCTGGCTGCTGCCTTCAAATCATGCGTTACCATAACAATGGACTGTCCCTCTCGCGCAATGTCCGAAAAAACGTCAAGCACATTCTGACCTTGCGCAGAGTTCAAGGCTCCCGTTGGCTCATCCGCAAATATAACCTTTGGATGGTTCATGAGTGCTCTACAGATGGCTACTCTTTGCTTTTGACCACCAGAAAGCTGATTTGGGAACTTCTTCTGATGCTGTGTCAGCTCGAACTTCTCCATTAAGCTTTCTATTTCCTCTTGTACCTCTTTCTTGTTTCTCTTGGTGCGATAGGTTGGACTCGCAATATTTTCATAAATAGTAAGATTATCCACCAAATTGATTCCTTGGAAGACAAAACCAATTTCATTTTTGCGTATATCTGCCATCTTTGCTTCTTTCATCTTTGTGATATTGGTTCCATCCAAATAAATCTGTCCTGTAGTTGCCTCATCCATACCGCTGATGCAATACAGTAATGTAGATTTTCCAGATCCAGAGCTTCCCATTATGACGGTAAAGTCCCCTTCATATATAGACATATCCAGATTTTTGATAACATTATTTACTTCGCCATCGGTAATAAAGCTTTTACACAATACCTTTGTTTGTATGATTTCTTTTTTCATGATTTTCCTCATTTCTTTGCTGCATTCTCCTTTAGAACGCATTCTTCATTTCCCAACTTCATCTGCTACTCTACAATCAACTGTCTAACACTCACTCTGCGAATGGATTGCGACGATAGTAGTGTGCTTATAATAAATAATAAAAAGATAATACAATTTGCTAAAATCAAATGTGCCACCTGATACTGCACGTTATATTCAACTAGTCCAAATATTCCAAGTGCCAATTTCATAACATCCGGATACATCCACAAGGTAAGTGGAATTGCTACAAGCATGGTTGCTGCACCTAATATCGCTACATAATGTATATTTGCCAGCAATAGGTGTCCATTACTATAGCCTATACTCTTATATATTCCATTCATTTTCTCTTCTTTTGTGTTCTTCAAAAGAATAATGCAGAAAATATTCGCAGCTCCGATAAATAAGACGATTACCGTCATCGGTGGAATCGCACTCTCTTGTGGTTCCATTATCATGTTCATAATTGCCTGGTACTGATCTGTTCGCAAATAAACCTTACCATATTTTCCATAGGTAACCTTCATTTCATTCAGTACATCCTCTGGTTTTAGATTTTCCTTTAAATACACACTTGCCATGTTATAGCTGCATTCATGTGGAGTTCCCTCATACGCCTCACGTGTCAAACGAATTGTGTATCCGATATTATAATACGTCTGAAATAAACCGGTAATTAGAAATGTTTTTTCCTGACCATCTATCTTCATCGTAAGATAGTCTCCAATTTCTTTTCCCGTTTCCTCTGCGATTTTTCCTGTAATTGCAACTTCATCGCCTTTTCTCGGATTGCGGCCCCTGGTGCATGAGATATCCGCTTTGTCATAGTCTTCATAGACAATTGGCGTAACCACACTTTCCCCTCTGTTATTCTGTTTATCAATCATGATTGCAGAGCCTTCTAAATTTGCGCGAACAACCTTTGTAACCGCAGAATCCTCCTCAAGTTGCTTGGTAAGCTCCTCCATATCCTCTGCATCCGATAAGGCAATCATAATCTGGCTACGATCAATTCCCATCCAGTAATCGTTATCCTGTTTCAAATTTTTTGCCACATCATAAGAAATTACCGCAAAATTCATTCCCATTACCGAAACTGCTGCAGCAACTAAGATTCCTACCATTCCCCTCTTGTTTCTTGTAATCATGCGAATCGCCATATTCCATGGTGAGAATCCACTTCCGCTGGTGTAACTTGCTCGCTTTTTGGTTGTGTTGGTTGCCTGCATTCCATTTAGCGCATACACCGGCTTCACATGCTTTGCACGTGTCACAACGATAACTACATTCAAGCAGACCAGCCCTACAATTAATACATAACTAATCCATCCGCATGATAGAATATTAACATTCGCCGATTCCACGATGGAACGGTACATTTCGTTCAACAAATAATCCGAATAGAATTTTGCAATTATCTCCCCTACGATAGTCGCACTCTGGGCTAGTATGAAGTAAAACAACACATACATCCGCATGATGTCTCTCGTGGCATATCCCATTGTCTTGTAAATTGCAATATTCTTTGCATCTACCATAAGTACATTTCGTATTACGAAAACAATAATAATGCAGCTTACAATCAGCATAGTTCCGCCCAACGCACATAGAATAGCTCCCAGCAATTTGTTTACCAAAGTTGCGGATGAAATTGCGCTGTTTTGCGAATACACCTGTGCTGGTAGCTTTTCGTCATAGCTTTCATAATAATCATATTCTAAATTATCTGCGTCGTAATCCTCACTGGTTTTAATCCATAAAACATTTTTTTGATAGAGGTCCTCTGGAATACGTTTTACCATGAGCGTGGAATCAAATGCTACAGATGCATCGTATATGCCCGCAAAGGTTCCCACAATTTTGTATTCCAGATTTCCACTCTTCTGTCGAATCGTAAGTTTGTCCCCAATCTTTAAATGATTCTCATGAAACACACATACGGGAATCATACATTCATCATCCTTAAGATTTTTAGCGATTTCTGCATTTCCATCCTGATATCTCAATTTTCCATGTATGCGCTCCTCATAAGGTCGCATTTGCATATAGGCATCGATATTCTTCTCACCCACAAACATTTCTTCTTGGATATAATGCTGCTTGTGCGAAATCACTTCCTCAACGCCATCCATCTTTGCAAGCTTCTCTGTTAAATAGGTTTCTCCCTCTTTTGTATCATTGTATAAAACAATCATAGCATCTGGAGCTTTCGTTTCTTCCGCCAAATGGTAAAAGGAGGCATTCATCGAAAATAGTATAGCAAAAGCGCTGGTCAGCAGAATACTGCATAACGCAATAATAAACGCTAAAATCGTCGTCTGCATCTTTCTGATGCGAAATAATTTCTTCCACATAATCTTGCACCTACTTTATTTTTCATCAATTTCTTGTTCTTGTCGCGACACTCATCTTTCATAAGCATACTCTATGTTAAACCATAATTCTAAAATAAAAATAGAGAAAAAATTAATAATTATTAATAGGAGCAAATTTATATAAAAATGTATATAAAAAAC
>JAZUHO010000043.1:0-2371 GCA_045641745.1 Agathobacter sp. | reverse complement strand
CTTCAAAGCAAACCGGTTTGAGCGAGAACGAGGCTTACCTTTTCAACATCAATCCTGGTGCAAACTCGCAGTCCATGGAAGCGATGTCTCTGTTAGGAATTAACAACATAACAAGCCCAGCCTCTAACTCCACGTTTCTTTTGAACGGAGCAGAACACAATTCCTTCAGCAATACCTTCACCATCAATTCCGCATTTGAATTGTCGCTGAAAGATATCTCTGCCGGACAACCAATCCACATTGGTTTCAAAACAAGCGTAGATGCAGTCGCTGACAATATCGGTTCCCTAATTGATGCATTTAATGCCATCATTCAGGTTTCGGAAAATTATCTGACCTCCGACGAAAACAATACAAAGTTGTATCGCGATGTTAGCAGCATCTCCCATTCGAACCAAAAGTCACTGGAATCCATCGGACTAATGGTGAATGATAATGGTTCCATATACATCAATAAAGAGATTCTTGCTGAGGCAATCACTCCGGAATCCGCGAACCGAACCTTCGCGATTTTGAATCATTTTAAGGATTCGATTGGAAATAAAGCAAACGACGCTTGCATTAATCCAATGAATTACGTCAACAAAGTGATTGTTGCTTACAAGAATCCAAACAAGAACTTTGCAACCCCATATATCACAAGCTTATACGCAGGTATGATGCTTGATGATTACGTATAGAAGAGCTGTACACTTTATTCGTGCACAGCTCTTTTTTTTCCAACTTTTTTGTTTCTCAGCATTATGCTTTCCTGCATTCCGTCTTTCTGCATATGGCATCCCTGAATTATTCTTCCGCGCATTCCATTTTTCGCCTATCTTGATTTCTCTCGCATATATTGCCACGCATCTCTCGGTTCTGCTAATTCGCAATCTTCACCCAATTCAATTTCAAGCAAGTGGCATCCGCGAAGCATTCTGCAATCACTCTCTGATACTCTGTATCATCTGTCCACACGGTTTCTCCCACGTTGATAGAGTAAATCAGCCCATTCCCGTTGGCATCAATGTAGTCTGGAAAAGGCGTTCCTGCACTATCAGCCGGCATATACGCCTTTTCCCATGCGCATACCGCATAGGCCTGATAGTATTTCTTTCCCGTGCGTTTCATAACGTTAAATGGATTCATTTCTGCATACAATGCTGTGTTTGGTGCCCAATACTCACAAACCGTTCCATTTGAATAATAGTCTGCATTCGAAGACCAGCGTCCCGCTTCCTTAGCAACACGTTCAATCGAATCGTAATAAAACAGAATATCCTCTCGTTTCTCCTCCGCTTGGTCTCTCAAGGAAACCAACAGCTCTAACTTGCCATCTGCGTCAAGATCATAGATGGTATACACATTTGGAGTTTCTTTATTTCTGTCATATTGCACCTGCTCACCAGGCGTAGATATCGACTCTCCGTTTGCCACTCGCGCAAGAATCTCCGCATATGCATCTAAGGCTCTCGCATCCATTGCAGGGAAATCGCTGCGCAATTTATCCTTCATTGTCGAAATATCTTCCTCCGTGATTGGGGTAAACTGATCCTTTGCCTGCGCGCCAACTGCCTCAGACTTATTAAAATCTACAAGACCAACGCGATTGGAAGGCTCTGTACTTGCAATCACATCGTAATCCTTGGTTTTTCTTTGTATTTCCTTCGCACCTGTCACGCGAATCACACCAACTACGGCCGTAATCACCAGAAAGTAAATTCCATAGGTCTGCACAAACTGACGCATTGCCTTCGGGACTGCCCGTTTATTCTCTGGACGTGCAACAAGTACCTTCTCGAGGGTACGTGCCGGCACCAATTCCGCCACCGGACATAACACCTTTTTCAGCACCATCATAGCCAGCTTCTCATAAGGAAGCGCTGCACCAATTGCCACAATAATTGATGCAAGATAAGGGTCCATATCCCCCTGCAACGATTCCTTCACAAAGCTACCATAAACGCCCATCCGTAAGTGATCCATAGACCATACTGCTTTGACTTCATGCTGGAAATCAAAGTTTGCATCAAAGGCCTGCATCAAATAAAAGGCGAAGCCTACCAAAAAGAACACTTTGATAAACTGCTCCAAATAAATCTGTCCATTGCCTTTCGCATGTCCATTGTAAATTCCATATCCATACATAACCAGAATAATTACAGCAAAAGGAAGTGCAAACTTGGCAGTCACAAGCACCGCCGTATATTCTGCCGGAATCAAGAAATAGAATCTTCCAATATTTGCAAGTAATGTCTCTAGTGCAAACCCCAGGAACGGAGTTATAAGCATGCCACGCAAAATCATGAAAAAGAATTCTTCCAAATAGGTTCCCTTATAATTTGCATTCGTTTCCGCAACACGCGCAAGAAGGGATTCCCGGAATTCTTGT
>JAZUHO010000042.1:0-3045 GCA_045641745.1 Agathobacter sp. | reverse complement strand
TAATGTAGGTCGTTTCTAAACTTTTTATAGAAAAAACCATATCGATTTTTCTCTATAGAAAGTTCAGAAAACGAGTTACATCGACCTACACCAAAGGGATTTTCATCCAGTAAATTCTTCAACTTTGAGTCTGACGCCTTTAATAAAACTACCACGCTTATTTCGATATCTTTCAAATCCAGCATTTGCCAGGGCACTATAAAAGTCCTGTGTACAGCGGATGTATTCACCCATTTGGTTACAATATGTTCTATATCTGTTATAAAATTCCCCGGATTTTTCTTCACTATTTTTATCAACTTCGCATTCATCTTGTAAGAATGCATCGAGCCAGTCATTCATCTCCCTATATTTACCAATTGCTTCCTTTACCACATCAGGTTCTTTTATATCGAAATGTGATTCGATAACCTTTTGAGCACCCTCAATAATCCAAGACAAAATAGCTCCTCCTGCATTTTCCACAAGATAATCTGCATAATTCTTGATGTCCGATTTTCCTTCAATTTTGGCTTTGAAGGGAATGACAATAAGTCTTCTCCAGGTGCCTTTATCGATGGCTCCAACCTTTGGCAAATGATTTGTGTAGAGCACCAAAGTGTGTGTAGGGATATAAGCGAATGGATCCTTATATTTCTTCTCTGCATAAATTTCATCGGTTGAACAGAGTTGTTTAACCATTGCAGTATTGAGTCTTCTTCCTTCTTCCAATTCAGAAGCAATCAAGATTCTTTTAGCTTTTGCTTCCGCAAGCTCTGGTTTGACATTTCTACGGCATCCAGCTATGAGCATATCTGCAGAAATATTACCGCTATAAGTACCGAGCACACGAGAAATTGCATTCCAAAAGGTGGACTTACCATTTCGTCCTTCACCATAAGCAATGATGAGAGCTTCCACATAAACCTTGCCAATAGAGGCAAGTCCAACAATGTGTTGTACATAATCAATCAATGCTTTATCGTTTTGGAAAAATAGTTCCAACGCATCTTGCCAAATAGCAGCACCTTCGTTACTTGGATTAACCAAAGTTTCTTTAGTGATGAAATCTTCCGGTGCATTGTCGCGCATGGATGCAATTCCTTGTCGTAAATCTAATGTACCATTTGGACAATTCAAAAGAAATTCGTTTTTATCCAATTCCTTAGCATCGATTAACACTTTATGTCTTGCTGCACGCAAAGCTGCAAGAAATCCTTTAACATCTCTAGTTTTAAGTATAAATTTTCTGAATTCCTTTGCATGTTCAAACAAACTATAAACCTTGTATTGTTCAGAGTTAAAACGTTTCTTTGCTGTTTTGACAGTGTGAGTAGCAAGTATTTGTAAAGCTCCATTTCTCTCCATTTCATCGAGTAACATAGTGATTCTATTTTCAACTTCCTTAAGTTGACGATCTGTTAATTCAACAGAAATACCTTCTGCTAATGGTTCACTTTCTTCCCAATAACGTCCATTAAAATGAATGAAATTTGTTGCAGGAGAATATTTGAGTTTGTCACCATATTCATTTGCAAGTACTAATGCTTGTCCTGCATCTGTGAAATCAGCTGGTTCAAGAGAAGATGAAGAATTGTAAATTTCTGGCGGAATGTAGCTTGGGTCTTGAGAAAGCTTTTGTCCAAACTTAATAGCTGAATTCCAAATTTGATTGAGCTCCTCAAGGTCCAAACGTGGATTACATCTTGTAGACTCTTCCAAAAACTTATGCAGGGCCTCGTCGGTATTACCATAGCGTTTGATAAGCCTTGCAGCAATGCGACTCATAGTAGTATTGCGAGAGCCCTCGGGTATTTCGTCAGTACTTGCATCAAAGGAAGCGAACGCATCATTTTGTACAAGAGAGACGGTTCTCTTGTCAACATTTTCTGTTACGCTATCATTCAATGCGTAATCAAGCACATTTTTAGATCCTTCGTAAATTTCCACCATTGGTTCTTGTGTTCCGAAAAAGAACCTTGCTTCCCCAAGTGCTCCATCGTCGAAGTAAGGAAAAAGTTCCTGAATTTTCTTTTTTAATTCTGCATATTCACTTCCACTTGTAATTGTTGGAATTGGGAAGTAAATGTGAAAACGAGGTCTTGCACTTTTGTTTCCTTTGGGTTTTAAGTGACTGCGACTGTAATTTACATAGAAATTGCAATCTGGAAAATTCTTTGCTACATCATAGGGGTAAACCCACTCTTGGGGATTATCACTATGGTCATTGTCGCAATCCATGGGAATCACGTTGGACTCCAAGAAATTCTCGTTAGAACGATAATTATTCTTGAATGTTCCACAAACATGATCGTATTGCATTGCTCTTTCAAAAGCTTTTTCGTCAGTTACCTCAATTTTGTTGGGATACAAACAGTTCCCTTTCTCGCCTCTTACATTAGCTGTAAAAAGAATAAAATTTTGCATTCTTTCCTCCATAATCAAAAAAGAGCCAATTATACGCATTTTAATGCGCATAACTGACTCCAATTAGCCGTTACCGAATACCACTTTATTCGGCCTTATATTTTTTCTTTTGTACGGCGTAAACCATTACTTTTCCATACTTATCAAGTTTAACCTCTACGCTATATCCCTTGCGTAATTGGCTGTAGATTGTTTCCACTAGCCAACGTTCTTCACTGCTCATATTCTTCTCCTTTGCAGTTTAAGTCCTCTTTTGACTTATTCTATCTTAAAAAATCGGTTTTCATGTATAGATCTATAAGTTTCTTTACATCACTATCAATATGAACGTGAGAAACGGTTTTTTCGATATTTGAATATAACATTCCAACTTTGGTTCTAAGAGTTTCCCGAATCTCTCTACTGCTACAAATTGGAGTTATACCATAAGGTTCCTTATCATTTTCAACTAGATACAAGTCATAGAAAATTTCCTTGCGACCAGATATAGTATTTTTTACACTCACTAAGTACACACTAACGTCAGAGCAAGGCAAAGAACAATGATAGGAATTACCATAAAAATCTATACACCCAGCATCAGAAAATTGAGAACAATAGGAATTTGCGGAATCATATGGCATACGAACTACAAACGGA
>JAZUHO010000041.1:0-1506 GCA_045641745.1 Agathobacter sp. | reverse complement strand
TTGCTCAAGATACGCACTCTCTGGAGAATAACAAAGCGTATATGGCAATTGATGAAGTGCAGATTGCAGAAAGGAATGGTAAGCGGCAATTTGCTGTTCTAGTTCTTCTGCCAATTGCTCTAAATCGGTCTCACCCGCATTCGTTCTAAGAATGATTCCATAATTTCTGTCTTCCTCCAATTGAAAACGAGAATCTGACAGGATGGTATTTCGGAATTCATCGGACAATTTGTGAGAAATTCCAAGCTTTGTATTTTCCGTTGTTAGTACCGTGTAATTTCCGGAAAAGGTTAATTTCGTACTAACAACAGCGTCTTTGGTTTTTATAGCATCTCGAACTACCTGGACAAGTAGCTCATCTCCAATCGCCAGCCTTGGTTTGTTGGAAAATTTGTGAGTGTAAATTGGTGCAATTGCATCATCTAATGGAAGAAAACATTTGCGATCACCAATTCGAATAAATGCGGCATTGATATTTGGAACAATATTTTCAACCTTTCCCACATATATATTTCCAATCAAAGAAGCATCTTCTGGAAAAAGGCGACAAGAAACAAGCTTACGATTTTGATCTAACACTAAAAAGCTAAATAATGATTGATTCTGAAGTGTTACCTGCGTCATTACGCCACGAAACATATTATAGAATCTCCTCTCCAAACGCCAACAATGGAACTAATGTACCGTCTTCTAATCGAGCATAAGTTTCATCGCGGTGAATGTGAATTGCCGATGGCTGGTAAACAAGCCCGCATTTTTCATAAATGGATGCCAGAACAAGTTCTGGTTTAATATTATCTACACTTCCGGTGGAAACCTGCAAACCCAAAGTAATTACACCATCTAATTCTTCTACGTTAAAGGCGTATACGAGCGGTTTTAAATCGACTTCGCGTTCGCTCTTTTTCGTCTTTTTCATTATAAGAAATTGCTCTTTGTCTGTGAATTCTCTCGCAATGATTTCTTTCCACTCGGTTAAGGAATATGGACTGTCATATCCTTCCTTGAAGCTAAGATGATAATCGGCTGCAGCAACGATTGACATGGCATTTTTGGCATTATCAGGCAATTTAACATATCCTGTCACGCTTACACCATCAACCATAACCGCATTAAGAGCACGAAGCGATTCCTCTGTGGATGCGGTCTCCTTCACCTCAATATCAACATACTCGCCATCACTGGTTAACCCAACACCAAGAGGCGCGGCAAAAGACATAATCTGATGAGGAGAAAAACCTTCCGAATAACAAATTGCAATTTCCGCTCTGCGCATTGCTTTTTGGAAATAGCGCATCATATCCAAGTGTCCAATAAATTTCATAACACCGGATTTACTAAATCTAATTCTTATTTTCAAAACAAACACCTCCACCAAATCTTGCTGCACCACAGCCTGAGCATTTCATACGACAGTTTGGTGTGACTGTTTCAGATAATGCGGTTTTCCATTCCCTCAAAAGGAAATTTTTGGTTACGCCTGTGTCAATAAAATCCCATGGGAAT
>JAZUHO010000040.1:0-14990 GCA_045641745.1 Agathobacter sp. | reverse complement strand
AGATGTGATATCGTCTGCAGACAAAAGAAACACCTACACCAGTGCGATAAAGTTTGACTGCATAAAATTTTGTATTAAGTTCATGTGGCAAATATCGTTGTGAGTATGTTATTGTATTCATGACGGTTGAAGTTCCTTTTTGTTAGAATTTTCTTTTGGCGATTAAAATTCTATAGGACTCAACCGTTTTTGTATAGTGGTAGGGTGTCACATCAATTGTAACCCTACAGATTTCACAAAAAAGATTGAGAAATACATTGACGAGCGCGAAAATCTGAAGGACAATGTTAAGGAACAGAAAAATTTGCGCACTTCTACGGAAGAAGAGGTCGAGAATTTGGTTGATTGCTCAGAAGCTGACCCATGTTGAGACGGTTGCTTTGATGTCAAAAGTGAATACATAGGAGAGTTGTAGGATGACGATAAAAAAAAGTTTAACTGATAAGCGCCATATTATGATTATTGTCATAATAGCACTTTTTAATTTTGTATTTTTAGGATTTGAATACTTATTTGATAACCTATATGGACTCTATGCAGAAAAAGAAAGTGTGGTCTTTGCACAGAATATTGTGCTGGGAGTGAGTGCAATTGGCTTTTTGCTATATGGATTTTTATCAGAACATATTAGCAAAAAGGCCTATAAAATTTGCTATTTATTCTACATGATTATATTTGCAATAGGGACGATTGGGGTTAGCTTTTTTTCAAATAAAATAGGAATCTTATTGTGTGGATGTATTCTTTTTCTTATTTTAGGGCAGATTGGTGCTATGGTTTGTTACTATGCATCTACTCGGTTGTTAAGCTTAAAGCATTTGGCGAAAACAGTAGGATTTGGATATGCTTTGGGCATCCTGTTTCAGTTTATCAACAATAATTTTGTTCGAAGCAACCTGGTGCAAAGCATTGTATTGGTTGTTGGATTTTTCCTGATATATGTTTTGATAGAGAAACTTGCCCAAATGGAGAATGGTGATACCAAAGATGAAAATCTGGAAATACGTTCTGCTCAATATACTGCTATTTCCCTGATTGTTGTTACAGCTTTGTTAACATTGATTTTTTCTACTTTAGATAATGCAGTTACTATGGTACATGCATCTGGAAGTTTTGATATTGGACAATGGCCTAGACTCATTTTAGCAGTCAGTGGGATTGTGGCTGGCTTCATTTATGATATAAAAGAACAAAGGGTGATGCCTTTTGTGATGTATGCTGTTTCTGTGCTATCTGTATTGTGTATAATCATAATTCAGCTTGGCGGCTCTTTTCTTGCTGGATTGTTTGTATTCTATATATCTGCAGGCTTTTTTGTGGTCTTTTTTATGTCTGCGTTTATGCAATTTTCATATTACAGCACAAAACCTAAAATATGGGCTGGCTTAGGCAGAGCAATCAATAATATATGCGCGTTTCTTACAATGGCAATTTCTGTATCCTTATTGAATAAGGATACGCCAATGGCAATATTAATAGTAGCGCTTGTACTTTTTGTTCTTATTAGTATAGCGATGGTTGCATACTTTTATTTTAGTAGCACTCACATTGTGGTTGCGGACGATGAGAAAATCATAGAGGCGCAGAAAAAAACAAATACGATTGAGCGTTTTGGATTAGAATATAAATTGACATTGCGTGAACAGGAAGTACTTCTTGCTCTCGCTGAATCTAATTCACAAGTTCAGGAGATTGCAAAAAATCTTGGAATATCAAGAGCGGCATTATACCGGCATATTGCTAGTATCAATGAAAAAACGAATACAAAAAATAGAAAAGAATTAATTCACTTATATTTCGAAAAGAGTTTGGAGTAATCCAAACTCTTTTTTAACTTATAGAAAAATCCTATAAGTAAAAAAACGCTCCGCGGGGATGCGACTGATGCGCAGTGAATATTGCAAGCCAAGGCTTGCGCGCATCAGCGCGCAAAGAGTGCAAAGCACTCTTTGTTCAAAATTCTTGAAAAATAGTACTTTTGAGACGTTTGTCACCTATTATAGAAGGCTATAAAATAGTAAATTAGAACTAGTAATTTAGAACTATCAATTTAGAAGGTAGGGGTTCTTTCATTTTTTAGTAAAACAATATGAAACATGGAGGTAAGACGAATGAAAAAAGTGAAAATTCGAAGGCTATTAGCAGGCTTGCTATGTATGCTAATGGTAGTAACTGCGGCATTCACGCAGAATGCTGCAACTGCAAGAGCAGAGGGTACGACTGGTTCGTTACACTTTGATGAGTCACAACTTGCAAAGGCTACATTATCATACAAATTAGGTGATGCAGCTGAGGTAACGGTTACAAGTGGTAATTTGAATATTACCGAAATCCCGAGGGGCACAGTGGTTGTAATCAAAGCAGTGCCGAGAGAGGGGAATAACATCACAGAGGTTCAAGCCCACGAGGATTCTATGAGCGGTGGACCTGCTTATAATGGTGTGCCAGCAGGAGATTCTACAAACGGATTCACCTATACATTTACTGCAGATACGAGAGATTATTATATAGAGCTTAGCGAAGGTTCTCAAGGACCGCAAGGACCTCAAGGACCTCAAGGACCTCAGGGATCTCAAGGTGGCAAGTTTATTGTAAATTTTGCAGAGGGTTCATGGGTAGTAGGCGAAGTTACGGTATCTGCAAATAAGAATGGAACGCTAGAGCTTGAAGAGAATGATGAGATTACGCTTACCAATTTTAATGCAGAAACCATGGAAGTTCGAGTTGCTGCAGCGGATGGATTTAATACAACCTTAAATGTTACAGATGGAATAACAAAGTTAGCAAATAAAACAAATGACGGTGGTTTGCCAAACGCACTAACATTTACGGTTCAGACTAAAGGGGATGGAAATGGACCAACGAACCCTCCAGGAAATCCAGATGGAAATCCAGATGGAAATCCAGGTGGAAATCCGAATGTCTTTGTTGAGACGAATCAGCCTGAAATGATTGGAGAGTTAAAAATCGACGATAGAAATGTTAATTGGAATGAAGACCGTACTAGTGGAGGGGTAGAAGTTCAGGACGCTCCTTCTTATACAGTAACAGTTCAGCTCGAGTTTGGAAAATCTGCATCAAGCATTACAATTAATGGAACGAAATATACCAGTGAATCACCAAATGTAACAGTTGCTAATCCTGAAGGTGATAGATACATTATTTCAAATGTAGTTCCTAATGAAGAAAGTAAATTTATCATTTCATTCGAAGAAACAGAATCAACTATTTCAACCATTCTTTGGACCTACGATGCAAATGATCCTACAGGACCTCAGGGAGATACCTATAGTGAAGATGCTCTTGTAACCCATGGAAAGGTAGAAATTGTCTCTATCAAGCGAGGAGATAAAGTTTTATACGCAAATGGGGACTACGCAACTGGAGTGAACCCTGAGGCTGACAAGGTTTCGGTAACAATTGAAGGGCAGCGTGGAAATATACGCTTGGAGAAAGGCGATGACATTGTAATTAAGCTAATTCCAGAATATGGATATCAGCTTGGAAGTGCAACAATTAATGAACGTGAGCTTACTCCAAAGAGTAACAATTTTAGCGATGTTAGTACATTTACTTTAAATGATGTTCAGGGACAAATGCATTTTAGTGGTGTGTTTGTAAAAAAGGATGACGTTATTTCGAATTCGGCTAATGCTGTTTCATCTGCAGCCATTAAAGATGGTGCAAATGCAGTAAAAAGCGGAAATCTTAGTCTCACCGTTGCGGATACGGATGCGGATGTGAAGGCTCTAGAAAAGGCAAAGGGAAGTGATACAGATTCCGAATATGAAGCTGTGGCAACTTTAGATTTGACCTTGGATAATATTGTCAGCATGGGACCAAAGAAGGGTGACTGGACTCAGAATATAACAGAGTTCTCTAATGACATTACAGTAGGTTTGACACTTTCTGGTATTACGGTTGGAGAAGACGAAGAACTAGTTGTTGTTCGTAAGCATGGCAATACCTATGAAACAATCAGTGGCGCTAAATTAAATGGTTCAACACTTTCTGTTCCTACCAATAAGTTTTCTACATATTCAATTGTAAAGAAGACTACGAAAACGGAATCAGAGAAGAACGAATACAGCGATGTTGCTCCAACTCCAGGAGAAATTAAAGACATTACACAATCATCAGAAGCAACAGCTGAGAATAATACCTATGCGGCACAAATCATCAGCGGAAGTGATTTTTCGGCTTTGTTGGGAATTACCGATGAAGAAAAGGCATTGGGTGTAAATGTTTGGGTTGATATAGCAGATGGCGCTAAGACAATATCTGCAGCTGATAAAGCAGCCATTGATAAGGCAGCAGGAAAAAGCAAGGTTGGATTATATCTTGATTTGTCTCTCTTCAAAAAAGTTGGAGCAGCTGACGAGGCAGTGGTTCATGATTTAAATGGAAAGATTAAAATAGGATTTGAAATTCCAAAAGACTATCAGAAGTCTGGAAGAATGTATAAGATTATCCGCATTCATAATGGAGAGGCAACGGTTCTTGATGCAGATGTTGATTCAAATTATAGTCTTACATTTGAGACAGACAAGTTCTCAGCATATGCTTTGATATATGAAGACAAAACTCCTGACCCGTCAAATGATGATAAGAACAATGGAAGTGGCAAAACTCCTGACACATCAAATAATGGTAAGGACAATGGAAATGTAAAAGCTCCTAAAACTGGGGATACAAACAATTCTTGGTTCTGGTTGGTTATTATGTTTGCAGGGCTTGGCATGATTGGATTTACGATGTTATACAAAAAACAGCGTAATGATGAATAGGAATAGCCTGCGCTTCTGTCAAATGCAATTGCATTGCTGGACTGCTTGGGATATCCAAAAAGAATTGTAGACAATGCAAGAAGTTATTTGAGCGAGTAATCTCGCATACAAGGAAAATCGAGACGGCTAAGCGCCGTCTCGAAATTGTTTTGGGGTAATTCCCTTAGTCGATTTAAAGCTTTTAATCATATGACTGCAATCTGAAAACCCTGTAATTTGACTGATGTAGGTAAGATCATAATCGGTAAAAAGAAGAAGCTCCTCTACTTTATGAATGCGCATGTCTTCGATATAGGATTTACAGCTTTTTCCATACAGCTCCTGAAAACGTTTGGCAAAATAAGAGTAGCTGAGTCCACAAAATTCAGCAAGCTCACTGACCTTTAGGTTTTGATCTAGGTGACCGGATATATAAGGCAGGATATTAAAAATATCGTAGTTATCCTCTAAAACCGAGCTATCTACATGAATGGAAAATCCATAGTTTCTCCAATAACGTACGATGTGGACAAGAAGTCGATATAGGTTTGCAAATACAATCGAATCATAGCCATAGTCACGATTTTCGCATTCGATGATGCACTGCTTCAAAAGTGTGGCCAATTGCATTTCACGCACATAGGAAGAATCTATAATAATAGGTTCTTTCTTTTTTTCTGCGCTACGAAAAAGACCACCTAGCTTTGGGGAATAGTAGGTTGTGAAAGTCATGCTGTTGATATCCAATTTGATACCGGCTATAACTGGGCATTCAGAATCGGTTTGATAAAAGGCGTGTATGGATTTTGGATGGAAAATTACAATTTCACCGGTGTTTGCGACAAAATTGGTATTATCAACCTGAATGCGAAGTGCGCCTTTTTCAACATAGATAATTTCCATATAGTAATGCCAATGCGGGGCAACGGGAAAAGTAGTGCAATGAAAGCACTGAAAAGGATCGTGAAGTAAATCCCCTTCCTCATATAATTGTTTCATAAGCATTCTCCTTGAAATAAAAAAGAAGAGATTTTTACAATTTTTGTAGTGGGTATATTATAGCATTTTTTTATATGCTATGTCATACTTTTACAATGGTGTGGAAATGAGAAAAAGGTACTGGCTATAGAAAAACCAGTCATAAGGAGTGCTATGAAAGAGAAAATGAGTAAAGCAAGAGTAATCGATGAGAAAACACCGCTTTTGGTTATCGCGGGTCCGATGTTTGTCGAGTTATTTTTAAATATTTTGTTGAATAACATTGATACAGTTATGCTTAGCCACTATTCGGAAGAGGCGGTGGGAGCGGTAGGCAATGCAAACCAGATTATGTTTTTGATGATTATTATGTTCAACATAATTGCTACTGCAACCTCTGTTGTCGTCGCACAATATCTTGGGGCCAAACAGTATGATAAGATGAATTTGATTTATACCTTGGCGTTGGCTGTGAATTTGGTATTTGGAGTCGCGCTGAGTGGCGTGTTATTGGGACTCAAAGAGAATATGATGCAAATGCTACATGTGTCTGACGAAATGCTACCGTATGCACTTACGTATATCAATATTGTTGGTGGCGGCTTATTTATTCAGGCATGCTACAATGTAATGCTTCAAATTCTTCGCTGCAATGGACATACAAAAATAGGAATGTATGTTTCTATTACCATCAATGTAATCAATATTGTAGGAAACTATATGTTCTTGTATGGCCCACTAAAATGGCTTAAGCTAGGCGTAGCAGGGGTTGCAATTTCTACCGTGACGGCGAGAGTAATAGCTTTGATCGTTGCCTTGATTTTCTTCTATGCAGCAAAGATTGGTAAAATATCCTTGGCGCTTTTACGCCCTTTCCCATACCGGTTATTGGTGCAAATGATTAAAATTGGACTTCCTTCTGCGGGAGAGAACTTATCTTACAGTCTGTATCAGATGGTATTGCTGTCATTTGTTAACAGCATGGGAAATGATGCAGTGAATGCAAAGGTGTATTGCAATTCTTTGATTGCATTTGCGATGGTATTTTCGAATGCCTCCGCAATGGCAGCGCAAATTATAACCGGGCATTTGGTTGGTGCTGGAAAAGAGGAGGCTGCGTATAAGAGAGTTTTCCAGACCCTTCGTCTATCCATACCGATTACTATTGCACTGGCAACGTGCAACTGGATTATTTGCCCGTACACGTTGCATATTTTCACGGAGAATAAAGAGATTATCCGTTTGGGATACTACATTATGTTGGTAGACATTTTTATAGAAATTGGTCGTTGCTTGAATATGACGGTGATTAGCAGTTTGAAAGCAGCAGGAGATTATATTTATCCATTGGTGATAGGATTGCTTACCATGTGGGGACTCGGAGCAACCGTTGGTTATGCGCTGGGAATTCCTTTGGGATTTGGCGTAGCCGGCGTGTTTGTTGGGACAGCAACCGATGAATGTATCAGAGGCTTAATCGTTTTGCATCATTGGCGTAAGAAGAAATGGGTTGGAAAAGCAGTGGTGCAGAAGGCGTAGCAGATAAAGGAGGAAAAGGTAACATGGAAAATTTTCAGTTTTATAGTCCTACAGAATTTGTATTTGGACAAGGAACCGAAGCAGAGTGCGGAAAGTATGTAAAGAAATATGGTGGAACGAAGGTTCTCATTCATTATGGATCGGGTTCCGCAGTTCGTTCTGGCTTGATTGACCGCGTGAGCCAGTCGCTAGAGGCAGAGGGAATCTCATATGTTTTATTAGGGGGAGTGAAACCAAACCCAAGGGACACCAAAATATATGAGGGCATTGAACTTTGCCGTAAGGAAAAGGTAGACTTTATTCTTTCTGTGGGAGGGGGCTCTTGCATAGACTCTTCGAAGGCAATTGCATTGGGAACCTTATATGATGGAGATTTCTGGGATTTCTATGGAACTGGAAAACCAGTAGAAAAGGCGTTGCCAATCGGAACGGTCCTTACCATTGCAGCAGCAGGAAGTGAAGGCTCAGGTGCCTCTGTTGTAACAAAGGAAGACGGTATGTTGAAAAGAGACTGCAGTTCGGATTTGTTCCGTCCGAAATTTTCGGTATTAAATCCAGCATTGACACAGACTTTGCCTGCATATCAGACAGCGTGTGGCGCAACAGACATTATGGCCCATGTATTTGAAAGATATTTTACGAATACAACCGATGTAGAAATTACAGATCGCCTTTGTGAAGCCGTTCTGTTAACCATGATTAAGGAGACTCCAAAGGTGATTGCAAACCCAGATGATTATCAGGCGCGTGCAAACATTATGTGGGCGGGAACCGTTGCACATAATGATATTGTTGGAGTAGGAAGAAGCCAGGATTGGAATAGCCATGGAATCGAGCATGAGCTATCTGGATTATATGACTGTGCGCATGGTGCTGGATTAGCTGTAATTATGCCAGCTTGGATGGAATTTGTTTATAAGCATAATCCGATGCGATTTGCGCAGATGGCAACACGTATCTGGGGCTGTGAAATGGACTTTGAACACCCAGAGGAAACTGCGGTTCAGGGAATTCATTGTTTCCGAAGCTTCTTAAAATCCATTGGAATGCCAATTAACTTTGAACAGCTTGGCGCACGTGAGGAGGATATCCCCGTGTTAGTTGAGAAGTTTGGTCTTGGAGATGGAAAAACAGGTGGATTTGTAGCCCTCTCTTCACAGGATGTTGCTGAAATCTATCGAATTGCAGCGCATACAAAAGGATAAGAAAAAGGGTGGAAACCATGAAATGGTCTCCACCCTTTTTGGATGTCTCCGTACTAAAACGTTTAGTTCGCCTTCTTTTCAAACAATCGGAAGAAATTTCTAACGGCTGGTCCAGCGAAGAAAATCTGCCAGCAAAGTGCCATTGGAAAATTCATAACGAATTTCTGTAACCATACGGCAACAAACTCACTTCCAGCATTTGCAAAAAGAAGTGTAGCAATCAAACTCATGGTTGGACACATCAAGCAAACAATCATAGAAGAGATGGCAAGGGTAACCACAATAGGTTTATCCTCTCTTGGATTAACAAAACGGAATGCAAGCATAACAGCTAACTTTTCAACTACGAATAACTCAAGAATGATGGCGATTGGCCACATAATTGGAATCTCATGGAAAGCGATGAGGAATACTTCGTTCGTCATTCCTCCTTTTGCAATTGCTACATTGTAGCATACCATTGCATATACCATAACAAACGCCATAACAGCGGTAAAAATAAAACTCTGTAATTTCGATTTCTGTTGCATAATAATCTCCTTTTCTAAAAATGGGCATAAAAAATACACGTGTGTTGTTCGTTAATCAGGCGAGCAATCGCGCATGTATCGTTTCCAATTTATTACCAAGAATTTCCTATGCAGTTTCAAACGTTTGCTAATATAGCATATTTTCCAAAAGGATTCAAGGGGGAAAATTGTCCTTCGTAAATCCCCCTCGATGAAAATGGATTCCATCTGGAAAGCTGGTGGATTCCATTCGGAATATAGATAACGTTGCTTCCTATTGATTATTTGTGCTGGTAGTAGAAGATGGCAAGCTGGGTGCGGTCACGCAAATCCAATTTCTCAAGAATGGTGCTAAGGTAGTTGCGGACAGTACCTTCACTTAGAAAGAGCTTTTCAGCAATTTCCTTATTGGACAATCCATCAGCAACCTCATGAATGATAGCAAGCTCCTTCTCTGTGATATCATATGCACCATAATCAAACGCAGAAGCCTGTTTCATAAGCTCCGGAATTTTGGAAATAATCTCATTTCCAAATACATTTTGTCCAGACATAACTGCGGTAAGCGCAGGAACGATATGGTCAAAATCCTGTTTGATAATATAGCCCTTTGCTCCAAGTTCAAGGGCACGCACGATGTATTCATCATCCACAAAGGTTGTTAGAAATAGCACCTTTGCATCTGGAAATTCTTTTAAAACCTCTTCGAGGGCATCTGTGCCGTTCATCTGTTGCATACGAACATCCATAAGAAGAATATCCGGCTGATGCGCGCGATATAAAGATAGCGCTTCACTGCCATCTGTTCCAATCGCGCAGATTTCAATGTCAGGTTGTGCTTCTAATATGATTTTCAATGACATACATACAAGCTGGTCATCATCTATTAATACAAGTTTCATGTTTTTCTCCTATTTGTTGTATTCTCAGCCGTGAAAAAGAATAGCTGGTTTAGAATTATTTCTTTGGAACGGAAATGAAAATCCGAAATCCGGTATCTGTTTGTATTTTTACGATACCATTGAGTGCTTTGACTCGGTCATGTATATTTGCTAATCCAATGCCGCTTGTGTCTGCGGCTTCAAAAGAAAACTGGCGCCCTTTAGCGGTGGTTCCATTGTCTTCAATCATAAGCTGGTAAAAGGCGGGATGTTCCTTGATGCGGACTTGCACGTTGGTGGCATTGCTATGCTTCATAACGTTATTGAGCGCCTCTTTCACAATCGTAATAAAACTATACTTAATGTTTTTGTCCATATGAGAGGAGAGGTCACAACTGTAATCGATCGGGCAAAATGAGAATTCTCGGCAAAGCTGAGCCAATGTCTCGTTTAAATCCACAGACTCGTCGTGGAGGTCATGTACGCTATTTCTAATATTGGTCATGGCTTCATCTAAAGTTTCCTTTTGGGACTGTAAGATAGGAAGCATGGTATCATCTTTGCAGATGGCAATAAGGGCCCCCACCTGTAGAAGAGAACGGGACAGCATATGCCCCACATTATCGTGGATTTCCCGCGCAATGCGATTGCGCTCCCGCAAGGTTGCGATATAGATTTGGTTGTCCTGATTTTCCATCAAATTCTTATTCTGTTCCTTCAGGAATAACTCATGCTCCATGGCTGTGTCTCGAAGCTTTCGGTTCTGGATTTGGAGAGCCGCTAGATTTTGGCTTCGATAGGCCAGGTAAAAGGCGAAAAGACTTAAAATGATCCAGTAGAATTCCCGAATGTCTGTAGCATGGAGAAGCTGCGTAAGCCAAGGAATCCACAGTGCCAACGAATACAAATATTGTTTTCGATAAAACAAAGGATAGGCAATGGCTGGAAGAAAAAATAAATATATCGGAAAAAATAGCCCTAAAATAGCGGACAGGAGTGTTATTGCAAGATGGGTATAATGGGATTTAAAAAGTAACATTCCGCACAGCAGGAGAAAGGCAACAAGCAGGTGAAGAATGGTCGTTGCGTAAATGGCTGTATGCGCAGAAAAAAGAAATCCTACGAAAAATAAAAACAATGGTTCGAGATAAAATGACATAAATAATCCCCCAAGTTATGACATTTGTCATATCGACTGCTTACATTTTACACTTCTTTGCATTCTTTGGGTAGTGTAAGATAAGGGAGAATTGAAAAGAGATTGAAAATCATTTGGAAAATGAAAGGAGTACAAAATGGTTGTAAAGATTGAGAATTTGGTGAAAAGATATGGTGATTTAGTTGCGCTAGATCATTTTAACCTTGAAATTAAAGAAGGAGAAGTATTTGGCCTTTTAGGACCAAATGGAAGTGGAAAGTCGACAACCATTCATTGTCTTCTCTCGTTGTTGGAATATGATAAAGGAACCATTGAAGTGTTTGGCAAGAAGATGACACCTACCAGCTATGATATCAAAAAAGACATCGGAGTCATTATGCAGAATGTTGCCGTATTTGAAGAACTGAATGTATATGAAAATATTGATTACTTCTGCGGCTTGTATATAAAAGACAAGGCAACAAGAAAGAAATACGTAGAGGAAGCAATTGCATTTGTCGGATTAGAGGATTATAAAAAGTTCCTTCCAAAGAAATTATCGGGTGGTTTACTAAGACGATTAAACATTGCCTGCGGAATCGCACACAAACCAAAGCTTATTATTTTGGATGAGCCAACGGTGGCAGTAGATCCACAGAGTAGAAACAAAATCCTTGAGGGAATCATGGAATTGAATCGTCAAGGAGCGACCATTATTTATACCACACATTACATGGAAGAAGTGGAGCAGATTTGCAGCAGAATTCTTATCATGGATAAGGGAAAAAATGTAGCAATTGGAACGAAGGATCAATTGAAGGCGATGCTGGATCTTGGAGAAACCATAAGTATGGAGGTATTTGATATTGCACCAAATGTTATGGAGGAAATTAGAAATCTTCCACACGTGATAGAGGTAAAATACGAAGACACGCTCTTAAAAGTAAAATTTTCAAAGGGAAAACACAATTTGGTACGCCTTTTAGATTTGCTTCGGGAAAAAGATATTGCAGTTGGAAATGTTCACTCAGAGCTTCCTACCTTAAATGATGTGTTCTTAGAGATTACTGGTACGGAGCTTAGAGATTAGGAGGTAAAGGATGCACGCATTATATCAAATAAAAGTATTTCTTAGACAGCGCTCCTGCTGGTTTTGGTCATTGATATTTCCGATTATTTTAGGAACCCTGTTTTATTTTATGTTTTCAGGAATTTCAGAGTTGGAAATGTACAAAGAGGTTCCAATCGGAGTAATTGAGGGTGCACAAGCAGCAGAGAAAGATGGCGAAGCTTCTTTTTTGGAAGTGCTACAGCAATTGGAATTAGAAAACGGACAGAAAATGTTCGAGGTAAAGGCCTTCAAAAGCAAAGAAGACGCATTGGAGAAGCTGAAGAATGATGAAATACGAGGAATCGTGGATGAAAGTAATGACTATCATATGATTGTTAAAGATTCTGCTAGTGATACAACCTTTTTAAAAATGTTTGTGGAACAGTACCAGCAGAATGAAAAAATGATGCTGGATATGGCGAAGCAGCATCCAGAACTTATGCAGAATCTGGTGCAAAAATTAAGTCAGGGAACGACGGAGAGCCAGGAAATTCATAGAATCGAATTAAAAGGAGAAGACAAAGATCCTTACGCAGAATATTTTTATGCTTTGCTTGCGATGACTTGTCTCAGCGCAGGCACGATGGGAGTTACCATTGGAAATCGCATTCAGGCAAACACATCGGCTTTGGGAGCGCGACGTAATGTGGCGCCTACACCAAAAATTAGACAAGTGACGACTGACTTCATGGCAGGCTTCTTTTTGTATTGTGTGAATGCGCTGATTATTCTTGGGGTATGCATCTTTGGATTTGGGAGGGACTTTGGAAATAACCTACCGATGGTAATGCTAACAACATTTATTGGATCCTTCTGCGGAATTTCTGCAGGACTTGCAATTGCTGTATGTGTAAAAGGATCTACAAAGAAAAAGGATGCACTCTATGTTGCTTTCTATATGATTAGTTCTTTCCTTGCTGGATTACAGTGGTGTGGAATTACGTATTACATTGAAAAATACTGCCCGATCGTGAATCGGATTAACCCGGGCACACTTGTAGTAATGGGCTATAAGAGCCTGGCAGTCTATGGTGACATGACAAAGTATTGGACGAACGTACTTAGTCTTTTGGGAATTGGAGTGCTATTTTTAGCGATTAGCATTGGAAAAATGAGGAGGACTCAATATGCAAGCATTTAAAAATTTCTTTCGCCTTTTCTGGTCAATCAGAGGCTTGGTAATGATATATATGATAGTTTTTCTTACTTTGACAGGAGTTTTGATTTCGGTAGGAGCTTCGGAGAAGAGCACCCCAGGTTTTGAAGGTACCAGTCTTAAAATTGGCGTTGTGGATAAGGATGAATCAACCTATTCGAAGGCAATGATTGCCTATTTGTCAGAGGGAAATGAAGTAGAACAAATCGAGGACGACCGGGAACAAATTTTAGAGGATATTTATTGGAGAGAACGGGATTACGTTCTTGTAATTCCAAAAGGGTTTGAGGCTGCATTTGTAGATGAAAAGGCGGATGATTTGTCGCTGGAATCGATGTGTGCACCGGGAATCTATGATGCGGAATTTGGAGAAGCGCAGATTCAATTATATAACAGTAAGCTAAAACTGCTTTTGGAGGCTGGAGTGCCATTAGAAGAAGCGGTAAAAGAAGTAGAAGCCTTAAATGATAAGAAAGCGGATGTCGAGGTGGCATCCTTTGTAAAAAGCGACACAAATGATAGTGTAATTCAATTCTTCCGCTATGTACCTTATTTGTTCCTGGCGGTAAGCGTTATTGCGATAGGAGAAATTCTAATTATCATTAACCAAAAGGAAGTAAAGGAGCGCGTAGAATGTAGCTCAATGCCACTTAGAAATCGCGTATGGGGAATCCTAGCAGCAATCATATGCTTTGGACTTATTTTGATGATGGTTGTAGTAATCTATGGAACCATACTTACGCATGGCGAACTTCTTTCCGATTCAGGACGGGCATACTATTTATTAAATTCGCTTGCTATGCTGCTATTTTCGTTAGGGCTCGCCTTTTTCGCTGGAAATGTAGTGAATTCCAAAGAGGGAGTAAATGGTATTGTAAATGTGTCGAGCTTAGCGTTGTGCTTCTTGGGAGGCGTATTTGTTCCGCAGGAATTCTTTGGAGAAGGTGTGAAACAGGTCGCACAATTTATGCCAACCTATTGGTTTGTAAAAAACAATGACATGATTGGAAGTACAAAGAACTATGGGGGAGAATTCCTTCAGCAATTTGGGATTCATATGGGAATTATGCTTCTGTTCGCAGTGTGCATGTTTGCAATCACCTTTGTCATAATTAATATGAAGAGAAAGCGGAAAGCGTAAATACAGTAGAGCGCATTTTTGAATATGCAAGGACAAATGCGAAGAGTATTTGAAAAGGCGTAAATATAGAAATTATAAATCTTGACAAGGGTGTATTGTTTGTATTACTATAATTAATACAAACAATACACCCTTTCATTTTCTAGGTCGAGAATAAAGGAAGGATAGAAGAGGACGATTTTTACTATGGTAATACGAATTAACGAGTTTTCGGATGTTCCCATCTATATGCAGATACGAAATGAAATTGTGAATGGAATCTCAGATGGAAGACTAAAGGAAGGCGATCAGCTTCCGACCGTCAGAGGTCTTGCAGAGGAAATAGGGATTAATTCCATGACGGTTAGTAAATCCTATCAGCTTTTGAAGCAAGAAGGATATATTGTGGCGGATCGCAGGAATGGAGCACGCATCCGTGCAGATTTGACGAAGGTTGAATTGCGGGAGGAATCCTTACTGGAATTAAAGCGAATTGCGTCGGAAGCAAAGATTAGTGGAATGTCACAGGAAGAATTTCTTCAGATTTGCGAGCAGGCATTTGCAAGCAAAGAAAGACAATAGGAAGA
>JAZUHO010000039.1:0-19303 GCA_045641745.1 Agathobacter sp. | reverse complement strand
GAGGTAATAACACTAGCCACCGCAAAGCGGCTTGCCCTTGATGGCACGAAAAAGAACTGCTACACTGCTGTATTCGACGGAGAAAATCTACTTGTTCTTGAGTTCTTCGCCGTCGGTGATTAACCTACAGCAGTTCTTTTTCGTGCTGTCAAGGGTGGCGGCAGGCTGCCACAACCTAAAATATCTACAGTTTTCAAGGTTCATCTGAGCCTTTTTTCTTTAGCTCAATTTTTCATAGGTCATTTGACACTATCCATTTGTATATACCTAAATCGTATTACATCATCTTAAAATGCTTCATCGCATCCCTAATCGCTTTTTCCTTATCCTTTGGACACTGTGGTTGCTTAGCACTCTCCGACTTAGGCAAATTAAAATTCTGCCCAAGCTCAATTCCGCATTTCTTCTTCACCTGTGCAATATAAAGGTTAGATACCTTCATTCCCTCATTATTCTCAGCGACATATTTCTTAATCTGTTCATATGTAGCCTTAGTCTCAGCACTAGTAGCATCAAGCTCATCCAAATCGATTTGTACTTCAAGATAATCGTCCGCTTTTCGTTGGGACAAAAGAACAACCGTCTCAACATGCGGAGTCGCCGCAAACATATCAACCAGACAAATCTTCTCCACCTTATATCCTCTTGCAATCAGAACCTCAAGATCCCTCGCAAGACTGGTTGGCTTGCAAGATATATATATCATGTTCTGCACATTGAAACGAATAATTTTCTCCAACGCCTTCGGATTGATTCCATCTCTTGGTGGATCCAACACAATGTAATCTGGCTTATTCTGGATTTCGTCAATTACCTTTAGGACATCACCTGCAAGGAATGTGCAATTGTCAATCTGATTTAGTTGCGCGTTTTCCTTTGCAGCCTCGACAGCTTCCTCAACAATTTCTACACCAACAACTTCCTTGCAAACTGGCGCAAGCATCTGTGCAATCGTACCTGTTCCACTGTACAAATCATAAACCACTTTTCCCTCTAAGGATTGCTGGCTCTGAATGAAATCTCGCGCAGTAGAATATAGCACTTCTGCCCCCAAGGAATTGGTCTGGAAAAAGCTAAAAGGTGTAATCTTAAAGCGAAGTCCTAAAAGTTCCTCATAGAAGAAATCTTCTCCGTACAAGGTCTCTGTTCCCTCATTCTTTACAACATCTGCCACACTGTCATTCTTTGTATGTAAAATTCCCTTCACTGAGCCCTCTAATCCAGCAGACAGAAGTGCATCCTTCCATCCCTGTAAAAGCTCTTCCTCTGTATTCTGGAATGCCGCCGTACGATGCTCTTGTGTTGTGGTAACAAGGTCAATAAGTATCTCCCCTGTTTTTGTTGCTTTACGAACTAAAAGATGACGCAAATATCCCGTTTGACGTAATCTATGGTAAAAAGGCGTAGCTGTTTCTGTAAAATAAGCTAAGGTTGTTGTCAACACCTTTCTAAAATCTGCGTCTACAATCTGACACTGATCAACCGTCACGATGTCATAGAAGCTTCCCCTTTTGTGCATGCCAAGTGCCAATGGTCCATCCTTAAAGGCATCTCCAAAAGAAAATTCCATTTTATTTCTGTATGCAAACTGTCTTGGGCTTGCTTTAATTCCGAGGAAATCATACTCACACGAATCGCCAATTGCGTCCTCTAACAAAGCTTTCACCTGTCCCATTTTCAAATTCAGTTGTTCTTCGTAAGGGAGTGACTGATACAAGCATCCGCCACACTCGCCAAAATGAGGACATGGTGACTCTGTCTCTAAAGCTGACTTCTCCACTACTCCAAGAAGACGTCCCTCTGCTTTCCCTTTACGGACTTTATTTACGCCAAATGATACCTTTTGGCCAGGAATCGTATTTTTAACGATTACCTTATCTCCCTCTTCTGTAATTACAACTCCTTTATTTGGGAATTCCACACGCTCTACGATTCCCTGTCCAATTTGACCTTTTTTCATTGATTTACTCCAAATCTTTCTTAATTATTTCTATCTGTATTTCTGCCCCGACTTCTACTAGCATATCCACTACCATGTCATCTAGTATCTTCTTCGTCATTTCTACCATGATTTCTATCGGAATATTCGCAACAGCTTCATTCCGCCAGTTCTGCGCAAAATTTAACTTTCCTCACCCGCACAGCATAAAAGAAGGGCTAGAAACTAGCCCCTCATTTTGTCGTTCATATGATGTTATCTTGATAGGAACATAACCTACTCTTCTGTTGGCTCATCCTCTTCATCATCTTCAAAGAAGTCATCATCAAAATCATCCTCGAAGTCGTCCTCGAAATCATCAAGATAATCTGGTGTAAAGAAGCGATATACTCCATAAACAGCAGCTGCTATAGCTACAATAACACCAATCACTGCAAAACAAATAACAACTGGTGATGGTTTCTTCTTCTCTTCTTCTTTCTTTGGAAGAAAGTCTGCTGCCTTGATAGTTGCTGCCAAGTCGTCTACTCTACTCATAAGTTCATCTACTTTGCTCATACCACACTCTCCTTTTATTCGTTCTGAAACACTTTTTGTCTGTTTCTTTCATAATAATTTCACGAAACTCAAAAGATACCTAGCGCTAAATTTCTGCCACCTATATCTTCTGCGTCTACTATCAATTGCTATGTTTATTATAACATAGTCTTTCCCAGATTCCTAGTGAAAATACTAGCAACCAAAGAAACCTTATATTTTCCTTATATTTTGTTATATTTTCTTCAATTTTGCAAAAGCAGCAAACATTTTCTTAGTTCCAGCCTTATCAAAATCAACCGTAACCTCGTAATCTCTTCCGCCTTCCACAATGGCAGTAACCTCGCCATCTCCAAATTTGATATGACGAACGCGGTCTCCCACCTCATAATCCAACACCATCTTACTCGTGTTAGAGCTTGCAAAGGATTTCTGATTGCTCACAGGCGTATAACTTGGTGCTTTTCCATACCCTGCGCTACCGTATCCCGTACTACCGTATCCTGTACTTCCATATCCTGCACTTCCATAATTGGTTGCCGTGCTGCTTCCGTAACTGGTATTTAAGCTTTTGAAATTCTGCTTAGCTTTACGGAAGGTACTTTGATTTGTTTGAATATCCTCATAAGAAGACTTTGGCTCATAGATTTCACCCTTCAACAATTGCGATGGAATCTCTTTTACGAATCGTGAAATCTTACCGTACTGCGTCTCTCCACGCACCATTCGCATACGTGCTGAGGTAATCGTCAAATGCTCCTTGGCTCTCGTTATACCCACATAGGCAAGTCTACGTTCTTCTTCTAATTCTTCCGACGCATTATCTGCTGTAATTGACATAAAGCTTGGGAACAAGCCATCCTCCATGCCGGCCAGATACACATTCGGAAACTCCAATCCCTTCGCACTGTGTAATGTCATCAATACTACATAGTCCGTATCCTGGTCAAGACTATCGATATCTGCCACAAGCGCAACTTCCTCCAAAAATCCACTTAGAGTTGGATGCTCCTCCGATTCCTGGTAGTCGACAACCTTGTTCATGAGCTCGTCGATATTCTCGATTCGAGCCTCTGCTTCCTCGGTTCCCTCCGCACGCAAATCATCTACATATCCAGTTTCATCGATTACTGCTTTCAACAGCGCAGGGATATCTCCCATCTCCGCAAGCGCACGCATTTTCTGAATAAATAATACAAACGGGCGAATCTTTGCCTCTGCCTTACCGATTCCTGGCACCTCGCCGGCCATCCGCAATGCATGGAAGAAATCACATCCGGTTTGATCCGCATATCCTTGCAATTTACTAATTGTAGTTGCCCCAATCCCACGCTTCGGCACGTTGATAATACGGCGAATCGCCAAATCATCTCGTCCATTGTCAATCGTTTTCAAATAGCATAACAAATCCTTAATCTCTTTACGAGAATAGAAATTGACGCCGCCCACAATTTTGTATGGAATGTTACTAACAATAAATTTCTCCTCGAAAAGGCGTGATTGCGCATTCGTACGATATAGTATCGCACAATCCTTGTAATTATACTCGCCTCTTCTTATTTTTCCTGCAATATCACGTGCAATATAATCCGCTTCTTCATAAGCAGAATCCAACTGTTCTAACGTAATTTTATCGCCTTCTCCGTTCGCCGTCCAAAGGGATTTTGACTTACGACCAATATTATTGGCAATTACAGCATTGGCAGCATCGAGAATGTTCTGTGTGGAACGATAATTTTGCTCCAGCTTAATTATAGTCGCATCTGCAAAATGCTTTTCAAAGTTAAGGATATTATAAATGTTGGCTCCTCTAAATTTGTAAATAGACTGATCATCGTCACCCACAACACATAAATTCTGATACTTCATTGCAAGCAAACGAATCAATTCAAACTGTGCTGTATTGGTATCTTGATACTCGTCCACCATAATATAGCGAAAACGCTCCTGATATGCGTTCAACACTTCCTTGTCCAACTTGAATAACTCAACCGTTTTGCATATCAAATCGTCAAAATCCAACGCATTATTCTGTTTCAGAGCCTGCTGATACTCGGTATATACCTGCGCCTGCTTCTGTTTGGTGTAATCCCCCATTGCATTCTGAGCAAAAGTAATGGGATCAATAAGTTCATCCTTTGCATGAGAAATAACCGATAAGAACATTTTCTCTTTATGTATTTTAGTGTCAATCTCGAGACGCTTACAGATATCCTTCATTAACGTTTTCTGATCATCCGTATCGTAAATGGTAAAATTGGTACCATATCCCAAACGATCAATATATCTTCTCAATATTCGCACGCAGGTGCTATGAAAGGTGGATACCCAAATGCTCTCTGAACCATAGCCAACCATATCATCGATACGCTCACGCATCTCTCCGGCAGCCTTGTTGGTAAAGGTAATTGCCATGATATGGTAGGGATTAACCCCTTTTTCCTCTATCAAATAGGCAGTTCGATGTGTAAGCACTCTGGTCTTTCCCGAGCCTGCACCTGCCAAAATCAAAAGTGGTCCCTCCGTGTGAAAAACCGCTTCTTTTTGTTGTTCATTTAACGTATCATAAATACTCATAGTATCTCTCCATTTTCAAATTCAAATCAAATGACACATTTCTTTGTCTCATCATTCGGATTACAGTGTATCATATTTTTCTTTCGATATCTACCACTATCAGAACATTTGTTTTGTATATCGAAAGTGTTCAAAAAAATCTTGTCATCTAGTTTTAATTACTATATAATGTGATAGAGAGGTGCAAAATGGATAATGACGTTCGTGAATTCCTTGATGCTATGATAACCAAGCTTCAAGCAATTGATTATGTAAAACCAGAAGATATTCCAAATATCGATTTATATATGGATCAGATTACAACTTTTATGGACACGCAGCTTGCTGCCTGCAAGCGACGCGAGGATGATAAGATTCTGACAAAGACTATGATAAATAACTATGCCAAGAATGATCTCTTACCTCCTCCATCCAAGAAGAAATATTCGAAGGAGCATGTGCTCACCTTAATATTCATCTACTATCTTAAAAACATTTTGAGCATTAGTGATATCCAGTCTATTTTGAATCCACTTACGGAAAAGTATTTTGGAAACGAATCTGGATTTGATATGAAGGATGTGTATAACGAGGTATTTACTCTTGAGAACAGTGAATCACAGAAATTACTTAAGGATTTGGGCAAAAAGTATCGCATATCCAACGAGACTTTTTCAAATTTTCCAGAAGAAGATCAGGATTTTCTTCACACCTTTAGTTTTATCTGTTTGCTAAGCTATGATGTGTATATCAAAAAGATGATTATTGAGCACACCATCGATGAGCTCAATGCCAAAAAGAAGGCAAGTGAGGACTCTAACAAGTCCGACTCTAAGAAATAGAACGAAGAATCGAAAAAACGTGCTGTATAATTACTATCGGTATTGTTGGTTAGTCGCATAATAAATTATAAAAAAATCGCTGAACCCGCACGGTCTCAGCGATTTTTCTTTTAGAAGTGCTTTTTTACAGCCCTTTTTTCACTATTTTCCTTCGTAAGTTACGATTGCTTCTACGTCGTACTTGCCAAGCTTTTTACGTCCCTCAAGACCAGCAAGCTCAATTAAGAATAGCATCTTAACTACTTCTCCACCAAGCTCTTCTACAAGCTCAGCTGCTGCTTCCATTGTTCCACCAGTTGCAATAAGATCGTCTACAAGTACAACCTTCTGTCCTGGTTTCACGGCATCCTTATGTATTTCAATTGTAGCCTGACCATACTCTAAGTCATATGATTTTGATACTGTCTCACATGGAAGTTTTCCTGCCTTACGAACTGGAACAAATGGCTTGCCCATTGCATATGCGATTGGCACACCAAAGATGAATCCTCTAGACTCAGCTCCAGCGATTACGTCAAACTCAACGCCATCTAATGTTTTAATCATCTCGTCAATTGCAAGCTTTAATCCTTCGCCATCCTGAAGAATGCTTGTAACATCGCGGAACATGATTCCCTCTTCTGGAAAATCTGGAATTGTTCTAATATAATCTTCAACTCTTTTCATGATAATTGATATCCCTTCTATCTATTATGGGAGTATGAATCCCAAGTCCACCAAACAGTATAGAACTTTTATTCACTCCTTGCAAGTGAATTCGTCTTTTCTTTCATTTCTCGCTTACATTCATACATACGTTCATCTGCTTTACGCATCACTGCACCGCCGTCCGACACCTCTCCCAGTTCTCTTCGGAATGCATATCCAGTGGCAACACTTAGCATCATATCATTGTGATTCTCATTAAAGCATGCTAACTCTTTTTGTAGCTTTAAAATCAAAGAATGTGGATGCACCATATTTGCGTCTGGAATAATCGCTACGAACTCATCGCCTCCTGTTCTTCCAGTCAGTATTGGCTCTTCAAAAATTGTTTGTAAACACTCCGCAAAACAGCGTAGCAATTCGTCGCCTTTTTCATGTCCATACGTATCGTTATAATGCTTCAACAAATTGAGATCCATACTGATAATTGCATAATTTTTTTGCTCTTTCTCTAATTCACTTACCATATCATCGCATTTTCTTCTATTTGCTAGTCCCGTAAGCTTGTCCGTATATGCCATACTCTCTAATAGTTCCTGCTGCGCCTCAATGTATAAGTTGCCAGCAATCCTCGATACGAAATCAATCATAAGTGAGATAACCACAATTAGCGCACCGAAGCATAAAATACTATTGTACTCATTGAGCTGGAACTGCAGAATATACTTATCAATGTTATAGCGAATGAGTTCATAAAACAAAAACATCATTACGATAATCATGCCAACACGAAGCCCTTTGTTACCGCCGTTATGTAATGGTTTCTGCTGTATTGCCACCATAACAAGGAATGCAACATCACCAATCGTAAGCAAATGTGCTATCGTTAGGAATTGTGGAAGATGCATTCCTCCCAACAATTGCGAAAACAGTGCAACTAAAAATACGCCGCCCTGCAACACCAGCAAACTCCAAAAGGTATATTTAATTACTGGTCTTCCCTTTGGATTTGTTCCTCTATCATAAAAATATAGCAAAAACGGAATTGGCAGTGCATAAATACACAAATACTCCATGTACACTTTTACGAGCATATCATGCGTAAAATACGATATCATGTCGTTGTTGCACAAGGTCCATAATCCAATCAAAATGGCAAACAAAGCAATACAGAATAATTGCGCAAATCGTGGTGATTTTAACATCATTACCGCAGTAATAAACATGGTTATCGCACCAAATAAAATCAGAAATAGCGCAATGGAAAAACGAATACGATCCCCGCCCAAAGACATCTGCAAGATCGTTTGCATGTTTGCAATTGCCATAGAAGGGAGTCCCGTAAACGCATTATTCTCTGAAACAATATACTGTATCGTAATGTCCTTGCCTCCATAATTTGGTGGAAGCTTTACATAATGATACCCATATCCGAGTAGCTTATTCTCCCGATATCTAGAATCCCCATAATTGTATATCAACGAATTGTCAATATAAACATTCACTGCTGAATGAATAGAATAAATCTTTAATACAGGTGACTGTATCCTTGATGTCTCATCCACATGGAACTTGTATTCCACAACATCTCCTCGGTTTCGCATTGGATAGCTAAAGGTATTCATCGTAATATCTTTATACAGTATTCCATCCACCACTAAATCGCAATGCGAATTTAATTCTAAATATGCTCCCTCCTCGGGGGGCACTGGCTTCGTTATCACAATCGTTGGTATCACGACTAACAATGCCAAAATAAACGCCAAAATTGAGAGAATCCTTCCCTTTTTGGTCACACCATTTAACTTTTCCATCTCTATCCTCTTACGTATCTATTTAACCTTCGACCACGGTCTATGTGTTGAGATAACCTCCTGAACCTCAAGCACATGATCGATAACCGTAAACCGAATGTCATACCCCCCATATTCCATCCCATATACATAGTCTGGCTTCTTGTTGTATGCCGCTCTCGGGTCCTGTTCTAGCACCTTACATGCGGAAACCTGAAGCTCCTCTGGCAACACCTTCAGCCATTTTTCTGGGAAACGGACTTCGATGCAATCCTGCTTGTGTGCTTCTCCAAATCCACCAATTGCCTCTGTATGGCAATCTGTATATGGTAAATACGGTTTTATATCATATATCGGAGTCTGATCCATAAGATCCGCCCCCGATACAATAAGTACTGTCCCATATTTTTCGTGCACCTTTACTTCCTCTAGCTTCACCGAGGATAGCCCAATCGAATTTGGGCGAAAAGGCGACCTTGTTGCAAAAACCCCCCTTTTTTCTTTTCCACCTAGTCGTGGTGGAGTCACAAGCGGCGTAAATTCCTTATACTTTGCTTTCGAAAAATTCCATAAAATCCATAAATGTGAGAATTCTTCTATCCCTCGTAAAGCATCCGGATTGCGATACGCCTCCTCAAATACAATCATTCCCCGTAGTTCCTTCACAAGACCACTCTGTCTCGGTATTCCAAACTTCTCAGGAAAATCTGTATGCATCTTAGCAATTACCGTTAATTCTGCCATCTTTGCTTGACCTCTTATTCCTCTTGTTTTGCAAAATAAGAGTCAACTGCAGCCACAATTTTGGATGGTTCCATGGATTTCAACAAATACCCCTCTGGTTTCAATTCCATAACATCCATAACCGACTGGCGATCTCCTTTACTTGTCAGGAAAATGACTGGAACATCTGCGAAGTCTGTTTCATTTCGAATCATTTGAAGCACCTGTCTTCCATCAATGATTGGCATCTCGTAGTCTAACAATACCAAATCCGGGCGGTTGAGTGCCAAATACTTAATTGCCATCGCGCCAGAATTTGCAAGAGCTACCTGATACTTATCCTCAAGCCATCCCTTCACATTACGAAGCATTGCACCTGAATCATCTACCACAAGGATTTTCTTTTTTCCTTGTGTGCCTGCGCCTTTTACCACCTTATTCATGGAATCCACAAGTTCTTTTACATTGATTGGACGGATATACTTCTGTTGGAGACACTGCTCGCCTACCTGTCCTTCAATCTTTGAGAGTTCCTCTGGCGTACCGATTGCAAAAAGGAGTTCATCATTCTCTGTGCAGATATCCTTCAGCTGATGGAGTACCATACTATTTTCTACAATAGATGCTTCACTATAGATTAGCACTGCATGTGCACCATCTGTTGACACCTGTATCTCATTATAATCGGCCTTCGACAATACGACCTCATAGCCCATCTCTTCCATCTTCTCTTTTAAAGAAAGTACAATATAGCTTTGTGTGTCACTGATTATTACGATTTTCTGTTCCATCATTTGCCCTTTTCTTCAATTATTTCTATCATATTGTCTATGGTCTCAATAATCTGTTCCATCGCCAGATTTGCCACAAACGCCTCTAAACGATCCATATATTCTTCACATTCACTTGGAATTTGTAGCTCTTCCAATTCTTTCAGCTTTGCATCGACAGCATCAATATCAAAATCTTCTATTGCCAATCTCATTTCCCGTAAGATGCCAATCAATTCTTCAGCCGTCGTCTCTCGCCGATTTTGATACAAGTATTTCACATAAGGCTTCAGGTACTGCTTAAATCCACGATACATTTCCATAATCCTTGGATTCTCTCGACGAATGGTCTCAATATCTCCTGCGCGTCCGCATTCTTCCATTTGATGGAAGCAGTCGGACAGTTCCATTGCACCAACCGTGCGTGCTACATTCTTTAAAGCATGCACCTCAATGGTATATTCATGAAGCATTTCTTCTGCTAAATAAGACTCAATCTCATTTGCCTTTATATCTATTATTTTATAGAAATCCCCCAAAAGTTCAACAAAAAGTTGTTCACTTCCTGTATTCCTGATACCCATTTGACGATTAATTCCTGGAATTTCTCCCGGAAGCACTTGATTTTCTCCCGTTTGTGGCATTTCCTCCTGCCGGATTTCTTCTTCCTCCAGATCAATTATTTTATTCTCTGGCAACCATTTTCGCAAGCATTTCGATAGCTCCTTCTGCTCGATTGGTTTCGATACGAAATCATTCATTCCGGCACGCAGAAACATATCCTTTGCGCCAGAAACAGCGTTGGCTGTTAATGCAATGATAGGAACTCTTTTAAAATAGTCTTCCTTTCTGTGACGAATCACATGCACCGTTTCGATTCCATCCATAACTGGCATCATATGATCCATAAAAATCATATCATACGCCTTTTCTTCCATCATTTGAATGGCTTGTTTTCCATTCACTGCTACATCAACTTCTACCTCATACGGTTCCAATAACCCTTGGGCAACCTTGAGATTTAACTCATTGTCGTCCGTCACAAGAATTTTTGCACTCGGTGCTTTAAAGTTGAGCAACTGTTCTGACTTTGTCAGATATCCAATTTTCTCGCGATTAATAATCTGGCAGAAATTCAGAGAATACAAAGGCTTATTTACCAGCTTTAAGTCTTGTCTGTCAATCGACTCTCTAAGCGGATTTTGCATAATAATCACAGTCGTATTTTCTCCTCGATTACGAAGTATCCCAACGCCTGATTTCTGATATTCAGCACCATCCATAAAGAAGTAATCCACTGCAAGATGTTGTGCATTGGCACTCTCCACATCCACATATTGCATGCCATACGCCTGTGCAAGTGACTTGATATTTTCTGTTTGATATTCATTGGAGAAATTTGCACAAATAATTTTCTTCTTATTTTCCTCTTCGTGAATTTCAGCAGCCAATTCTGGTGTAACAAGCTTCTGATACATGCTAAAGTAGAATTCTGAGCCCTCCGTATAAACAGATCTTACCCCAATACTGCCTCCCATTAATTCCACCAATTGCTTCGAAATGGCAAGACCTAATCCCGTTCCCTCTTTTTTATGATTTTTCTTCGTGTCCACCTGACCAAAGGAGCGGAATAATTTTCCCATATCCTCCTCTTTGATTCCTTGACCAGTATCTGAAACGGAAAAGAGAAGTTCTACACGATTTTCAAACTTCTTTCCCATCCTCACCTTTAATTTCACACAGCCTTCATCTGTAAATTTGATTGCATTGTTAACAATATTGATTAAAACCTGTCGAATTCTAAGCGAATCTCCACATAACGTCAGTGGCAATTTCGGGTCAATATCATAAATGAATTCCACCTTTTTGTCTGCAATCCTTGTCAAAAAAATCATTCCCAAATCGCTAAAAAGCGACATCGGTTCGTATTCTTCCTCAATGATGCTTAATTTTCCCGACTCAATTTTAGAAAAATCCAGAATATCATTAATAATGGTGAGCAACGCATTTCCAGAGTTTTTAATGTTCATTAAGTAGCCCTGCTGTTGCTCATTTAAATTCATTCGAAGCATAATATCCGTCATTCCAACGATGGCATTCATTGGCGTACGAATTTCGTGAGACATATTCGACATAAAGGAGGACTTTGCGCGATTTGCATCTTCTGCATGCTGCTTGGCTTCTATCAATTCTTCCATCAGTTGATGCTGCTCTGTAATGTCCTTCAAAATAACACTATAACCACGCACGATATTTTTCATTTTCTTTTCGTGTCTTTTTTTCGAGCTTTTTGGAAAGCACTTGTTATAGCAGCCTTTGTCGCCTTTTCTCTTTTGATTTGCAAATGGCGTTTCCGTTAATTCCGTAATAATTGTCTCATAGTAACAGTCTTCATAGGTTATCTTCTTCTTTCCCGAAAACACCAAATCAATGATGTATTGCGGAATGCGGATTCCCTTTTCAGATTTTGCCAATTCCGGAAAACGTTTTCGCGCCTTCTCGTTGGCATCCAAAAAACCATATCCATTGTCTACAATAAAGAATATGGACTCCATATGCTCAAATACCCAAGTACGCCCCTCATCGGTGACATTAAAGAAGTCACCTGTTGCCACGCGAAGTGTAATAAAAAATATGGCAACAGAAGAGAAAAACGGCAACGTATTAAATTGCATCTCTGCAAACATTTCCCACAACAAAGTTGTAATAGATAGAACTATGGCAACAATCAATATCAAAACCTTACGTCGTTCTGTTTTTGAAACCGTACGTATCATACGAGCTATGGCATACGCCAATACGCCAATAAATATTGTTGCAATCAAAGCTAGACGAATCAAGTATCCTAGCTGTTGTTCTCCTTGAATATAGTGAAAGCCTCCCGATTCCTGAATTTCCCGCAAGCTTACGTTTTTGATGAATAAAGCCTGGCTTCTAGGATCCCAAATGAGGAATATTCCTATTGCTTCCACAATTCCCCAAACATAGAAAACCCAATCCGGCCAATGCACATCTAAAAACGTTAATGAAAATAGCACAAAGAAAAGATAGAAGCATGCCCCTGCTGCATACTGAATCTTGTATGCGAGCATAGCCTCCATTACATTAATTGACTGAAAAGCAAAGAAATAGGTAATATTCATGGTAAGACTTGCTACAGACGCAAGTAGTAATTCCGCGGATGCCTTATTCTGTTCTCTTTTTATCAAAATCAAAATACTGGAAATGATAAAAAGCATTCCCAAAATTTGCACACAAATTCCCATGGTATTAATCTGGGAGATTAAATGATCTGTCAACACAAATTCCTGCGTGGTATCCAATTGTTTATTGCAAATGAACGGAATAATCCTTGTTATACTCTCCATATACTACCTCTATAAATAATTTGAGATTATTTTGCAATCATCAGCGCATAGTTATAGCACTTTATTCCTATAGCCAGATTAAGTATAACACTTTCTCCCATGTTTTACACGTACTTTTGACGCATTTTACATTAAATTTTCTATATCACCATCTTTTGTGCAATTGCAATCGATAAAGCAAGAAAAAAGCAGTCTCAGAAACCTTTGTTTCCAAGACCGCCTCCTTTCTCTCACTCCTGAAAGAAAACCCAAAATCTTCTCTTCCTTATTCGCATAAAATTCGCTTTGCAAGCGCAACCTGTTCTTCCGTAGGCGTAGGAACATTTTCTAGTGGATAAGCAATTCCCTGCTCCTTCCATTTGAATACTCCCATCGTATGATACGGAAGCACTTCCACCCGCTCCACAGTATGCAGCGTATCGATAAAAGCTCTCAGCTTACGAAGGTATTTTTCATCCGCTGTAATTCCTGGAACAAGCACATGTCGAATCCACATTGCCTTCCCATGCTCTGATAAATAGGTTGCCATCTGTAGAATATTCTCATTGGTATGCCCCGTCAATTTCTTATGTCCGGCCGCATCAATGTGTTTAATATCCAGAATAAATAAATCCGTCACTTTCATCAGCTGATTAAATTTCTCAAAGAATTCCCCTTCCATAGTGAAGGGATTTCCCGACGTATCTAACGCGGTATGCACGCCTTTTTCCTTTGCAAGGGTAAAAAGGCGAAGCACAAAATCAATCTGTAAGAGTGCCTCACCACCACTTACTGTAATTCCACCGTTATTCTTCCAGTAGTTTTTATAGCGCAATGCTTTCTCTAAAACCTCCTCAGGAGTCATGGGTGTGCCTCCTGAGAGTCTCCAGGTATCCGCATTGTGACAATATTGACAACGCATTCTACAGCCCTGCATAAAAATAAGATAACGAACGCCCGGTCCATCCGCGGAACCAAAGCTCTCCATTGAATGAATTCTTCCTACGATTTCGCTCACACTCTACCTCACCTGCTGCGAATTACAAATGCTCGTGACAAGTTCTAGCAATTACGTCCAGCTGTTGCTCCTTCGTAAGGTCAATGAACTTAACTGCATAACCCGATACACGAATTGTAAAGTTCGCATATTCTTCTTTCTCTGGATGCTCCATTGCATCAATTAATTTCTCTTTTCCAAACACATTCACATTCAGATGGTGTGCGCCCTGATCAAAGTAACCATCCATAACAGTTACCAAATTGTCAACTCTCTCGCTCTCCTGATTTCCCAATGCTCCTGGGTTAATGGTTTGCGTATTGGAAATACCATCTAACGCCCACTCATAAGGAAGCTTCGTCAGAGAATTCAAAGAAGCAAGAAGACCATTTTGCTCTGCACCATAGCTTGGGTTTGCACCTGGCGCCAACGGTGCTCCTGCTTTACGCCCATCTGGCATAGAACCTGTCGCTTTACCATACACAACATTCGAAGTAATGGTAAGAATGGATGTGGTTGGTTTGGATCTTCGATAGGTATGATGTCTCTTAATCTTGTCCATAAAGGTTCCTAGAAGCCATACACCAATTTCATCTGCACGCTCATCATCATTTCCATATTTCGGGAACTCACCCTCCACTTCATAATCCTTGGCAAGTCCATTTTCATCACGGATTACTTTCACCTTGGCATACTTAATTGCCGACAAGGAGTCAATTACGTGTGAGAATCCTGCAATACCCGTTGCGAAGGTTCTCTCCAAATTGGTGTCCATAAGTGCAAGCTCTGCTGCCTCATAATAGTATTTGTCATGCATATACTGGATTAGGTTCAAGGTATTTACATATAAATCTGCAAGCCACTCCATCATATCGTCGTAGCGCTCCATTACCTCATCATAGTCCAAATACTCCGATGTGATTGGTCGGTATTTTGGTCCTATTTGTTCCCCTGTCTTCTCATCGATTCCACCATTGATTGCATAGAGAAGACATTTTGCAAGATTTGCACGTGCCCCGAAGAACTGCATCTCTTTTCCCGTCTGTGTAGCAGATACGCAGCAACAAATTGCGTAATCATCTCCCCACACTGGTTTCATCACATCATCATTCTCATATTGAACGGAGCTTGTATCAATAGAAATCTTTGCCGCATATCGCTTAAAATTCTCTGGAAGTCTTGAGGAATAAAACACGGTAAGATTCGGTTCTGGAGCCGGTCCCATGTTCTCTAACGTGTGTAAAAAGCGATAGTCCGTCTTCGTCACCATCGAGCGTCCATCAACACCAGTACCAGCGACGTCTAAGGTTGCCCATACAGGGTCGCCAGAGAATAGCTGGTTATAGCTTGGAATACGTGCAAACTTAACCATACGAAGCTTCATCGTAAAGTGATCCACCAATTCCTGCACCTCTGATTCGGTAATAATTCCTTTCTTTAAATCTCTCTCAAAGTAAATATCAAGGAATGTAGACACACGCCCTACCGACATCGCAGCACCATTCTGTGTTTTAATCGCAGCAAGATATCCAAAATATAGCCACTGAATAGCCTCTCTCGCATTCTTTGCAGGTCGAGAGATGTCAAAGCCATAAATCTTCGCCATTTCCTTCATTGCCTCTAATGCTCGAATCTGCTCTGAAATCTCCTCGCGAAGTCGAATCACTTCCCCTTTCATCGATCCACTTCCGCATTTTGCCTTATCTTGCTTTTTACATTCAATCAAATGATCAATTCCATATAACGCAATACGTCTGTAATCCCCTACGATACGACCACGTCCATAGGTATCTGGAAGTCCTGTCATAATCTTACTGTGACGAGCTCTTATCATTTCCGGCGTATAGGCATCAAAAACTGCTGAGTTGTGTGTTTTATGATACTTTGTGAAAATCTCTTTGATTTGTGGATCCACCTCATATCCATAAGTTTCACAGGCCTGTACAGCCATCTTAATTCCACCATATGGCATAAATGCTCTCTTCAGTGGCTTGTCTGTCTGAATACCCACGACAGTCTCAAGCTCCTTTAAGGACTCATCAATATAGCCTGGTCCATATGCGGTAAGTCCTGATACCACCTTAGTTTCCATATCAAGGACTCCGCCTTTGGCTCTTTCCTGTTTTTGTAGCTCCGATAAAGCTCCCCACAACTTGTTTGTGGCTTCTGTTGGTCCAACTAAGAATGACTCGTCGCCATCGTATGGTGTGTAATTATCCTGAATGAACTGTCGAACATTAATCTCTTCTTTCCAAAGTCGTCCTTCAAATCCATCCCATTCCTGCATGTTAATCATACTGGTGCTCCTCCTATTTCTATAACCTTTACATTCTTTGTTGCTACACAATCCAACTGTTTTTTTGGAAAGCCGCCTTCTATCCAATCAATTTCGAATTCGCACGGTTGGTATCTCCGTCTCAACACCCTATATATTACAAGATATCATTACGAAAGCAAGCATTTTTGTAGGTACAATTCTCAATTAGCGGCATATTTTTTCACTGTTGAATAAATTTATCATTTTCTTTACTTATTATTTGTGTTTTTTCTTATGCTATGCCTTCCTTATATTTACACTTTTGGCGCTTTCACTTTATTTTCCCACCATTTCACTTTCATAAGTTTCTTATCAGATACTTCCTGTTACTTTTTTACTATTTTTTCGTTATAAAATCTTTCATTTTTCTAAAATCGTGATAAAATATAGGTAATTAGTCTCGTTTTATATTTATGAAAAACACTGTCATAAAACTGTTGGAGGAGAAGTATGAAAAAATCCAATTCGCAAATTGAACAAACAAAAAAAAGAACGAATGTAACAAACAAAGTAGCATTTAAAGATTCCATCCGTTTTGCCATCTTAGGCATTATTATCAACGGAATTATCTTAACCGGACTCTTAATGCTCGCTACCTATTGGCCGAACATTGAGAAATCAACCAAAAAGCTAGCCTACAATTACATTGAGGATTTGGCCGTTAACTATGGAGAGTCCATTGAGAATGCCTTTCGAAATTACGGAGATGGTGCATTAAAAGTAACTTATCTAGAAAAAGCCCTTGGCAATGCCCAGATGAAAGGCATTGATTCCAGCTATGTATATCTAACTGATTTAGAGGGTACCATGCTCTATCATCCAAATTCGGAAAAAATTGGACAGAAGGTAGAAAATGAAGCCATCCAAGCGATAATAAATCAGGAAAGCTCTGGACAAACCATAGAGCCACAGGTTATCACCTATAAATATAATGGGGAATCGAAATTCGCCGGCGTGTATGTCGGTTCTCATGCAGGAGTCCTACTCGTTGTAACCGGAAATAGCGATGAGCTTTTCAACGATATGCACACCATGAATCGTCATGGTGCGTACACAATTGTCTTTGGCATTATCATTTGTGGTGCCATTGGTGCTATCTCCATGCGAAGAATCACAAAGCCCCTTATGGAGTTGTCCGATTATCTCGATCAGCTTTCTAACTTGGATTTATCAGAATCTGAGACCGCTAACAAATTAGCCAAGAGAAAAGATGAGATTGGAGTCATGGTCCGCGCCACCCAAAAATTCCGAGAAGAGCTCATTCGAGTAGTTACAAACTTCAAGCGCCAAACCTCTTTGGTAAATAGCGCAGCTGAGAATCTAGCTGATAGCACGAATCGTACCACCCTTAGCATGGAGCAGGTTACTAGTGCCGTAAATGATATCTCAAAGGGCGCAACCTCTCAGGCCGAAGATACCCAAGAGGCTTCCGCAAGTGTTATTTCCATGGGCGACTTAATTAATGATGTAAATTCGCAGGTTCATCAGCTGACACAGTATGCAGAGGATATGGAAAAACATGGTTCCTCTGCCACAACAATTTTTGATGAGCTAGATGTCATCAATAAGCAGGCAGAAATTCATGTGGCTGAAGTTGCTGCCCAGACGGATCGCACCAACGAGTCCGTAGAAAACATTCGAAAAGCCATCGATTTAATCACCAGTATTGCAGAAGAGACCAATCTTCTCTCTCTCAACGCGTCCATCGAAGCTGCCAGAGCCGGTGAGCATGGTCGTGGATTCGCAGTCGTAGCAGATCAAATACAGAAATTGTCCGAGCAATCCAACAACTCCGCAAAGGATATTGAGGTCATTGTAGCCCAGCTTCTTACCGATTCGGAACAGGCCGTTAAAATTATGGAACAGGTTATGGACATTATTCATCGCCAGAGTGAATGCGTCACCAAATCCAGCGAGGCATTCCAGTCCATTCAAGCAAGTGTTCATAAATCCTTGTCTGGAATCAATGAAATATCTGAGCATACCGAGCAGTTGAATGATGCGCGTACCACAGTCATCGATGTAGTGCAGGGATTAACCGCAATCGCCGAGGAAAATGCGGCGGCAACTGAAGAAACCTATGCATCCGTAGAGGAAGTATCCGATATCGTTGCTGATATCAGTGCACAGTCAGAACAGTTGGATGATATCTCAAATCATCTGCAAAAGGATATTGAAATATTCAAGTTTTAGAACATTCTATTCTATTGCTAAAGAAAAAAGCATGCTATTACTAAAATACGGGATGTTACGTCAAAATCGTAACATCCCGTTTTCTATTTCCCATGATTTCGCCCAGTGGTGACACCATTCTTTATAGCATTGACAAAATATAATAGATAACGCCGAGACACCAGCTGCTAAAAATCCCATAGAGAATCACTGGTCCCGCAATCTTAAATATTTGGCATCCAATACCAAACACTTGTCCCTCTTTCTGAAATTCAATTGCGGGTGAACAAACCCCATTCGCAAATCCTGTAATGGGAACCAAGGCCCCTGCTCCTCCCCAGTTTGCAAGTGGCGCATAAATATTAAAGGAAGTCATAATGACACTAATTGCAATGAGTACCAGACTGCACCAGCTGGCAGCTTCTTCTTGCTCAAGGCCAAATTGGTGCATTGCAATATTCATCACAACCTGTCCAATGGTACATATGATTCCCCCAAGCACAAATGCCTTCAGCATGCTGATCCCCAAGTTTCTGGTTGGTGTCACTTGCTTTACATATTCGTTATATTCCTTATTTCGCTGCTCCTTTTCTGCATAATTCAGTTTTCGCTCTTCTTCGCTGGTATTTATCACCTGCTTCTTTGGTGTAGAATTCTTATTTGTG
>JAZUHO010000038.1:0-22332 GCA_045641745.1 Agathobacter sp. | reverse complement strand
AGTGTAGGCCTTGAAATGTCTGCCTTTGAAGCAAAAGAAACCTTGGTGTAACCCAAATCTCTAATACAGTCTTTTAACTTTGAAGCCACCAGACTTCTTTGTTCAAATAATTCATCAAACTTCATTGTGATGACCTCCTTCCATTTCTTCACTCTTATTATATGCAGAAACGGGTGAAACATCAATATGAGATGCAAAATATTTTTTTACATTTTAACAATCTTATTTCTTCCTTTTTTAAAACGTGTTTAACAACACGAATTTTTTGCGTGTTGTAATTCTTATCTTTTTCCTAAAACCTCATATCTAATCTATATCCTTACATCTTCACAAATGGTCTTCAATTTGTCCCCAACTTGGGGACACTTTTCCATAATAAATTTCCTCAAGTAACTAATCTATGTCCAGGCAGCTACTGCCGCCTGGCACTGTAAAAGATTTGGCTTCAGAATAAACCTGGTCTTACCCGTTCCAGAACCTCCGACTACAAGCAAATTTTAATTTCTTGCGTTCTTTGGCTCCTTTGGCCTGCTATTCATAGTCAGTCTCTCTGTCTTGGAAAGAATGACATTCTTTTGAAAGTCCGGATCTACGAATGGCTCGATGTCCTGTGAATTGCCCCACTTGGCCAAACCATATTCTTCGTTGTGCCTATATTTTTTTGTATTCTTCCCCTTCAGATAAACTGCAAGTCTTAGTCCTGCTCCAACAGCAATACCAATCAGCAAATCAAATGGTTGAATACTTGGCAAAGGATTTGAAAAGGCTATTCCAAAACATCCATCCAACACTAAACTCTGGACCTTTTCGGAGGCATTACTACCTGTTGCAAATCTCCATGCTTCACCAAGATTTGTTGCAAATGCTCCTATCAGAAAATAAGGTACATTTATGATCAGGAGCTTCTTCAATTTCTTTGTGTTCATCGCTCGTGCTCCTTCTTCTTTTCTCTTACCTTCCCTGGAATGGATGCAACAAGATCCTTCAGCTTGTTAAGCTGCTTTAGTACGCTCGGCTTCTTTGCTCTATCCAGCGGCTTGGCCGAATATTCCTTCACAACCTGATTTAGCGCATCAGCATCGCGTGCCTTGAAGAAAATCACATACTTTAGTGGATCAACTGTCTTGTCCTTTGTCACTGCAAAATCCACATTGTACTTTCTTGCAACACGCTCGAAATCTCTAAGGCTGGTCTTTAAAACATCAATAGTAGACACTCCTTCACTCTGACCTATGAGCTCTTTTACACTTTGCTTTCCATGTGGAATTTCATTAGCCTTCTCAAGCTTCTTTCCCTTGCGGTGCCGTAAATACCTGGTAATAGCTTTTACAGCAACGCGCCCTGTAAGCTTTGTGGTAGTGACAGCTAGATTCACCGTTTTCTGCTCCACTTCTTCCTGCATCTTATCCCTCCCTTCTCTAAAAATTGGCAAAATGATAGCAGCGGAAATCCGCTGCTATGTAAATTGTTATTTTTGATAATAGTAAAAATAATCGTGTCTTTCCAGTTCCAAATCGCCACCATCATTAACTGAAAGCCGGCAGAATGGATCATTCTCTTTTAAAAAAATACCATATGCTGACACATTTATTTCTTTGCAAATATAAATTAGTTGTTCTCTATCTTCTCCAAAACACTGACTTCCAATTATTACAGCCAATGGTTTACACTCAATATATGCTAATGGTGATTCTTCTTCAATTCTAGGCACTCTTGGTATTAATCGCCACTCTTTTTCATACTGCCAATCTAGCGACTTCTCAGTAATAATTTTTCGTATAGCATTACTAGGTATTGATGAATCTACTAACGGAACATCTCCCATCGTTTCCGACATATTATTTCGTACATATTCCAACACACTATTTGTCATATCTGTTTGACTTTCTAAATAATTAACACGCAATAATTTAGTTTTATTCTGCACCTCTTGATCATTCATATCATATCTTTTAGCTCCTTCAATGTCGGATTTACTATATACCAAGCAAAATCCTTTATGAAATCCAGCATAATGTGACCACATTAACATTGAATCATATTTTTCAGCAAAACATATCACCTTTGTATTATTTTTTATACTACCTCTAACTGTGTCAATTGCTGCATATATTTGCTTTATGCGCTCATCAATCATCTTTTCTCTAGAACGTTTATTATTCCACATAAAACTTGCAATTTTATATGCATGATCAGCATTTCCCTTTTTACTTTCTAAATATGCATCCATTCCACTTAATATATTCCCGATTATCTCGCTTATTACTTTCTCGGAATTAACATATATTAAATTGTCATAAGGATCATTAAAATACTTAGGTTTTGAAAAATATAGCCTATTATTTTTTAATGCTTTAATAGCATTATCATCAAAATTGCGATATCTAAATAGACAATCATTATTAGTTATAATCTCAGAAAATTTATGCCTCATTTCCCATCTTCTCTTTCACTTATTCTTATCATTATTATACCAGATAATTCTTTTTTATTTGCCGCTATTTATGTAGAGCTTCTCTCCCGAGAAGCCCTTTTCCTATTTCACCTTTTGATCTACCTTAAGACTTCCATCCAATGTGGTGTAAACAATACCTAATCTCTTCGCCAATGCGATATCACTTAAAACATCGTCATTAATCTTACTTCCACAAGATACCACAACTCTAGATCTTCGAAGCAATTCCTCTGCCATATCCATCTTATCTTTGTGCTCTGTTGTATCTGAATCATTCAGAAATTCACCCTTAGATATTGATACAATTCAACAACGAACACGGGGTGTTCAAAATAATGAAATAAAGCTTTCTCTTTATTACCTAGATTACATCATCTTATATATTTGCCTCTTAATATCAGTTTCTCATATAATATAAAACTAGCATAGTCCTTTCGTATTCTGACAGATATTAAATCAAACGGTAATATCAATAGCTCCTGTGCTAACTTTCTCATTACTGCTATCAATAACCTCATCTGACATATCTTTTTTCCTTTGTGCCATCATTTGTGCCTGTTTAGCAGCCGCATACATTCTAGGGTCATATAATTGTAGATTTTTCTCGTCCGCTGGAGAAACTTTTGCTCCACTGGACATTCTTCTTGCAATTTCCTGTGCCGTCTGCATAAGCTTGGCATACAGTCGATAATAATGTAATCATATTCTTTACGCATCACATCTACATGCTGACGTAAGATTGTCTCTCTGCTGATAACTCCATTTATTGAAATCTCTAAACCAGACAACTCAATGTTACCTGGAAGAATATCTACACCTTCCTCGTGATGATGAATACCTTCCTTTACTTCTATTGGCTCATCATTAATGACCTTCATCATAATAGTCGCAAGAGATACTTCTAACTTGTCCGGTTCCTCAATTCCCAAGCTGATTGAAAGAGAACCTTGCGGATCCGCATCTATCAATAATACTTTTTTGCCCTCACGAGCCAATCCAATCGCCAAGTTCACACATGTAACTGTCTTACCAACGCCACCCTTTTGATTTGCAACACTTATAACTCTGCACATAATTAGTCATCCTCCACAACAATAAATGCTTCTAAAAATCTTTCTATTTTCTCAATATTTATAAGCTTCACACCATTAATCTTATATACTGCCTTAGCATCCTTAGCCCATTTCTCTACGGTATGCTTTCCTACAGAAAAGAAATCCTTTGCCTCATCAATTCGCATAAACTTCTTTCCTTTTCTTACTGCTTCATTCATATCATCAACATTTTTTCTAGATGCCATAAGTCGTCCCTTTCCGGCCTGATCAGCCTCGCGTTTGTTGTTCTCCATGTACTCATCCAAAACAAGTAAATCTACAACCACTGTTTTCCTAAGCGGCCAACTAGCTCCTGCCTCTTTTGCCAGCCTTACAAATGTCCAATAATTCAGACTGTACATTTTGGCTCCCTTTGCATAGGTTACAAAGTCATGATAATTCTCATCATTCAAATACTTATCCCAATCCGGAGCTCTTGGGCTTTTCTTAGTCTCTCTTTCCTGCATGTGTGAAACCTCCTTCGATCATCTACCAATGCTTTTCAAAACAAAAAAGACACTTACGCCAGTATTTCTACTGAAACATAAGTGTCTCTAAGCTCGTTCTAACTTTCCTCAGAACTAACAAATTATTTCATTTTCTTCTTTTTGACCGCTTTTCTCAGAACCAAATCATGTCATTTAATGTCTGAGATTTTCATTGGTCAAGACCAAATCGGTTCATACAAGCCCTATACGTGCCGTAGAGAATGCCATACTATTGTGTCCTGGATGGACGAATATGGATTCTTTTGACAATTAGTAACATCTAAATCCGTCAATTACTTATCAAGCGACTTCATCGTTGGGATTACTTCCCGGCACTTTACAAATGATTACACATCTTTGTAAATACTTTAAATCCGACGCTTTGTCCCTCTATAAAGATTACACATAATTCCATATAGTATATGCCTTTTGCATAATTTCTGCATAATAGTATGAAGTTCACAAGTCTGTCGCCTTCGACACAATGCTAATTATCATCATCTTGCTTTGCTTTCTTCTGCGGCTTAATAATACTTCCATTATCCAAGAGTTTAAACGCCTCTTTCTTCTTTTTCTTGGAAAACTCTGCGTAGATATCAAATGTTGTGGATACGTCTGCGTGTCCCATCACTTCCTGTATCAGTTTCACATTTACATCCTGCTCACACAATCTTGAGCAAAAGGTATGTCGTAACTGATGATTTGTAAAGTGCGGTAGTAATAACGGACGACGTTTCTCTAGCTTGGCTTTTATCTCTTCCTCTTGGTTATATGCCTGACGGATTCGTTCAATCTGTTTATTCAGGCATCCTTGGTTATAGAGATTGTCAAACCTGTTGGTAAACACAAATCCGGAATACCCATCCAATTTATATTTGCTAAAACCATGTTCTTTCTGCCACTCGTATTCTTCCAGCAATGCTTCTCTGACAGGTTCCAACATCGGTATAATTCGCACTCCATTCTCTGTCTTAGGAACACTGATTCCCCATCTGCATTTCCTGTCTCCGTGGGAATAATAGACAGCCTGATGGTTTACATCAATGTAGTTTTCTTCAAAATCTACATCATCCCATCGTAATCCGCTAAACTCACCCAATCGCATGCCGGTTCCTATCATTACTGTAAAAACAATATACCAACGCCTCATTTCCTCATGCTCTGCAAGATACTGTAAAAACGTATCCTGTTCTTCCTCTGTCAAAGCATGTCTCTTATCCTTTTCCCAGAAAGCACTACGTTTAATCTCCGCCATCACATCATTGCATGGATTTTTCATAATTATATCATTACGAACTGCCAACTGCATGGATGGTCTGACTACCGTATGTATGCTTTCCAATGTGGACGCTTTCATCATATCGTTCTGTAAGATAGATAGAATTCCTTCACATCCGTATACTTGATAGAACCTACTTTTCGTTTTCCAAAACTGTCCCGAACGAAATGATTATACATGTAGGTATAATTGGCACGTGTTGTCTCCCTTATATCCGTTTTCAGTCGCATATACTCATCAAACATATCATTCAATGTCTTGGTTTTCGCAAGATGACTATCCAATCCATCCATCATCGCTTTCTTAATCTGCTCTTCTTTCTCTCGAAGCTCCGGTAGGGTTGGCGCATAAACCGTCCGTCTCTTTCCGTGATTCATATACTGATAATAATATCCGCCTGCTGCATGTTCATTTTCGCCCTTATAAAGAGCTCTTCCTTTTTTGTCTTTTCTGGCACTTGCCATAGTATCACCTCGTTTCTAAATAGTAACGAGCCTCAACCAATGTGCTATAAAATATCCTCCTTTGACAACGACTTGTGTGTTGTCATTATATCTTTTACGCACGTCCTCAGTCAAGGCTCGCCTGTTAATCTTTACTCTCTAACTTCAAAAGAATCAATATATTCATCCAGCTTCTCAGTATTCACAAGAACTGTTCCGCGAATCTTACGCACCGCTCCAGCTTCCTTTGCAATCTTCATAAAATTCTGAATTCCTAGAGAATACAGTTCTGCTCCGTCTTTGTAACGGACGAATTTCTTATTCAGTGATTTCTCTTTCTCCAATAGTTCTTCCCTCCTTTTGTCTTCTCTCTTTAATCATCTTAATTTGATAGCGGATATCCGCAATCTCATCGATTGGAACTAGTTGAAAAATAACATTTTTTCCATTGCAATCTGCAACAACAGTCCACTCTCCCAATAAGAGTTCCTTTGCTAAATCCATTACTTGCTGTGCCTTAAAATCATGTGCCATAATGTTTCTATTTTCCAAGACGGAAATAACATAATTTGCATCCAAATCCATTTCTATTGCATCTCTCAGCATATGGTACAAATTCGGGCTACTATCAAAATCTGCGATCATTGCATACTGCGACAGTTTGATATGATTCGGATAATCGCTTTCCATAACCTCTAACACTGCACGTTTTCTCAAATCCTTATCATTCAAATACTTCTTTTGCCTAACAACACGCTCTTCTTTTGTAATAGTGTTAGCGAAAAACCTTTGTCTAAGTTGCCACATCAATCCATCAATCTTATCAATGGTTTTCTCATTCAGCAGCTTTCTAAATACAACTTTCCTGTAATTATCTAGCGTCAATAATGAGCCCATTGACACCCTCCCGAAGTCTAGAAACTTTTGCCCTTTTACCTCATCGTAAAAAATAACCGGATTAGGAAGCAACTTATCTTCTCCTAATCTCTGTGGAATGGAATCGCTTAGTTTTTTAGCATCCACTTCGTCTTTTGTCGCTCCTGCAACCTTTACAGAATCTACTAAAATTATTGGTTTATTTATTTTCAAGTCTGCCACTTGTAATCGCAATTCCTCATTTTCATCCAGAAGTTTTCCTTTCTCTGCTTCCAAACTTTCGATTCGGCTTACAAGCTCCTTGCTCTTCTCGTCACTGGCTACATACTCCTTCTGATACGGAAGATTAACACCAAATAATTCCGAAAGTGTCTTAAACAACCACTCTATCACGTCTTTCTTTATGGTTATGGCTCCATCCTCACCCACTGTAACCATTGATGCCTCGGCCTCCACAAATCCCTTAATATTTCTCCTCGCTGTGGACTCCGAAACATCCATCTCATTTATTAGATACATCTTGATCTGTGCCTGAGTGTTTCTTGTGTCAGCAACAAATTCGTATAGCTCATAATATGTTGCTAAATGTTGTAATTTTTTAATTAGCATATTTTTCTCCTCTCTTGCTTGTAGCAAAGCAACTCGTCAGCCCTTTGCTGTTTACATTTACTTGGAAATTTCCTTTACACTATGTACTTAGGGTTCGAAAAAGCTGATTACAATTTTTCCGTAAAAGTTTTCAATCTTTTTCTTACATTTATTACTTAGAGTCAAAAAAAGCTGATGGCAAATTTTTCCGAAACTTTTTTCAATAATTTTTTCGTTCCTACATTAAGTACTTAGGGTTAAAAAATCCTGATTGAAAAAACCATAGACAAGTTTTTTATTTTTGGCATTAAAAAAAGAGGATTACTCCTCTTTTTTACTTGCTTACTGTTATCGTCATAGTATGGCAGTAAGCAGTATATACTTTTTTCTACGTTATTACATAGATTATCCTAGATTTGCACCTGTCACCAGATGACGACTCTCAAGCCCAGTAAAATCAAAGCTTTGCCGCAAAATGAATCTCCGATACATTTTACAGCAATTTGCTATTGAAAGATCAACAGGATACGCACAAAGTTGTTTCAGCAATTTGCGCCAAAACTTCACGCCCAGTGCGCTCACATTAGGGCAAGCCCTAAGACCCGCTAGCCACTTACATTTCCGTCTAAATCTGCTATTTTCAAATTCCATGTATCATATTTTTCCACATATTCATCAATGCTTACTCTTAATTCATCTCCCTTTTGTACTAACTCAGGCAAACTCTTTATATAGCATTTTTCTCTCTTTCCAAATTCTGATACGTGAATTTGTCCAGAATACAAAACTCCATGCAAATAAAAATCCACTTTTGCATAGTGCAAATTTGCATACTTTATCGTAGCTACTGCTACATCTCCTTTTTGTGGTTCCTGTCCTCTCTTCAAACCAAAGTCATTCCTACTACCAATAGCAAGAGCTCCGTGTAGCGCATAATGAATACACAATCTCCATTCTTCCGACATAATCAACGATGAATCTCCCCTATGTTGCCAATGATATGTCTTTGACGCAGGCAGAAAATTGCCTATAAACCCTAAACGATACAAGTCATTTAACACCTGAATGAATTTTGTTTCTAGAACGGTTCCTCTATAAATCTTTTGAATTCTTACTTGCAATTCCGAAATCGAAAATACCGTTTTGAACCCTGTAAAACAGCTAATAATGCAATCTATTTCTTCTGAAGTATATAACGCTCTTAATTCTTCTCGGACTTCTTGTAAGCTATCATCTGAATAGGTTTTTGCTATAGAATCAAAAACATTTCCTGTAAATGCCGCACTACTATTATGCATACAATTTTTTGCACACATAATTAACCTAATCATATCTCGAGGCTTATACCAACTATTATTCAATATGTAACTTGCCGGTTCTAAACCATGTATTTCCTCTGGAAACCATTTTCTATATACATCTAGGCTTTTATATGTATCTCTACCTTCACATAATGCTATTCTTTTTAAAATAATTTGTATTATAGGATGTGCATGAGAATTGTTATTTGCATAATTCCAATTAAGCGGAATTGAAAAACCTGAAATAACTTTATTTACTTCTTTTGTTACAATAAATCTTGTAATTGCATTTATAATTTCGCTTCTTACAGAACAAATTACCTTAGCATTAACCATGCCAGATCTAGAAAAAATAGTATTTAATCGCTTTACGGTAAAAATCAAGTCTCGGATCATAAACAAATCCCGCTTAAAGATTTGCGAATCGCCATAATACGCTTCAAGTTCATCCACTAATACATAATATGGAATATCCGTTTTTTGCACAGCCGAAAGCATGCTCTCAGCTTGATCTATCAAGTTAACAAATTCTCTATAATTATCACTTTGTACCTTTCTTAAATCCACTTCTACTTCTGGCGAAACCTCAGTAAGCGTTGCTGAATCTTTACACGGCATCGCAAACTTAATTTTGTTAGGAATCATAAATTTTCTGCTATTTCTTGGATCCTTAATCTGATTCACAATCTTCTCAAATTTCTGCCAGTTTTCATCATCAATAAATAGATTTCTATTACACTCCTCGTTATCACTTACTATCTGTTTATAAAAAATCCATCGCCAAATATACTCAAATTCTGTGTTGTCAACTAACGCCCCTTCCTCCACTGAAATTGACGACAAAATACGTGTTGATAAATCTTGTAAATCACGCTTTCTGACATCTGTGTATTCTTCTTTAAAGAACATATAAGAAATACAAGCAATTTCATCCTTTGCTTTTATTCTGTCTTCTAAATAGAACAGCAGTGCTGTTTTTCCCGTTCCTTTAAATCCAGTAATAAAACAGTGACTACCATTAACTAATGAATCTATATTAAAATGTTCCGCCACTACAAATGTTTTAATGAAAGTTTCCATACCTTCAAAATTTATTTCATCCTTTGCATCAGGTTTACCCGCATACAAATCTCTAATCTTAACATCATTCATATGTATTAGCCTCCTTGCAATCCTTTATTAATTTTCTTATCTCCCTAGGTTCCAACGCTGGTTTTCTACTATGTGCCACCATATGGCAATTAGGGCATATTGGTATCAAATCCTTTGTTGCATCAATCACATACTCTGCACCAATCATAGAAATTTCTTTAATGTGATGAATATGTATCTTTCCTTCAAACTCTTTTCCGTAAACCTCACTGAAATCAAATCCACATATCTCACATTTAATCTTTCCATTGTTAAGTTTGCTATAATATGCCAAACAACGTCTTCTTGCCTGCAGATTGCGTTCATATGCATTAACTACTATTTGCTTTTTCTGACCTTCTTTAAGACTCCTTGCTTCTAATTCATCAATCTCTTCCGGAATATTTGCCCCCAGCTCCTGTTTCTTAACAGTACCCTTACCTGTATTAATTAATTCGAATAATGCTGGCAACATTCCTACGGGCTTTCTTTGATGACTTTGATTGAACCCCTTAAATTCTGCATCAATCGTTTTAAACATCTCAGCATTTATAGGTGTAGCCAAAACTTTTACGGTGTCTTTCTTAAATTGGTAGTAACCATAATATTCTGCATCTCCCTCATAATAAGGCTCGTCAAATTTTTCCTCTGTCTCAAATATTGCATAACCAATTAAAAGTCCTGCATACTGAAATAAAACTAACGCATTACTTGCACAATCCATCTTAGATTTCATGTAATAATATGTATTTCCCCTATCAGGCATATCGTATAAAAGAAAATCTCTCGCTTCTTCGTATGTTCCAAATACATTTATGCTCATTGGCAGAAAACGAATTTCACTGATAATGTTGCCCCTTTTCTCTACCACGCTAGAGCAAGCTATGCCATCCTCATACGGTCCAACTTTATTTGCTCTGCATCGTCCACAATGACTCTGCAAGCCCATTGGATTATAGCTTGTAATTCGCTTTACAGTTCTTCCAAACGCATCTGGACAATCATAAAAAATATGTTCTCCTGCATTTTTTGAACATCCTGGGCATGATTTATATACTTTTGTTTCTATTAACAGATATTTCGCTTCTGCCACATCATTATTACAAGCTACACAATAATCCATATCTATTCCTTTCTACTACACGAATACCTTTTTAATCACACCATTTTCCATGTCCTGAATATTGTAAATATCATCCAACACATCAAATGTTTCTTTCAAATTACGTCTAGCAGACTTCCAACCTTCTCCATCTGTAAACCAAACGAAATATACATTAGGAATTCCCTCAGTTTCCAATGCAATTGTTTTAAAACTTCTAGCAGTTTCATTTAATTTAGAGCCACCAGAACTGTAGCAATTACACTCACAAACATATACATTATCAGAACCTTCCGGTTTAACTACAAAATCAAATCGCTTTGTACTAGTTCCCTCCGCAGAAATATTGGATAAATCATATCCCCACTTTTCTTCTATCTCTGTCAAATACATTTCTTTAAAATATGTTTTTCCCTTTACGAAGCCCGCTTTTTCAATATAGCCTTCCACTAAATCTTCCATTTGATGTCCGCCTCTGTTCTTGCGTCCATTCGAAGATAATCCAATATTAACACCTAAACCAGCAAGGTCATATAGATTGGAAACAACATGATTTGCTAATAAATCAAACAAACCTGTCTTTTCCATAAAATCACAGTAATCATCTAAACTATAATTCATTTTCTTGAAATCATAGTCTTTTCTTCCATCCTCGTCAGTTACCGCAATTACAGTATCCCTTAATGCCAACAATATCGGAATACACTTTATAACCTCCGGATAATCAGTAACTAAATCCTTAAATTCCTCACGAATATTTTTACTTCCAATCAAAGTCTGCATTAACGCCAGTTCTCGCTTAAACAACTGCGAATTAGCATACACACCTTCAAAATCCACATAATATGTATATGAGTTGATATTGTCTGTAAAGGTTGCTAACCACTCATCAAAATTTCTTTTAGCCATGTATTTCCTTCTCCAATCTTCTTTTGCTAATTTCTAAGTATTCCTCGTCCACTTCAATTCCAATGAACTTTCTGCCACATTTAACAGCTTCTACACCTGTTGTACCGGAACCACAAAATGGGTCCAATACCACTTGCCCTTCCTCCGTAGATGCGAGCACAATTCTCTCAAGCAAATATTCAGGTTTCTGTGTTGGATGCTTGCCTTCTTTCTTTTCAGAAGGTTTCGTTAAAGCACCTACCCAGACATCCTTCATTTGCTTGCCACCGTTCTCTTCTTTCATTTTCTCATAATTAAAAAAATGCCGAGACTTCTTATCATTCTTCTTTGCCCATAGAATGGTTTCCGTAGAATGTGTGAAGCATCGACATGCTAAGTTTGGTGGTGGATTTGTTTTCTGCCAAGTTATGTTGTTTATTATTTTGAAGCCTTCCTGCTCCAATGCCATACCTATCGAATATATGTTGTGTAGAGTCCCCGATATCCAAATTGTACCATTTGGTTTTAATACTTTTTTACATAACCTAATCCACTTTCTGTTAAACCTATGTTTCTCTTCGATGCTAGTTCCACTCTCTGAAAGTTTGTCCCATGAGCCTTTATTTACCGAAACCATCTTCCCGCCCTGGCAAGTGATACCATCATTGCTTAAAAAATATGGTGGGTCTGCAAATATCATATCTACAGATTCCGGTTTCATCTTTGTAAGAATTTTAAATGAATCACCTAAAACAAGCTGTGATTCTTCAGTCTCGAAATATAATGGCACTTTCTTCTCAAATAAGTTCTCCATTATCTCGACTCCTTAATAGTTACATATAATAACTTCTTCTCCGATACGATTTGACGCGTCTGAGTTAATCATTCTCTTTACGCTTACAACATCAATTGTATATCCTTTATTTCCGTACAGTTCGTTAATCAATTCTGTATTATGATTTGTCAACATACAATAACAACCTCTTGCTGTCAATTCATCAAAGAGATTTGCCAATCGTCTGTGACTTTCAATATCAAATCCTTCTTTGGTATATGACTCAAAAGATGTTGGATTTAATGGTGCATATGGACTATCTATAAATACAAAATCACCTGTGTCTGCACCTTCACATGCCACCTCAAAATCTCCGGAAATAATCCTAACATTTCTTAAATACTCCGATATTTCCATAATAGATTGCTCATCAGCTGAACTTCTACGGCTATTATTGTACGGAACATTAAAAAGCCCCTTACCATTGACTCTGTATAAACCATTAAAACAATGCTTATTGATGAATACAAATAATGCAGCTAACTCCACATCAAATTCTTCCTTCATCAATTTATCATTATAATGCTCACGCAATGAATAATAATATTCTTTGCCATCTTCCCACATCTCTCCATCCAATCTATTGATTTCTTGCAAAAACTGCTGTGGGTGGTCACAAATCATTTGGTATGCGTTAATCAACGCTCTGTTGATGTCATTAATTACTGCATTCTCCGGTAGCAACTCAAAAATCACTGCACCGCCGCCAACAAATGGTTCGTAATAATTATTAAATTGTTCCGGCATACGCTCTCTAATTTGTGGAATCAACTGACGTTTTCCACCTGCCCATTTTACAAATGGTGCAATACTTGAGTTACTCATTTTCGACCTCTTTTCTCTCTTCAAATTGAACAGAAAATCACGAATATATTATAAGTGGAAAATGCCAAAATAACAACCGGTATTTTCGTCCTCTTCCACTCATGCTTTCTGAAATACAAATATATACTCATGCGCAAGCAGTAGGAAATTATTATTTTGGTTTTCCCAATATTCAGTCGATTTGCAGTTGTGTTGCTCTTTAATGATAATTTCTTTTGATACAAAGCCTACTTTCAAAAAACATTCCATCACCTTAAATCCTAATGGAATAACTTTGCCATACTTACGCATATCGCCCATCATAACTGCACACATTTTCCCTTTTTTAAGGACTCGATATGCCTCTGTTGCGACCTTTTCCATTTCCATCAAGAAGTCATCTACGGACAATAAAGAAATATCGTTTTCTATCTCTTTACTGTATCTAATGATATTTGCATATGGTGGATGAGTACAAATAAAGTCAATACGACCATCTTTAATGAAAGACAGATCTGTTGCGCTTCCGTTTCTAATATGCACCTTTGAAGTTGTATCACATTGGAATTGTAAATTTGTTTCAGATATTGAAACTGACTGCGAATTGACATCTACACCAATCGCATTTCGATTTAGTAGTTTTGCTTCAACTAATGTTGTTCCACTACCCATAAATTGATCTAAGATCCAGTCTCCTGGTTTTGAATAACGAAGTATCAGATTCCTTGGTACATACGGAGACCAATTACCCCTGTACTTCCCCGAGTGAGTTGCCCAGCTGCCTCTGTCCGGAAATGACCAAACTGTGGTTGGTTCCAACTTAAAATTATTTGGTTGTAAACTTATAAAAATCCCTCCTTCTATTTTTTTGATATTATATCACTAAACATTTCGCAAATCATCCGTAATATTTGCTCCAATCCGCTTTTTCTTGACTACACAAAAGAATATGCTAAAATAATTCTACAGTTACAGACATTTGTCTGTGCCTTAGGCTTCATACTATCCAACTTAACAGTTACATTTACTAAAAAAATTTGCAACGGATTCGATCTCAAATTTACTTTGAAAGGGGCGTTTTTTATGGAAATGGTTTTAACTTTAATCGGTAATCTTTGGAATAATTCTACTGACACTGTTGGGCATCGTAGTAGAGCACTTAAAGGAAAAGCGTAGTCTAAGGTGCGTATAATATAAATGGTAACAGGTCATAGGGTTCGAATCCCTAGGTGCCCATTCTAAGGTGCTGTCGTTTTTGGCAGCACCTTATTTTTCATTTTCAATAATTACATCCTAATGTTGACAGCATGTACCCACATCTGTGCATCCAAGGCATTACGGCAAGCACCCTTCATTCAAATCCTTCCCGTCAATCCTATGCCTTGCTGCTAATCAGCTTAGCACAGATGCCCCTCCTGTCAACATACAATCTTACTCTAGTATCTGTTATATATCATTGAAGACATCTTTTTAAACATCTTTCTCCATTCCGTTTTCGATTCAGGCAACATATTTTGTATCGTGTGTCCTTCAAAAAACATTATAGGCTCCTCATATTTTTCAACAAAAATATTATTACTTTTTTTAACAAGTTTTTGCAGTTTATTCGCTACAACAAACGCTTTCCAGTCTTTGAACCTGTTCAACCAAGCCTCACACGCTTCTACAACCTCTTGTTCATTGCCAAAACAATCCTTTATTCTCTTTGTAGCTTCTTCTAAGTTACTACTACGTAAAGTATACCATTCATAAATACTCTTTAAAACCAAATCTCCAAAATCATATTTTTCTTCGATTTTCGACTCTCCTATAAAGTTTTTCATTTTAGACACATTGCACCCTACCGGAACTAGCCACATCGCTTCCTCTCGATATGAATTAATCAAAAAACTTCTTACTTCATTAGGAATCATGTTTCTCTTCTTTTTGGAACTTAAGCTATGATAGTTTTCTAAAAAATAGAGAAGCCACATTTCATTGTTCTTTTTAAATCCTGCTGATGCGTATCTGTCTCTTTCTTTCTTTGGAACATTCCCTTGTTCCAAAGCAATCTCACTATGCGAGCGCAGATATTCTTTAAACAACGGCCAAGGGGATGTCATAATATCACCACTATATTTTCTCTTTCCTTTTTTTAACACATAAATATTATCGTTATTTGAATATCTTTGTGAAATTGTCATTTCAGAACAAGCGCTATACTCTTGCAACATATGTTTGCATACGCTTAGCATGGAGTCAGCCTCATACTTGTCCTCCTTTTCGCAAATGGCAACATAAGCCTTGTAGAACAAAAAAGCCTCAACATAATCATATCTTTCCTTATCTGTATATTTTAAAAATCTCTCAACTTTTGATCTATAACTCTCAAATCCTTCACTCTTAAAAATATCTTGTCTTGTATCATAACAGTCTTTCAATGCGTTTGCAGTCTTTTTAGATACAATAGCAATTACTGGTAGTGCTGCAAATACACCTACAATTAGTCCTAATTCCGCTGCTTTAACGTATTTATCATAAATCTCTGTCTTATCCATAAATGCACAAACTATAAAGTATATAATTGTGCACACATAAGTAATCCAAATACCTTTCGTAATTACTGATAGTTTTGTAGCTTTAAATATTTCCTTGCCTTTTTCTTTTGGCGATATATTGGCTAACAAAATATCTATCGGAACAAAAAATCCTAACATTAGAGCTATAATTGTGCACATCATCCCCGCGTAGTCTTTTGACCACTCGATTATTGCTTGCGTTCCAAAATAAATAGCACAAAGCGTCATTCCCAGAAAAGACATTGCTACCTTAATATCCACAGTAGCATGGCTTAAAAGTCTATGTGATAATATTCTATTACTAATTTCAAAAATAAGTATCCATACCACTGCACAAAGCAAAGTATTTATTATACAATATTGCAATATTATCGCAAAGCACGCGATAGGAAATAAAAAGAAAATCATATACTGTGCATATTCTAATATTCGCCCTATCTCTTTGCTTTTGCTAGGTCTTCTTAATATCAATAACACATCTATCAAAATTAAGGCTACAAATGTTAATACTGCAACGATTAAAAACACAATATTTTTCATACAAACATTTCCTCTCTATGTAAATTATTGATTAATTCCTATACTTTAATAGTATTATCATACGTGATCCATGTCAAATGTCCCTTCTAACCCACAAAAAGACCACTCCCAAGCATTCACTTGAAAGTGGTCCATACACACTGGATAAAACTCTTCAATTTTCAGTTGTTTCGCATTGTGTCCTTTTACAAATCCTTACATTATGCTCCATACTTTCTGCAAACTTTGCATAATTTTTGCATAATCTAAAGACCGAAAAGTCTGCTATGTCCGATAAACACTAGACTTATTTATCCAAACTCTTCATCGTTGGGAACAACAACACATCCCTAATCGCTGGCGAATCTGTAAGTAACATACAAAGTCTATCAAGACCGTATCCGATTCCACCTGTTGGTGGCATACCAAGCTCAAGAGCATATAAGAAATCTTCATCTGTATGCTCAGCCTCGTCATCTCCAGCCTCTGCATTTGCATCCTGCTGCGCAAAACGCTCTCTCTGATCGATTGGATCGTTAAGCTCTGAGTATGCGTTACACATCTCCCAAGTATTACAGAAGAGCTCGAAACGCTCAACCTTGCTTGGATCAGAAGGTTTTTTCTTAGTAAGTGGAGAAATCTCAATTGGATGATCGGTAATGAAAGTAGGCTGAATAAGCTCTTTCTCACAGAACTCCTCAAAGAAGAGGTTAACGATATCACCCTTCTTATGACGATCCTCGTACTCTACATGATGCTGGTCAGCTAATGCCTTCGCTTCCTCATCAGTAGCAACCGTATCGAAATCGATACCTGTGTATTTCTTAATACACTCAATCATAGTCATTCTTGCAAATGGCTTTCCAAGGTCGATTTCTGTTCCCTGGTAAGTAATTGTTGTAGAACCGCATACCTTTTCTGCAAGGTAACGGAACATGCTCTCCGTAAGTTCCATCATTCCTTCGTAATCAGTGTATGCCTGGTAGAGCTCCATGAGTGTGAACTCTGGGTTATGGCGAGTATCAACACCTTCGTTACGGAATACACGTCCGATTTCGTAAACGCGCTCCATTCCACCAACAATAAGTCTCTTTAAGTATAACTCAAGAGAAATACGTAATTTAACATCTTCATTCAATGCGTTGTAGTGTGTCTCGAAAGGTCTTGCTGCTGCTCCACCTGCGTTTGCTACAAGCATTGGTGTCTCTACCTCCATGAAATCGCGAGCTGCAAGGAAGTTACGAATCTCTTTCATCATAAGAGATCTCTTAACGAATACATCTCTGCTCTGGTCATTCATGATAAGGTCAATATATCTCTGACGATATCTCACGTCTGTATCAGTAAGTCCATGGAATTTCTCTGGAAGAATCTGTAAGCTCTTAGAAAGCATTACGATTTCTTCTGCATGAATAGAAATTTCTCCAGTCTTTGTACGGAAAGCATATCCTTTAATTCCGAAGATATCACCGATATCTGACTTCTTGAAGTCAGCGTATGCATCTTCTCCAACAGAATCTCTTGCAACGTATACCTGAATCTTTCCTTTTAAGTCCTGGATGTTGCAGAATGAGGCTTTACCCATCACACGTTTAAATAACATACGACCTGCAATAGATACATGAATTGGTGCTGCATCCATGATAGCTCTACGCTCTTCGTAATCTTTTTTCTCTGCCTCACGTTTGGCTTCTTCTTCCATACCCTCTGTGTTTACAGCTGGTCTGTCTTTCAAAAGCTCTTCTTCGTGTGCAATGTATAATTCTTTCACTTCTGTTGAGTGATGTGTCTGATCATATTTTGTGATTACGAAAGGATCCTTTCCTGCCTCCTGTAATGTTGCAAGCTTTTCATGACGTACTTTAAGGAGCTGGTTTAAATCCTGCTGCTGACCATTATTATTCTGATTCTGGTCTCCCATGTTATTCCTCCATTCTGTGAAAAGGCGACGGCCTTCTCTACTTGTTTATTCTACGTTTGAGCGCTGAATCTCAAGTACCTTGTACTGTAATTCTCCAGCTTCTGTTTCAACAGTAACTGTATCACCAACCTGTTTGTTGAGTAATGCTTTACCAACTGGTGATTCGTTAGAAATTTTTCCTTTTAAGCTGTTTGCCTCTGTTGATCCAACGATTTTGTATGTTAATTCCTCGTCGAATTCACAATCAAGAATCTTAACTACACATCCGATGCTAATCTTGTCAAGATCAACTTCCTCTTCTACTACTACCTCTGCGTTTTTAAGGATTTTCTCGATTTCTTCGATACGAGTCTCAATATCTCTCTGCTCGTCTTTTGCAGCGTCATATTCAGCGTTCTCTGATAAGTCTCCCTGCTCACGTGCCTCTTTAATTTTCTGAGATACTTCTTTACGTCTTACAACTTTTAAGTGCTCTAATTCGTCTTCAAGTTTTTTAAGACCTTCATAGGTCAAGATGTTTTTCTTATCCATTGAACTAACCCTTCTATACTATTTTTTTATTTAGGCACTACGCCTAATTTAACTCATGTATTATAGCCTTAAACTGCTAGAATGTCAAGATTTCCTACCGCCTGAGCCCTATTCATACCGCTTCCATGCCAACCTTTTATTCTTTGGCATCCACTACCGCTTTTTCTAGTTCTCGCCATGTTCATCCTGCCTCATTCGTCTATTATCTCTTACTTCGAATGTGTTCGTAGCAGTTCTTCCAGCTCATCAATTGTTTCTACCTGATTAATGGCTACACGCAGTTTTGCAGAGCCCGGATATCCTGCAGTATACCAGGCTGCGTGTTTTCGAATTTCACGGATACCTATATACTCTCCCTTGAACTCCAATTGCATACGTGCATGGCGCAAAATCGTGTCGGTTACTTCCTGTAGACTTGGCTTTGGAAGGAGCTCTCCTGTTTCAAAGTAGTGAAGCACCTGGCGGAAAATCCATGGATTTCCTTGTGCACCTCTTCCAATCATGAATCCGTCACATCCTGTTTGTTCTTCCATTGCAATGACATCCTCTGCGCAAAGCAAATCTCCATTTCCGATAACCGGTATGCTTACCGCTTCTTTTACTTGCCGTATAATGTCCCAATCTGCCTTTCCCGAGTAATATTGCTCTCTGGTTCTTCCATGTACCGCGATGGCCGCTGCGCCTGCTGCCTCAGCAATCTTCGCCATTTCTACCGCATTCACATGTTCCTCATCGAAGCCTTTCCGAATTTTTACCGTAACTGGCTTGTTGATAGCCTTGACGGTCTTCTCGATAATTTCTCCTGCGAGCTTCGGATTTTTCATGAGGGCTGAGCCTTCTTGGTTATTTACGATTTTTGGCACGGGACATCCCATGTTGATGTCTAGAATATCAAACGGGCGCTCCTCTATCTGATGGGCAATCTGCGAGATGATGTCCGGATCCGATCCAAAAAGTTGAAGTGATACCGGATTCTCCCTTTTATCGATTTCTAATAAGGCTTCTGTATTTTTGTTTTTATACAGGATCGCCTTCGCGCTTACCATTTCCATGCACAGTAGACCTGCGCCTTGTTCCTTGCATAGTAAGCGAAATGGCAGGTCTGTTACTCCTGCCATGGGTGCAAGTATTAAGTTATTCGGTAAGGTTACGCTTCCAATCTGAAGCGGTTTAATCTTATTGTTTTCCACTTAATTCTTTCTCTCTATTTCTTTCTTTTTGAATTTTCATTATTACGCGTACTTCTCATATTTAGTACATTCCGCTTGGTTTTGCGCATTTCGTTTCATGCGCTTCGTTTCCTTCCGCGCACGTTATCTCACATTGTGCCTTGCATCTCATTTCGAGCTCTTTACTTACTTAGCCCCTTACGATTCTGCTTTTTATAGACGCGATAAATACCCTCCAAGGTAAGATTGCTATCATAGATGTCGATTTCGTTGGTTTCATTTGCAATGATTCTTCCAAGTCCGCCAGTTGCTACTACCTTGATATTCTCGTATCCACATTCTTCCTTGATTCTTTTAATAATATATTCGGTTTGGCCAATCTGTCCATAGACAAGTCCTGACTGCATACTGCTGATGGTTTCTTTTCCCAGCACTTTTTCTGGCTTCTTGATTTCAATCTCTGGGAGCTTTGCTGCATCCTCCCACAAGGCTTTTGCGGAGATACGAATTCCCGGTGCGGTTACCCCACCGACAAAGGCGCCGTCTCCATCTACCAGGTCGTAGGTGGTTGCTGTTCCAAAATCGATGACAATGACAGGTCCACCATAGATTTCATAAGCCGCTACTGCATCAACAATACGGTCAGCACCAATCTGTGCTGGATTTGGTGTGACAATGCGAATTCCGGTCTTGATTCCTGCCTCTACCACGATTGGTTTGATGTGGAAATACTTGATTAATGCGCCCTCTAAGGAATGCATCACATTTGGCACTACCGAACATATAATCGCATCCTTGATGTCATGACGATCTATGTCATTGTTCTCTAGGATGGTTGTTATAATCATTGCATATTCATCGGAGGTTCTTGGCATCTTGGTTGTGATACGGAAGCTTACGATAATTTCCTCTTTATCGATTACACCGACTGTTATGTTTGTGTTTCCTACGTCTATTGCGAGAATCATATCCTATTCCTCCTCATCTAGCCCTTCTCCGAGAAACATGATGCGGTAAAACATCTGAAGTGCCTCGAGTAAGTCGCGTTTATCGGTCTGGTACTGTTTGATTTTAAGTCCACAACCGATATCATCATATAATAAATCTTCTTCATCCGATGCGGTTCGAAATTCCAATTCGCCGTCTTCGTTATATACAAGCTGGAGAATTCCTCCAACGTCTTCGGTGAAGAGAACGCACATGATTCTAAGTTCGTCCTTAATAGACTGTGGTAATCCTGTAAAGTGCTCGTTCAAATAGTATTTTTTATTGTATGCGCTAGAACCACATAATATGATTTCTGGCATTTCTTTCTTTTCGTTAGACATATCCGTATAATCCTCTGACTGATACTTCACCACTGGATACAAGCTTTCTTGATTCCCAGGTATCAACAATCAGCTCTCCTTTCGCTGTTATTCCCATGGCCTTTCCTTCAAATGGCTCTTTCGGATCGAGTACTCGTACATCGTTGTGCATACTTACCAGCATGCTGTTATATAGCTTCACAAGTGCGCTTAAGTCCTCGGTTTGCAAATAGATTTCATAGAATTTTTCGAAGTATTCCATGGTACGCTCTACTAAACCGGCTCTACTTACACTTTCGCCGGTTTCTAATTCAATGGAGCTTGCCATGTCCTGTATCTCTTCTGCAAATTCCTTCTGATGAACGTTGATTCCCATTCCCACTACAATGTGGCTAATATAGTCCTCTTGAATACTCATCTCTGTTAGAATGCCACATATTTTCTTTCCGTTGATTACAATATCATTAGGCCACTTAATTTTGACATCAGCTCCCGACAACTCTCGTATCGCATTTCCCAAAGCCAAAGCTGCTACGAGTGTTAAACGCGATGCGTTGTTTGGATTGATTTCTGGTCGAAGCAATAGGGAGAAATATACGTTTACTCCCGTTGGTGAAATCCAGGTTCTTCCTCTACGCCCTTTTCCAGCGGTCTGCTGGTTTGCAACTACAAGTGTACCATGTGGTGCTCCCGCATTGGCCAAACGCTGTACCTCGGTGTTGGTGGAGTCGATGGTGTCGTAATAATGCACCTCGCAACCTGCCCAATCTGTTTTGCGGATACTCTCAAGCTCAATCTGGTTGAGGACATCTGGCGCAGCGACAAGGCGATACCCTTTGTTTTGTACCGCTTCGATTTCATATCCCTGTTCTTTTAATCCATTGATTGCTTTCCATACTGCAGTTCTTGACACTCCAAATTTGTCGCACAGCTCTTGGCCTGAGACGTAAGTGTTACTATTTCGCAGTATCTCTAAAATCTGTGATTTCATGTGATATCGCTCTCATTCTTTTTGAATTTTGCATTCTATCCTGGATTTATTA
>JAZUHO010000037.1:0-17551 GCA_045641745.1 Agathobacter sp. | reverse complement strand
AGAATGAAGCCGACGAAGTAGGAATTGTGCGTGGTCTTGCATGGACGAGTGTAGGTGGAGATACCTTAGAAATAGAAGTGAATGTGATGCCGGGAAAAGGCGAAGTAAAGCTCACAGGACAATTAGGAGACGTTATGAAGGAGTCTGCTATGGCGGGGATTAGTTATATTCGATCCATCAGTAAAGAATACGAGATTCCAGATAACTATTTTAGTGAGCATGATATTCACATTCACATTCCAGAGGGGGCAGTGCCGAAGGATGGACCATCTGCTGGAATTACTATGGCAACTGCAGTGTTATCTGCAATTACCAATAAAAAAATTCGTGCGGATGTTGCAATGACTGGTGAAATTACCTTGCGCGGAAGAGTGCTTCCGATAGGTGGCTTGAAGGAGAAGCTTCTCGCCGCTAAGAATGCGGGAATAACCACAGTCTGTGTGCCAAAGAATAACCAGAAGGATGTGGAAGAAATTTCAGCTGAGATTACGCGAAATCTGGAAATTGTATACGTAGAAAAATTGGATGAAGTGTTACAGGTTGCCTTCGTGAAAGAAGCAAAATAGATGGATGAAATGAGGAGATGAAGCATGGTAATCAAAAGTGTAAATCTGGAAACCGTATGTGGAATTACAAGCATAATTCCAGAGAACATCTATAATGAGGTGGCGTTCGCAGGAAAGTCAAATGTGGGAAAGTCGTCTTTAATTAATGCATTAATGAATCGTAAGGCACTTGCCCGTACTTCGGCACAGCCAGGAAAGACACAGACCATTAATTTCTATAATGTGAACGATGCCATGTACTTGGTGGATTTGCCAGGATATGGATATGCGAATGCCAATATTGAGATTAAGGCAAAGTGGGGTACGATGATAGAGAACTATCTTCATACTTCCAAGCGCTTGAAAGGCGTGTTCCTTCTTATCGACATTCGACATGATCCATCGGAAAATGACCAGCTGATGTATGAGTGGATGGTAGATCAAGGCTTTGAGCCAATCATTATCGCAACGAAGGCTGATAAGATTAGTCGAGGACAGATCGCGCGTCATGTGAAGGCAATTGAAGAAGGCCTGCAGGCATTACCAGGAACTCGAATTATTCCTTTTTCAGCAGAGACAAAGCAGGGAAGAGAGGAAATATGGGAATTAATTGATTCTCTTGTACTTGTAAATGAAGAAGGCTTACCACTTTCTGAAGAGGAAATTGAACTTCTTTTGAACCCACGCATGCGAAAGGCGGCAAGTAAGGCTACCGGTGCAGAAGGGCTTGACTTGTTAGAGGAAGATTTCGTGAAGGAAAGCTTGATGAAAAAACAGGAGCAAAAAGAAAATCTTCAGGAGAAGCCAAAGAAGAAGGAACGTTGGAAAGCACAGGGAAAAGAGACGGGAAAGCGTAAAGCTCAACAAAAGGCGAGAGCTTCCAAAAAAAATCCTAGTAAAAAACGCAAATAAATCAAGGATTAATTCTCTGAAAATTCTAACACTTTGCACAGAATATAAAAAATGCTTAACATTTGGGCGAAAATGAGCGATAATAGATATAGAACTATTGCTTTCGGTTCTCGGACCAAGGAGGGTTGAGTATGAGTTTAAATGGAATTAACACATATGCAGCACAGACGACACCAAAGGTTGAGACAACAAGAAAAGATGTAAAGGAAAAGACGCAAGAAAATGCAGTAGCGGATGCAAATGCTCAGAAGACGGGATTTTCAAAGGATGCAGCCGTGTATGAAAAGGGAGCACAGGATGTGGTGAGAACCAAATCATCTAAAGTGAACCCAAAAGTAGATAATAAAGAAATCGTTGCTAAGATGAAAGCAGATGCAGAAGCAAGAACCGAGCAGCTTCGTTCACTCGTTGAGAAGATGATGGCAAAGCAGGGGCAAAAAATTGCAGAAGCGGATGATATGTGGAAATTCTTAGCATCTGGAAAGTATACGGTGCCAGAGGATGTTAAGGCACAAGCACAGAAGGACATCGCAGAAGATGGTTACTGGGGCGTGGAGCAGACATCGGACCGTATTGTAGATTTTGCGAAGGCTTTATCTGGTGGGGATGTATCGAAGGCAGACACTTTATTAAAGGCATTTAAGAAGGGCTTTCGAGAGGCTACCAAGGCCTGGGGCAAGGAATTGCCTGAAATTAGTCAGCGAACCTACAAGGCAGTAGAAGAGAAGTTCGCGGCATGGAAGAATGGAACTGAAGAAAAGAAGCAGGACAAGGTAAATGAACAAGTAGCAAAAGAAAATGCCGCTACCGTTTACAAGGCAACACAATCTTCCACAATTTAAATTGCTTGCAGGAACATAATTGATGTAGGTATGGAATTTCTCATATGGGGGAACAGAGGAATCCATACTCATCCGTTATGAATTATTAGGAGAAGGAAAGTGATTAGAGAAAGACGCACCATTATTGTTATAATGGTGTGTTTTTCTTTGCGCAGAAAAGAAGTCGCTTCATCAGATTGCATTTTTTTAAAAACAATTGTATAATACACGTTGTATACAAAATACAGGAGAATTATCTATGGATGAAATTTCATTAAAGGCACTTGCCAAAATAAATTTGGGACTAGACGTGGTAAGAAGACGTGAGGATGGATATCATGAGGTTCGTATGATTATGCAGACCATTCATCTTTATGACAGACTTACGATAACCAAACAAAAAGAGCCAGGAATTACAATTGCATCAAATTTGTCATTTTTACCAGTGAATGAGAATAATCTAATATATAAAGCGGGAAAGCTGTTAGTAGATGAATTCCAAATAACAGAGGGGATCCATGTGGATTTGCAGAAACGAATTCCGGTTGCAGCAGGTATGGCTGGAGGAAGCACGGACGCGGCTGCTATGCTGTATGGAATGAATCAAATCTTTGACTTAAAGCTTTCACAGAAGGATTTGATGGAGCGCGGTGTACAGATTGGCGCTGATGTACCTTACTGTATTATGCGAGGAACAGCTCTTGCAGAAGGAATTGGTGAGAAGCTGAAGCAGTTGCCGCCCATGGTAAAATGCCCGGTTTTGATTGCAAAGCCAGCGATTTCTGTGTCAACCAAATTTGTATACACAAACTTAAAATTGGATGAAAATACCGTGCATCCAGATATTGATGCATTGGTTCGGGATATTAAGAAAAAGGACCTTATGTCGGTTGCGCAGGATATGGGGAATGTGTTGGAGTCTGTTACCATCCCAGAATATCCGGTAATTGCAGAAATTAAGGAACACATGATGCAGCATGGGGCCATCAATGCCATGATGAGTGGAAGTGGACCAACCGTATTTGGACTATTTGCAGATGAGGAGACGGCTAAGGCGGCGTACGATGCCATGAAGAAATCAACGCTTGCAAAGCAGGTGTATTTAACCTCCATCTATAATAACAGACGAAGATAGCGAACGATTTAAGGGAGCATACTATGACAGATGATTTGAAACTAAATATGAATGCATATCTGCCACTTAGAGATGTGGTATTCAATACACTTCGGGAAGCAATATTAAAGGGTGAACTGAAACCAGGTGAGCGCTTGATGGAGCTTCAGCTTGCTTCAAAGCTTGGAGTAAGTCGTACTCCAATTCGAGAGGCAATACGTATGCTGGAGCAGGAAGGACTTGCAGTTACGATTCCTAGAAAAGGCGCAGAAGTAGCAAAGATGACAGAAAAAGGAATGTCGGACGTTCTCGAGATTCGAGAGGCCTTGGATGAGTTGGCGGCAAAGGTGGCATGCAGCAGAATGGATGCGCAGCAGCTGGCTGATTTGAAGCGTTACCGCGATGAATTTGTGGAGACAACGAAGAGTGAGGGACTTAAGAGTATTGCTGAAGCAGATGAAGCATTCCACGATGTGATCTACAATGCAACAAACAATCCTAAGCTCGTTATTCTAATTAACAATTTGCGGGAACAGATGTATCGTTATCGTGTGGAATACCTAAAAGATGCGAACAACTTTCCGATTTTAATCAAAGAACATGATGCGATTGTGGCAGCCATTGAAGCAAGAGATGAGGAAGCTGTGGTTCGTGCGATGCATGAGCATGTGGCAAATCAGGCGATCGCAGTAAAAACCATGATTCGAGAGCAAGAATAGAAGTATAATAATTCCATAATGGTACACAATAAAGGACAAGCATTGCTTGTTCTTTTTTTCTTATGGGAGATTCTTTTTCTATAAGTGAAAAAACACTCCGCTAAGAGGCACTTGATGCGCAGAGGAAGATTGCAAGCGAGGAATTGCGCGCATCAGCACGAAAAAGAAAGAATGGGCTAGCAGTAACAGGAGAGCGATAGGCTACGAGGAGGTATTATGGTTAAGGAGAAAGAGAACACGTTCCTTGGGGAGTACACGGAGATATCGAAGAATTTGATAGAAAATGAAGAAGGCTTTAAAGCCCTGTTCGGCGAATGTGCAGATGTAAAAATGCAACATATGAAGCTGGGGAGAGAACAGGAGGTTGAATGCTTTCTAGCCTATATTGAAGTCACTGTGGGAAGTGGAATGTTAGATTCGGCCTCATTGGGGCGTGTACTGACTTTTTTGATGCAGCAGAATAAGACGGAGCTTCCGAGACTTTTAGACGAGAATGCAATGGGAATTGCAGACTTTAAGACCTATCGCTTTCTAGAGGATGCTGCGGAAGGCATGCTGGTGGGGGATGCCATCATCTTTGTCAACGGCTATGGTCGTGCCATAAAGATTCCAGATAGAGGATTTCCAAACATGGGAGTGACGGAAGCGGATTCGGAAAAAGTGATTCGCGGGTCCAACGAAGGCTTCTCGGATTCCATCAAACTGAATGCGGCGCTGATTCGTCGACGTATACGTTCCAGACGGCTGCAGGTAGAGGAAATGTCGATTGGTCTTCGCTCTCATACGAAGGTCAATCTGGTTTATATGAAGGACCTTGCAGATTTGTCCGTAATTGAAGAGGCAAAAAAGCGTTTGGCTGCGTATGAAATTGATGCGGGATTAGATACTGGTGTCATTGAGCAATTGGAGGAAAAGAAATGGTATTCGCCTTTTCCACAGCTGCAAAGCACCCAGAGGCCGGATCGGGCATCTCTCGCAGTGTTAGAGGGGCGTGTGGTAATCTTATCCGACAACTCGCCAAGTGCATTGATTATTCCGACGGATTACAATTCCTTTTTGCAAACGAGTGACGATTATTACAATCGATTTGCGGTTGCCAGCTTCGCAAGATTACTTCGCTATCTTGCCGCCTATTTTGCTATGGTTTTGCCAGGCCTGTATCTGGCAGTCACAAACTTCCATACCCAGATTCTTCCGACGCCACTTATGCTATCCTTTTGGGAAGCGAGGCAAGGCGTGCCATTTCCGGAAGTGGTGGAGGTGATTTTAATGGAATTATCCTTTGAACTGCTGCGAGAGGCGGGGGTTCGATTGCCGGGAGCGATGGGAAGCACCATAGGAATTGTAGGAGGTTTGATTATTGGGCAGGCGGCAGTAGAAGCGAATATTGTAAGTCCGATTGTTGTAATTCTCGTGTCGTTTACAGCATTGTGTTCGTTCGCGATTCCCAGTGAGGAATTTGCAGTTGCTTTCCGCCTTTTGAAATTCTTCTTTATTGCACTATCGGCATGGCTTGGCTTCTATGGCTTCCTGTGTGCGACACTGGCGGTGCTCATTCATTTGACTGGATTAAAAAGCTTTGGATATCCATATCTCATTCCCTTTGTTGGTGCGGAATTGACCGATTATGAGGGCGAGAAGGATGCCATGGTTCGATATCCATATCGGATGCTCACCAGACGCCCGATTTATGCAAAATGGGAGGAACGGGTTAAGCTAAGGAAAAAGAAAGAAGAGTAGTCAAAGGAGTGAGAGGATGCAATTTGATCAGAATAATAAGGTATCACTGAGACAGGCATATCGCCTTTTTACCTTTGATTTTCTTGGGGCGTCCACATTACTGCTTCCCACTGTGCTTGCAAAACAGGCAGCAAGCAATGGAGGAATCAGTATTGTGCTAGGAACCATAGCGGCGTTATTTGTGGTGGCGTATCTATATGGAGTCTATCAGAAGGTAGGAGGCGATGGCTGGGAAGCCATCCGTATGTTACCTGGGTGGCTTCAGAAATTAGTGGGAATATGGATGAGTGCTATGGCAATTGGCATGGCGGCGTATGCCCTTCATCTGTTTATTCGAGTGATGCAGCAGTTTCTAATTGAGGAAGAATCGTTTGTGGTGTTACTTGTCACAGCGCTTCTTTTGGCCGGGTATGGCCAGCGAGGAGGCGTTGAGAACCGTGCAAGAATTTTTGAAATACTATTTTGGCTGGTGCTACTGCCTTTAGTGGTTATGCTTTTACTAGGGCTTGGGGAGGTGCAACCGCAGCGACTGGCCCTTCAGATTCCGGCAAAGGGAGAATGGGGAAGCTGGGCAAAGGACTTAGGGACGGGGGCATACACCGTATTCCTGCAGTTTGGAGTCGTGTTTTGGTTCCCCTATTTCCGACATTATCTAGCTAGAGAAAAACAGGGGAAGCGCCTTCTTCGCACCATGTGCTTATCCGTGCTTACTGTTGGATTGATTTTATTATGGGTGTATCAAATCCTGTTGGGAAGCTTTGGGGCAAAAGCGCTGATGCACAACGAATTTCCGGTAGTAACCAATATGACGGGAATTCAGATGATATTTGGCTTCCTTAAGCGCGTCGATGCGTTGATGATAGCGGTATGGTTCTTTACCCTCTATGCGCTCATTGGAAGCTGCCTGTTTTACGGAACCAATTTTATGAATGTGATAAAGAAGAGCAATTGGAATCGTTATAGTATATTGGTGCTCACCGGTGCATTGGCGGCGCTTATGCACTATGTGGAGGAGGTTTTGCATATGTATCAGAAATTTATGGGGCGAATCGGAACGCCAGTTATGCTGGTGCTGCCACTTGTGATAGTCCTGATATTGACAGGCTGTCGCTCGAAGGAGCTGGAAAATCGCTTTTTCCCAATGGCAATTGGAATCAGTGCAGAAGGAGAAATTGTAATCAATCAGGAAGAAAAGGCGAAGTATCAAGGAAAGGATGCGGATTATAATCATCTAAAGGTGATAATTTTGGATGAATCCTATGTGGAGGAAAAGAATTATGATCGGCTGTTACAGATGTCCCTAGTGGGGGATATTCCGCGCAATGCCTATGTTGCAGTGGCCAATCGTGCGGATATGGACAAGCTTCTTAAAATGGGAGAGAAAACCAGCGATGTCTTAGAGGCATGTGAATCGGAAAAGGATGATAGCGTGATATCAGATTTATCCAAGAATAGCAGACTTGTAACCTGGGGGGCGCTTATTGATGAGCAGTTTAACCAGAATCAACAGTTGACACCACCCGCATTGCATATGCTGGGAGAAATCATTCAAGTGGAATAGAAAGCTTTCAAGTGGAATAGAACTCTTTCTGATGGAGAGAAAAGAAATTTGTTCACTTCGAAAGAAGTTGAAGAATTCTTGTATAGGAATGCGCAAGTAGGGAATGCTTGTAGTAGAAAGGAGTAAGACCCTTGCGCATTGGTTACATAATAAGATGAGAAAGAAAATAAAAATTGGTATTCTATTGGCTTTACTAGGAATGGGGTGCATGCTACAAAATGCAAAGGAGGAAGCGGAGAATCAAACCGCTCTTTGCGCTATGCAGCCAGATATTGCAGGAAAGATATTACGCTTTCACATTTTGGCGAACTCCGACACAGACGAGGATCAGGCGTTGAAGCTCAAGGTGAGAGATGCCATTGGTAGCTATATAGAAACATATATTGAAGATAGCAACAACTTAGAGGAAAGTAAGGCAGAGATACAAAAAAGAATTCCTGAAATTGAGCAGGTGGGAGCTGCCTGTATGGAGAAGGAGGGCTACGACTATTCCATTCATGCAGAAATCAAAAGGGCGTCATTTCCCGTCAAAACCTATGATTGCTTCACATTCCCGGAAGGGGAATACGAGGCTCTTCAGGTTGTAATTGGAGAAGGAAAAGGGCACAACTGGTGGTGCGTGCTGTATCCGAACCTGTGCTTCAAGGGAAGCGTATATAAGGTGGAAGAAAAGGGGAAAGAAAAGGCGGAGGACAAGGCGAATGACAAGGCCAATGAAAAGATTCGCCAGGTACTATCGCCAGAAGAATATAAGGCGGTAATTCGGGGCGGAAAATACAAGGTGCGACTAAAAATCCTTGATTATTTTAAGCAAACACGATAGAATGAGCCTGTTGTGTGAAGGTATGCATTCCTATATCTGCACTTGAACAAAGACAGATAGATGAGAGGAGATACAAATGACAAAAGAGGTTATGATTTCCATTCAGGGCTTTCAGTTTGCGGATGAAAATGAGTCTGACAATGTGGAACTGATTACAGCCGGTGAATACTATTATAAAAATGGCAAACATTATATTCTTTATGATGAGGTGGATGAAGAGTCTGGGCGCGTTACCAAAAACCGTGTGAAATTCCAGCCAGATTATCTTGAGCTTACGAAAAAGGGGCAGGGAGAATCGCACATGATATTCGAGAAGAACAAAAAGAATGTCACCTATTATCACACCCCATTTGGAAGCTTGCTGGTTGGCGTGGATGCCAGCTCTGTCGACATCGAGGAAAGCGAAGAACTCATCAAGGTTCACGCTATCTATGACTTAGACGCCAATTACGAACACGTAGCACAGTGCGAAATCACCATCTGTGTACGCCCAAAAGGAAGCCGCCCAACATTGGTTTCCTAAAAAAGAAATAACGAATACATGGGAGTCGGTGCTCATTGCATCGGCTCCCTTATTACGTTGGACAATAGGCGTCACCTGGTCATCTGGTCGGGGGGGATATCAATTCGAATATCACGGATTTACAAGTTTCCGCACGATGGGGTCTCTCTTATTGGGTGTCCGACTCCGTTTGGACTTGTGCCGTCTGCTGTACGCCAAAGTTGGACGGGACGCTGCACCTACCATCGCTAAACAGATGCTCTCAGAATGCTTATATAAGGCGGCTGCGCAAACTCGCACGATAAATCGTGCTCAAAACAGTGCTTAGCCGCCTTGCATTATCTTCGAGCATCTGTTAAGCGCTGATACGGTTCGCTTTACGTCCAACAAATTTTGGCGCACAGCAGACGGCACAAGTCCAAACGTAGACGAACACCCAATTGCCCAAGAGAGAACCCCATCGCGCTTGGAAACTTGAAATCAAGTGATCCTGAGAATTAATATCCCCCCCGACCAGATGACCAGGTGACGCCTATGCTCGAAGATAAAAAAGAGCCGATGCAATGAGCACCGACTCTCGTTTTGTATTTGTTATTTCTTTTTCTTGTTCTTGCCAGCGGCTTCCTTCTCGGCCTTCAACTCAGCATTGGCTTTGTTGTACTTTGCCTGAAGTTTGGCACGGAAGCTTTTCTTTTCAGCTGGCTTCTCGAGTGGTCCACGAAGACCTTTTACGCCAGTGATATATAAACCACTTACGGTAGCTTTCACTTCTTTTTTTACAGGAATCTCGTTGAAAACCTGTTCGTCAGCAATAAGTGTCATAACTCTTGGACCAACCTTAGCTTTTACGATTGGAAGCTTAGAACGACGTAAGTACTTAGGTGTCTGATCGATTACTGCCTGTGGAAGTCCGGAATCTTTGATTCTTAGGCGCTTCTTATCAATAATCAGCATAGAAATCTGCTGTGCAGCAGCTGCAAGCTGTGCATCCTGCTCGTCCTTTCTCTTCTGTGCTTTCTTTCCAAGGAAATATAATACGATTATTGCGATGAGCATCACAACAAGAATAACTGTCATTACAATTGCAAATGGGCTCACTTCATATCCTCCTTAAATAAACTACGTCAAATTGTATCATTACTTCTGCGAAAAATCAATGAAATAGGATAGTATTTTTGCAAAAATTGTGATATGTTAGTAAAGTTGAGTAAACTCTCAACAAAGAAAGGAATAGGATGATGAAGAAAAGAATTATTTCACTTATCGTATGTGCTACAATGGCTCTAGGAATGATGGGCTGTGGCAAAGGAAATACAGATACAGAGACTGCACTTCGCAGTGGACAAATGGAAATTAATGCAAATGATTATGTAAAGAAATTGTGCGATTATACTGCAATTCCAGTTACCATTTCTGGAGATTACACCGTTACGGATGATACGGTTACCAAGCAGTTAGAATCTTTACTTTCTTACTATGATTTGTTAACCACAAAGGTAGAGGACCGTACTGTTGTACAGGCTGGAGATGTGGTAGAAATCTCTTATGTGGGTAAGAACAGTGCAGGAGAAGCCTTCCAGGGAGGAACCAGCCAAGCCAATGTAAAGATGGATATCGACAACAATTATGATATGACAAACAAGAGTAATTACATTACAGGCTTTTGCGATAAGCTTGCAGGTGCTTCTGTGGGAGATACCGTGATTACTCCAGTAACATTCCCAGAGAATTATAGCAACAAAGAGCTTGCTGGACAGCCTGCAACCTTTGAGATTACCGTTCATGGAATCTACACAAAGCTTACAGCAGATGCGCTTACCGATCAGATGGTAGCAGACAATTTTGCAGCATTAAATCTTAACACCAAGGATGATTTAATTAATTACGTACGTGAATATGTAACTTACCAGAATGAGAATTCACGTCTGTCTGCAGTTGCACAGAAGGTGGAAGACTATTTGATTGAAAACTGTGAGGTTGAGATTCCAGAGGATTACTATAATGCACGATTAAACGAGTATGTAGAGCAGATTACAAAGAATTACGTGCCAGAGACAAGCACATTGGATGAGTTCTTGAAATCACAAAACGTGGACAAGGACGAAATGATGAAGAGCTGGGGAGATTCTTTAACAACACAGATTAAGTTGGAATTAATTTTCACTGTAATCGCAGAGAAAGAGAACCTGGAAGTGGATGCTGAGGGCTATCAGGAATTTGTGAATAATTACGTCAACAATAGCTCATATGGCTATAAAGATACAGAAGCTGTTTACAAAGACTTTGGAAACGGTTATTCTGATGAAGGAAAGCAGTATGTTGAGAAGTTATATCGCATCAGACAGGCAATGAGCTTTGTATGCGAGAAAGCGCAGGTTACAAATGAAAGTGACAACGCTGGAGATGCTTCCACAACAGAAGGTGCAGAATAAAAAAGGCGTCGCCTTTTCAAATAGATGTGAGATGGAACGCTTGCATAGATGATGAATAATAATTAGGGAGGATTCCAAGATGGATTTGGTAAACATTAGAGATATTTTCCGCAATCAGGAAGAATACGCAAATAAAGTAATTGAAATTGGCGGTTGGGTAAGAAGCAATCGTAATTCAAAGAATTTTGGTTTCATTGTTGTAAATGATGGTACTTTCTTTGAGCCAATTCAGGTGGTATATGCAGATGGACTTGCAAACTACGACGAGATTTCTAAAATCAACGTAGGTGCAGCTATCCTTGTGAAAGGAGAGTTAGTTCCAACTCCAGAAGCAAAACAGCCATTTGAAATTCAGGCAAAAGAGGTGATTATTGAGGGGGCATCTACTCCAGATTATCCACTTCAGAAAAAGCGTCATACCTTCGAGTATTTACGTACCATTTCTCATTTGAGACCAAGAACAAACACTTTTGAGGCTGTATTTAGAGTACGTTCTCTTTGTGCTTATGCGATTCACAAATTCTTCCAGGAGAGAGATTTCGTTTATGTACACACTCCACTTATCACTGGAAGCGATTGCGAAGGTGCTGGAGAGATGTTCCAGGTTACAACCATGGACTTAAATGATATTCCACGTAACGAGGATGGAAGCATCGATTATACAAAGGACTTCTTTAATATGCCAACAAACCTTACTGTTTCTGGACAGTTGAATGGTGAGACTTATGCGATGGCATTCAAAAATATCTACACATTTGGACCAACCTTCCGTGCAGAGAATTCCAATACCACACGTCATGCAGCTGAGTTCTGGATGATTGAGCCAGAAATCGCTTTTGCTGATCTTGAGGATGACATGATGCTTGCAGAAAGCATGTTAAAATATGTAATCAACTACGTGTTAGAGAACGCACCAGAAGAGATGGCATTCTTTAACAACTTTGTGGATAAAGGATTATTGGATCGTCTTCACAATGTAGTATCCAATGATTTCGCACGTGTAACTTACACAGAAGCAATTGAAGTTCTTTCAAAACACAACGATGAGTTCGATTACAAGGTATCATGGGGATGTGTTCTTCAGACAGAGCATGAGCGTTACTTAACAGAGCAGATTTACAAACGTCCTGTATTTGTAACTGATTATCCAAAGGAGATCAAAGCATTCTACATGAAACTCAATGAGGATGGAAAAACAGTTGCAGCTGTTGACTGTTTAGTACCAGGAATCGGAGAGATTATCGGAGGAAGTCAGAGAGAGGATGATTACGAGAAGTTACTTGCTCGTATCAACGAACTTGGATTAAATGAAGAGGATTATGGATTCTACTTAGATCTTCGTAAATATGGCTCTGCACGTCATGCAGGATTCGGACTTGGATTCGAGCGTTGCGTAATGTACCTCACAGGTATGGGCAACATCCGTGACGTCATTCCATTCCCAAGAACTGTAAATAACTGTGAACTTTAATTCCTAGAGTAAAAGCGTTGCGGCAGCTTACTAGAGAGGCGCGCGGTTGGTGAGACAATTGTGCGTAGCTAGAGTAAGCTGTCGCTTTTTCTTATAGGGAATAAATGAATGGCCACTGACATAGAGTTGTTTCAAAGAAGTCTAGGAGAGAAAATGTGAAAAAGTGGATTGTCCTAGTGATAAAAAGTGGATTGGTGTTGGTGGCTACGATTCTTTTGGGAATAACTGCCATAGCGGTTCCGATGTATTATTATGAGCTTCCAGCCGCTTTTGCCTATCGAGGGGTGGAGATTTTGTATGCGGTTAGTGCAGTTACCACAGGCGTGTGCCTAAGCAAAGGAGTATGGCAAATAATTCGAAAGCAAGCAAAAAATCATGCGAAAAAAGACTTTCCATAATAAACGTCCTATGCTATAATGTCAAAGATAGGCGAGTTATATTCACTCGCGAATATGTGTGAAGAAGGAGGGCTCATCATGAAACACGTAAAGACCTTAAATACAAGAAAATTACAGAACACAATTAAAAAAGGTGGATGTGGCGAGTGCCAGACATCATGCCAGTCAGCTTGCAAAACAAGTTGTACAGTAGGAAACCAGACTTGCGAGCAGACAAAATAATTGTAACACAAGTAAATATTTAGAATGTTCAAAACGACCGCTCGCTCAGGCGCGCGGTCATTTGTACGTTATAGAAAGTGAGGATATTAGCAGTGGTTCATCAGTACAAGAACAACGGCTATAATATTTGTTTAGACGTTAACTCCGGAGCAATTCATGTCGTTGACGATATGACATACGACGTAATTGGAATGTTTGAAGAACACTCCCCAGAGGAGATTATTGAAACTTTAAAAGGAACTTACTCAGAAGCGGAATTACAGGAAGCAATTGAGGAAGTACAGAGCTTGAAAGATAACGAAGAGTTATTTACAAAGGATGCATATGAGAACTATATTATGGATTTCAAAAAGCGTCCAACCGTTGTAAAGGCACTTTGTCTACATATTGCCCATGACTGCAATCTTGCATGTCAGTACTGCTTTGCAGAAGAGGGTGAGTACCACGGAAGAAGAGCACTTATGGATTATGAGACTGGTAAACAGGCTCTTGATTTCTTGGTGGCAAATTCCGGACATAGAAGAAACCTCGAGGTAGACTTCTTCGGTGGAGAGCCATTATTAAACTTTGATGTGGTAAAACAATTGGTAGCTTATGGTCGTGAATTAGAGAAGACACATGATAAGCATTTCCGTTTCACCCTTACCACAAATGGTGTTCTCTTAAATGATGACATCATGGAATTCGCAAACAAAGAGATGGATAACGTGGTATTATCCATTGATGGAAGAAAAGAAGTACACGATCGCATGCGTCCATTTAGAAAAGGCGCAGGAAGCTATGATTTGATTGTACCAAAATTCCAAAAGCTTGCAGAAAGCCGTAATCAGGAACGTTACTATGTTCGTGGAACATTTACACATTATAATACAGACTTTTCAAAAGACGTGTTACATTTGGCAGATTTAGGCTTCAAGCAGATTTCAGTCGAACCTGTTGTTGCACAGGATACAGATCCATATGCAATTCAGGAATCAGATTTGCCAGTATTATTTGAAGAGTATGACAATCTTGCGAAGGAAATGGTTCGCCGCCGTAGAGCCGGAGAGAACTTCAATTTCTTCCACTTTATGATTGATCTAGAAGGTGGCCCATGTGTTGCAAAACGTTTGTCAGGCTGCGGTTCTGGAACCGAATATTTGGCTGTAACCCCTTGGGGAGATTTATATCCATGTCATCAGTTCGTAGGAAACGAAGATTTCCTTATGGGTAATGTTTGGGATGGCGTCAAGAATACCGAAGTACGTGACGAGTTTAAATGCTGTAACGTATATGCAAAAGAAAAATGCAGAAACTGTTTTGCACGCTTCTATTGCAGTGGTGGATGTGCTGCCAACTCATACAATTTCCATGGAAGCATCTTAGACGCCTATGACATTGGTTGTGAGTTACAGAAAAAGCGTGTAGAATGCGCAATTATGTTAAAGGCTGCTGAGGCAGAGGATAACGAATAGGAATAAGGAATAGGAAGGTAGAAAGAAATGAAGAAGTCAAAAGGATATGTAATACTTGTCCTGATCTTAGCTTGCTTGGTTGGACTTGGTTATTTCGCTTCCACAATTGTCAGTGCGACTGGCAATAAGGGAAAAAACGCAATTAAGCTTGGATTGGACTTGTCGGGTGGTGTATCTATCACATATCAAATCGTAAGTGAGAATCCATCACAGAAGGATATCGCAGACACGAAGGCAAAATTGGAAGAACGTGCTGAGGCTTACAGTACAGAGTATCAGGTATATCAGGTGGGAGATGACCGTATTACCGTTGAAATCCCAGGTGTATCCGATGCAAATAAGGTATTGGAAGAGTTAGGTAAACCAGGTTCTTTATACTTTATCAAGCATTACAACAGTGAAGGAAAAGAGAACTATACAGTAGATCAGAACGCAGAAGGCGGCTACAAATTAAACTATGACATCGATACATTGATGGCAGATGGTTCTATCCTTTTCAATGGTGCAGAGGTTAAGACTGCAGATGCACAGTACGAACAGAGCAGTACAGGAAACAAAACTCCTGTTTGTGCGTTGACACTTACAGATGCCGGTGCAGAAATTTTTGCAACAGCAACAAAGGAAGCTTTGGAGAGAAATAAAGATTCTATCGGAATCTATTATGATGATCACTTTGTAAGTGTTCCACACGTTCAAGTTGTTATTTCTGATGGAAAATGCGTAATCAATGGTATGTCAAGCTTTGATGAAGCAGAGAAGCTTGCAACCTTTATCCGTGTCGGTGCAATCAATGTAGAGTTAGAAGAGTTAGAGTCTAATGTAGTTGGTGCACAGCTTGGTGGACAGGCACTTGAAAACAGTTTAAAGGCAGCTCTTATTGGTCTTGCACTTGTAATGATCTTTATGATTGTAATGTATGGACTTTCTGGTGTAGCTGCTGACTTGGCACTTGCAGGATATACATTCCTCGTTGTGACATTCATTTATTTATTCGAAATCACTTTAACACTTCCAGGTATTGCGGGTATTATCCTCGGTATCGGTATGGCGGTGGATGCGAATGTTATTATCTTTGCACGTATTCGTGAAGAAATTGCTTCTGGAAAGACGGTTTCTGCAGCAATCGCAGAGGGTTATAAGAAGGCATTTTCAGCAATCTTAGATGGTAACGTAACAACCTTTATTGCAGCTCTTGTATTGATGTTACTTGGTTCCGGTACTGTAAAAGGTTTCGCTTACACCTTAATGATTTCAATTATTCTATCTATGTTTACAGCATTGGTAGTGGCTCGTTTCTTAATGAGAGCATTCTTTGCAATTGGATTTAAGAAAGAGAAATTCTATGGAAGAGCAAAAGAGCGTAAAGCAATTGACTTTATGGGACATAAAGCCGTATACTTCGCTATTTCTCTTATCATTATTGTAGCTGGATTTGGTGGAATGATTGCACATAGCGCAACCTCTGGAAAAGCTCTTAACTACAGCTTAGAGTTCGTTGGTGGTACTGCAACAACTGCAGATTTCGGAAAAGAGTATTCGGTAGAAGAAATCGAAAGCAAGATTGTTCCAGTGGTATCAAAGGTAACTGGAGATGCAAATGTTCAGCATACAACCGTGGATGGAACAAACAACATTGTTTTAAAAACAAGAACACTTACATTGGAAGAACGTGAGAAATTAAATCAGACACTCGTGGATGAGCTTGGTGCAGATAAGAGTAGCATTGAGACAAAGAACATTTCTTCTACCATTTCAAATGAGATGAGAAGAAGCGCAATTATTGCCGTTGTTGTTGCATGTGTTTTCATGCTTCTTTATATCTGGTTCCGTTTCAAGGATATCCGTTTTGCAAGTAGTGCAATTGCTGCATTGGTACATGACGTACTTGTTGTTCTTACAGCATACGCATTGATCCGCATTTCAGTTGGTAACAGCTTCATTGCATGTATGCTTACAATCGTAGGATATTCTGTCAACGATACCATCGTTATTTTTGACCGTATTCGTGAGAATTTACACGGTGTTGAGAAACACACAAGAGAGTCTCTTGCAGAGGTGGCAAACAAGTCGCTTACACAGACACTTTCAAGAAGTATCAATACTTCTATTACAACCTTTATCATGGTAGTGCTTTTATACGTTCTTGGAGTTGCTTCCATTCGTGAATTTGCACTTCCACTTATGGTTGGTTTGCTTTGCGGTTCTTATTCTTCTATCTTTATCGCAACTGAGTTATGGTATGTGATGAAGCTTCATTTTGGAAAGAATAAGATTGTAAAATAATTCTAGAAGAAACGAAAAGAAATTCGTAGAAAAAGCGAAGAAAAATTTGTAGTATAAGCGATTAGAAATTCGCAGAAAAAAGCGAAAAGAAGTTCGTGGTAGAGACAAAGGAATCCCCTTGAGTCGGTGAGATACATGAAAGCCGACTTGAGGGGTTTTTCATTGAAATATAGGAGAAACAAGAGATGGAGAAGCAACCATCATTAAATCCATTGTGAGTCGGAGGCGCAGGCGATGCATCAAGGGTTGTCTTATGTACTTGGCTACTTGCCGGGGGTTATGATTCCGATTTTGTTGCTTCTAGCATTGTAGTACGAAAGATGAATTGTATAACATTCTTGCATGGAACATTATTATTCTGATTTTGTTAATTATAGCACTGTAGTAATAAGTAAACCTAATATGATGAAATAGTACTACTAATATGGGCTAAATGTCTTATTGATTTATCTGATACGACAAGTATAATCAGTGTAAACTATTAATTTGTAGAAGGAGAGCGTGTGTATGTATTCATTAGATGATATCAAGAAAGTTGATCCTGAAATCGCTGG
>JAZUHO010000036.1:0-22700 GCA_045641745.1 Agathobacter sp. | reverse complement strand
ATTGAATCAAATAGTGCAAACGAGAAGAATATCCAAAAAATATTCAATAACATGAAATTCACATTTCAAAAAGTTGGACTTGTTAAATATGATGCATTCAATGAAATGGGAGGAAAACTTAGCTTTTCTTTAGCTTTATTGAACGAAACAAATGATGGATTTGTAATGAATGCTGTTCATAGTAGAGAGGGCTGCTATACGTACATCAAAGAGATTATAGCTGGAAATTCCGTTATTGTATTGGCAGAAGAAGAACAACAAGCACTTGATATGGCGAAGGAAGCGAAATAGTCTATCGTTCACGGGGGGAACTATGAAGATAAGACCGCTGAATGGTTTGCGAGGAGGAGAAATACTCGCTGAGCCTATCCTAACAAAAGAAAACGAAATATTAATACCTAAAGGGACAATTCTAAAAAAAGATTATGTCCCTTTAATGCAATCACTTGGAATGGACTCCCTGGCAATAGAGGATCCATTTGAAACATACGAGAAGCCAAATTTCTTTTTGCCAAGAGAAAGAGTGGAACAGTATATTCAACGAGTAAAGAAAATTTTGGAAAGTCATATTTATTCTGGAAAGCAATCACTAGAAGGAATTGAGTCAATCGCTCATGAAATGGTGGATGAGATAAATATGATGACAGGGCATATGGTAGTTGATTTCGATGAGAGAACAACCAATTTATATGAGCACACGGTAATGGTGTCAATTCTATCCATCGTTGTTGCTAAGAGAATGGAATTGCCTATCGACATTCAGTATAATATTGCAATTGGATGTTTATTGCATGATTTAGGAATTCGATACATTACAGTTCCATACGAGAACCAGAATTGGGAAGAAAGTCAGCAAGCTGCCATATTTGAATTTAAAAAGCATACAATATTAGCATATACAGCTTTAGAGAATGAAAAATGGATTCCGGAGATATCAAAGAAAATGATTTTATCGCATCATGAAAGAATGGATGGCTCAGGATTTCCACTACGACAAAAAAATACAGAAATAGAATGTAAAATTATACAGGCATGTGACAATTTTGATTGTTTGATTTCTGGAATGGAATGTAAAAGAATTTCCATACGGGAAGCTCTTCGAGTTATGGTTGAAGAGGCTGGTAAGAGGTATGACAAAAAGGTAATAAACCTCATTGAATCAACAATTGCCAAATACCCAGTTGGAACCACGGTAAAGACAAGTGGTCAAGAAAATGGAGTTGTTATCTCTCAGACAACAGATCCAGAAAATCCAATTATTATGATATTGGACGAAGAAATGAAGTGTGAGGAAGTTGATAAACTTCAAAATCTTGAATTAGAAAAAAATATTTCTATTCTTCAGGTTGTATAATTTCGATTTTTTGTGTAAAATTAGTACAAAAGGAGGATATGAAGTGCACAAGTTTCTAAGAGCAATTGGCTTTTCTAATATTACAAAAAAGGAATTGGAAAAAGCGATTGAAGACGTTATACAGAATCCAACATCAATAAAAGTGACAAAGGATTCCGAAGGAAATGAGTTCGCTGAGTTATCCAAGGAATATGCAAACCATATGGGGATTACTGTGCGTGGTATATACGATGAGGATGATATATTTGAAGTAGAATACTATTATCCATACTTTATTGGCACAGAAGTTTCAACACTAGAAGAAATAGAAATTGAAAAGCACTCTGATAAAGAATCATACGCAGGAGTATGTGATGAAATCCGACTAGGAGTAGCTCTCATATTCTATTTGCAGAATGTGTGTGACTATTTGGCAGAGTGTAATGGTAAATTAGATAGAGGAACTATTCAAGGATCAATTTTATCTGGATTATCTGTCGATGGTAAAATTCTTTTGCCGTCATCACAACGTGATAAGAAGTGTAAAAGTGGAAAGAAAGCAAAGAATGAAAGAAATCAGTTGATTGCTCAGGCGCGTGAAGGCGATGAGAGTGCAATTGAGAGCTTAACTCTGGAGGATATGGACACTTATTCAGAATTATCGCGTCGTATTTCTCAGGAAGATATTCTGTCAATTGTAAATACCACATTTATGCCATATGGAATAGAAAGTGATCACTACAGCATTATTGGGGAGATTACAGATTATACATTGCAAAAAAATAAAGAAACCAATGAAGAAATATACTGTATGAATATAAATTGTAATGATGTAGTTTTCGATATATGTATCAATAAGAAAGACTTACTTGGAGAACCAGCAATAGGGAGACGATTCAAAGGAACAATTTGGATGCAAGGCTCGGTTTGTTTATAGTTTAACTTGTTTATATATGCATCTATAGCTCAGTAGGATAGAGCGACCGCCTCCTAAGCGGTAGGCCGCTGGTTCGAATCCAGTTAGGTGCACTAATGTCAGGGATGACACAGAGAAAGTGGGGTATTCATATGGACATGAATAATTCAGTGAATCCAAAAAAGATGAGGGATGCAAGTAAGAATCAAATTACTTTTTCCAGTGTCCTATTGGGAGTGGCAGTTCTTGCAGAACTTTATGCCATGATTAACTATCCAACCAATTTTATAGCGATAGGTGCATTTGCAGTTGTTGCATTAGGCGGAATTTACTTGCTGATTACAGGGGTTATGCAAGAAAAGTATGCAAGAGATTTGTATTATGATATGCAGCTTGAAAACCTTGCGAAATCAGATAAGGCGTCTTATCTTTTACTGCGTAAGCTATATGATGAATTGGATAAGGAATTGCACAATATGGAAACAAGTATGGCAATTCCAACCCAAACAATTTTGAATGCTCAGAAAGCGATAGCCAAGGTTCAGGTGAATAGAAGTAGAGAGAATACAGAAGCAATCATTTGTTCTAATGATCAAATGATTGAAAAACTAGAAGCTTTTGAGACTATTCTAAGAGAGAATGGCAAAGATTTATTAACGGATCAAAAAATCGCTCTTTCACAAACAAATCAAGACCTGATGATGAAGCAGCAAGAGTTGCTCACGCATTTAAAAGAGATGGAGCTTCAAATTTCCAGAGACATGATGCAGGCGCAAGCAAATAGCAGAGTTGCAACGCCAGTGGTGATGACAGCAGCTCCACAGCAAGCAGCACCAATTGAATCACCAGTAGTCGAAACTGTTGAAAAAGTAGAAACAAATGCTGAAGCAAGTGTAGAGACAAATGTTGAAGCAAATGTTGAAGCAAATGTTGAAGCTATAGTGGAGCCAGAAGTTGAATCCATCAATCCAGAATTTGATATGTCAGATGCAAACAAGATGATGACTCCAGAGGATATGGAAGCATTGCTTACAAATATGGGAACAGAGGATTCTACACCAGAAGCAAGTGAAACAGAAGCTCTAGTGGAAGAAGAAAAACCACCAATGCCAGATTTGTCAGATCCAAATGCAAAGATGTCACCAGAAGATATCGCGGCATTGCTTGCTAATATGGGAACCGATGATCCTGCACCAGAAGCAAGTGAAACAGAAACTCTAGTAGAAGAAACACCGGTAGTAGAAGTTCCAATAGAAGAAGCTCCAATAGAAGAGACTCCAATAGAAGAGACTCCGGTAGCAGAAACACCAGTAGAAGAAATTCCAGTAGCGGAGCCAGCAGTGGAAGAAGAGAAGCCACCAATGCCAGATTTATCGGATCCAAACAAAATGATGTCACCAGAAGATATTGCAGCATTATTGGCAAATTTGTAGAAACAATGTGAAGAACCATATAGGGCAGCAATAAAAGAGTAATACAAAAGAAAAATATAAAAGAATATATAAAAGAATATATAAAAGAATATATAAAAGAATAATATTAAAAACAGAAACAAAAAGGAGCAATGTACAAATTATAAGTACATTGCTCTTTTATTTTGTATTTATAGGAAATGCTATGCTTCCACTGGATGTGTTGCTAAATATTTTACAACTTTAACAGAAGTTTGCATTCCTTCAACCGTGATGTGCTCATATGGTCCATGGAATCCATATCCGCCAGTTCCGAGGTTTGGACAAGGAAGACCCATGAAAGACAAGCGGGCACCATCTGTTCCTCCACGAACTGGGCGAGAAATAGGTTCAAGTCCTACAGAAGAGATTGCCTCACGTGCTAAGTCAACAATGAACATATTTTTTTCAATGACGGATAACATATTGTCATAGGAATGCTTGATTTCTAAGGTAGCAGTTCCTTCTCCATATTTTCGGTCGATTTCAACAGCGATTGTACGAAGTTTGTTTAAGCGAGATTCAAAGATATCCTTATCGTGGTCACGCACAATGTAATTTAATTGTGCTGAGGCAACATCGCCTTTCATATCGATGAGATGGTAGAAACCTTCACGTCCTTCTGTATGAGATGGTGTTTCCTCTTCTGGAAGGGATGCAGCAATTTCGCAGGCAATTAATCCGGCATTTACCATGATATCTTTTGCTTCTCCTGGATGAACATTTACGCCTTTTAGATGGAAAACGGCACTTGCAGCATTAAAGTTCTCGTAGGCAACTTCTCCCTCGTAATCTCCATCAACGGTGTAGGCATAATCTGCTTTGAAATATGAAAGGTCAAAGAGATCGGCGCCTTTTCCAACTTCTTCATCAGGGGTAATACCAACCCAAATGTCTCCATGAGGAAGTTCTTCCTTAATGATTTCTTCTACAGCGGTGAGGATTTCTGCAACACCTGCTTTATCGTCTGCTCCAAGAAGGGAAGTACCATCTGTTGTGATTAAAGTACGACCTTTCAAGGTAGAAAGTGTAGGAAAATCAGAGACTTTAAGAATGTCACCAGTTCCGTTTAACACGACATCGCCTCCATCATAATTGGAAATGATCTGTGGTTTAACGTCTTTTCCGTTGAAATCAGGAGCGGTATCCATATGAGCAATAAATCCAACTGCTTTCTTCTGCTCATAGCCTGGAGTGGCAGGAAGAAGGCCATATACATAACAATTGTCTGTTATAACAACATTCTGCAAGCCTAAGTCTTCAAGTTCTTTTTTGAGTTCTTGTCCGAGTGTAAATTCACGCTCGCTACTAGGAATAGATTCTGATTCCTCGTCAGAGGTTGTCCAATAGCTTACGTATTTGAGTAATCTTTCTTCTACTTTCATTTCTTAACCGTAAACGGTGCTCCTTTCAAAAAAATAAATAAAAAATAAAAAAAGGTTGCAATAATTATATTTATACTATATAATAAATCTTGCGTTTATGAAAGACAAATTTTTATGCGCCACTAGCTCAGTTGGTAGAGCACCTGACTCTTAATCAGGGTGTCCAGGGTTCGAACCCCTGGTGGCGCATTATAAAGAGGGTGCCGAATTCGCTATTGGAGCGGAGTTGGTGCTTTTTTTTTGCACAAATTTATTAATAGGAAAATGCGTAAGAATTACAACTTATGCACTTTCCTATTTTTTTGTGTTATAACGCTGGTTCGTTAAAATACATGTGAAATTGACTAGGATATATATTTTGGTATATACTATTGTTGTAAGAAAGGAGTTGATTCATATGATGACTGCAAAAGTATTTGAAAATGGTAGGAGTCAAGCGGTAAGACTTCCAAAAGAATGTAGATTTAATACAGATGAAGTCGCAGTAAATAGAATCGGGGATATTGTTCTATTAATGCCAAAAACAAATAAATGGAATTCGTTTATGCAGGCAGTAGATATGTTTTCAGATGATTTCATGCAAGATGGGAGAGATGGTAGTTTGAAGCAGGAACGTGAAGAGCTATGAGATATATGTTAGATACAAATATATGTATTTATGCTATTAAGAATAAACCAGAGCAAGTGTTTATTCGTTTGCAGGAACATGAACCGAAAGAGGTATGTATTTCGTCTGTTACTTATGCAGAATTAGTACATGGCGTGGAGAAAAGTAAAGCAATAGAGAAAAACAGAGTTGCACTAGCAATACTATTGGCTAATATTGAAATTATGAATTTTGATTCATTGGCAGCTGAGAGCTATGGGAAAATTCGAGCAGACTTGGAAAAAGCAGGCACTCCAATTGACCCATTAGATATGATGATTGCTGGTCATGCCATGTCATTAGGTTATACAGTGGTTACAAATAATATGAAAGAGTTTGAAAGAGTTAAAGGCTTAAGCATAGAAAATTGGGCTGAATAAATTCAGATAAGAAAGATATAATAGAGCGAAGTTACGCCCATGAATATTTTATTCGTAAATATTCATGGGCGTATAATATTTTATCTCGAAGTAATCAATTTACAAATAGGATTTCCTTTGGAAGAAAATTTCTCTTCATACTCCGTCATGATATTTCCCTCAGAAAGAACTGGATCATGGTGCAAATCTCTTGTAGATGCATCCAGATGCCAGGTTTCGGAAGCTTCAATCTCTTCGAGGGAGAATTGGAATAAATCCTGGTTATCTGTTTTGAATTCGATATGACCATTTGGAGCTAGGAAACAATCATAACGGGCCAAAAATTCATGCGAGGTAAGGCGTCTCTTTGCATGGCGATCCTTTGGCCAAGGATCAGAAAAGTTAAGATAGATGCGGTCGACCTCTGCCTTTTCAAATATGTCAGGTAATGTTTTTGCATCGACACAAAGGAAACGAACATTTGGTAATGGCGCTTCCTCCATTTTTTGAACTGCGCGAAGGAGAACACTGGTGTAACGCTCGATTCCAATATAATTGATATCTGGATTAAGAGCAGCCAGGTCCATAAGAAAACGACCTTTGCCCATTCCGATTTCTATGTGAATCGGGTTATTGTTGGAAAAAGCGGATTTCCAATTTCCTTTGTAATCTGTTGGATTTTGTATGCAGTAGGAGCTATTGTTGATGACCTCATCCGCTCCGGGAATATTACGTAATCTCATAAGATATCCTTTCTACTATGTAAAATTATTCGATAAGCATGAAGAAATTCATAACTCCATAGAAGCATAATATCAAGAAAAAAGAATGCTAAGAAAAATGTTTTTCTTCATGATGCAATACAAGATTGACATGGATATTGTAATATAATTTTTGCAATAGGAAAAGGGTTTTTCGCAAAACGCCTTGCGAAGGAGAGAATACACGTATATACTTAAATAGTTATGTGACAAAAAGCGGAAAGGGGACTTAAAACCGTGAAATATAGAAATAAAATTACAATTTTGCTTCTGAGTGTGTTACTTGTAACAGGAATTCTGCCTCAACAAGTGAAAGCAGAGGGAGGTTGGCCACAAGGACCGGATGTGTCGCCATCGGAGGGTGCCTTCATGATGGAAATGGATACAGGCACTGTATTATATGATAAGAATGCAACGGAAGCGATGTATCCTGCAAGTATTACCAAGGTTATGACAGTATTAGTTGCCTTAGAAAATAGTACGATGGATGAAATCGTAACCTTTTCTGCAGACGCGGTATTCAAAAATGAGGGAGATACTTCTCATATATCCCGTGACCTGGGTGAAGAGATGACAATGGAGCAATGCCTGTATGCTGTTATGCTGGAGTCGGCAAATGAATGTGCATATGCAGTTGCAGAACACGTAGGTACGAAGATAGGAACCGGCTATGCATCCTTCATTGAAAAGATGAACGAGAAAGCAAAGGAATTAGGATGCGTAAATACGCATTTTAGCAATCCAAACGGACTTCATGCAGATGATCATTGGACATGCCCACATGATATGGGATTAATTGGTGCTGCGGCATATAAAAATGAGAATTTCAGAATCATTTGTGGAACAAGACGATATGTCATTCCACCAACAAATAAGCATGCAGATCCAACACCTCTAAATCAGCATCATGCAATGATTTCGGATAGATCAACGATTAAATACCTATATGAGCATGCAAAGGGTGGAAAGACCGGATTTACAGATCAAGCAAGAAATACATTAATCACATTTGCAGAAAAGGATGGAATGAAGCTAGTTTGCGTCATTATGAAATCATCCAATCCGCTCCATTACCAGAACACAACAGACTTATTTGAGTGGGGCTTCAACAATTTCCAAAAATTGAACATAGCAGAGAATGAGCAGAGTATCAGCGAAGAAAAGCTGAAGGACATGGGAATTCTCAACACGAATCAGGAATTTGTTTCTCTTAGCAAAAATGCAAGCATCGTATTGCCAAATGGCGTAGCTTTCTCAGAGGCACAGATTAGTCGAGAGGATAATAACAGCTATGGAAGCAAAACTTTGGCAAGATTAAAATATGTCTACGAGGGAAGAGATGTTGGTAGCGCTGAAATCGAGGCAAAGGATGTAAAAGTCGAGGATTCGATTTTTGAAGCAGAAAATGAGGGCGAGGATAAGAAAGAGGTGGTAACGGTTCAACCGATTGTAATCATTGCGGTTATAGTTGGATTAGCAATACTCGCTGTATTGATTTTCTTAGGAAAGAAATGCTTCGAAAATCGTTATATCATTAAACACAATCGAAGCGTGCGAAAAATGAGAAGAGAGCGTTTCCGTGAAATCAAGAAGGAAAACGGAAGAAAGCGTAGAAAAAAGGACCGTTTGTTTAAATAAAGAGTAATAAATCATTGACTGGAAAAGTCGAATTAAAATTAAAAGACATAAGTATGCGAGAATAGAAAGAGAAAAAAGGACAATATTCCAAGTGGATATTGTCCTTTTGTTATAAATAGACATTCTATTTTGAGAGCTATATTGTCAGATTATTTAATAAATTGAGTACATTTTCTCGCTCTTTCACAAACAATATTAATCCATTAGAGGTTTCTACATTTGTTAAAATGAAGGGACGAAAGGTTTCAGAGGTCTCCAAAAGATGGCTAAGATAGGTTCGATAAGGGGAATCCACCTCCAAAAAAATAGGCGAGAAATCATCCATAGCATGAATATGAGTGTTTGCTTTGGAAAGAACTTGCGATAATTCTTGTTCTTGTTCAAATTGTTCTATGGTCTTATTGGCGATAAAGAATCCATTCTCGTCCTTTGGCATATGTAACGCTTTGATCGCACGCTGCACCTGTTTGGTAAGTGCATCAGAAGCTGGATAAAGCGATTCGAAATAAGGGAGAAAGTCAGCGGCAGTTTTAAAATGTAAATTGCTGCCTCTTTCTGCAATCTCGGTATTCAGAATTCTTTTAATTGTTGATTCGCAGGTTTCTCGCGAAGGATTGCCGTGTGGTCCTTTTGCTTTCTCAAATGAATAATCCATCGTAATAACTCCTTTACCTAATTTGCAATATTATAGAATCATTTACATTGAAAGTGAAAATATATTTAGAAGTATATCTAAAAGTATATCTAGAATATTATTTAAAAGTACATCTAGAAGTATATTTAGAAATCACATTTCTGTCGTAATTTTATGATATGACAGAAGGAAGTGTATTTCAAGATTATAACGACATTAAAAAAAATAGGAAAAAAGTATTTATTTTGAATTGCGAAATAAAGTTGGCAGTGATAGAATAAAAAAGTACCACTATTTTTTATATGGAGCGGAAAAATGTCAGAGAATTATACGAACGAAAAGCTATATCAGCAGGTACTAGACAAAGTACGAGAGTGTATTAATGAAAATGGCGGAATTGCGAAAAAAGAGCAGCTTTCCAAAATTGGAATTGATTACCGAAGAATTCTTGATTTTGTAGAAAATGGAGATATTGTACGTATCAAGAATGGCTATTATACAGATAGAATTGACCGATTTACGGAAGATGAGCTCATTGCAAAGCTATTCCCAGACGGGGTGTTATGCATGGAAAACGCGCTATATGCCTATGGGTACATAACACAGAAACCATTTGGATGGAAGATTGCCATCGACAAAAATACATCGAAATCACGATTCAAAATGGATTATCCGAAGGTAGTTCCTTTCTACACAGAGCCGGAAGCGCTTGCGTTAGGGGTGAGTGAAATCACACTGGAAGGAAATACCTTTCAAATATATGACAAGGATCGCCTAATCTGCGACTGTCTCAAGTACGAAAGCAAAATGGAGCGCGAGGATTTTAAGGCTGCAGTACAGGCATACATCCGCGACGAGGACAAGGACATCTCCGCGTTGTTGGAATATGCAAAGGAGCGTAAGGTTCTAAAGAAGGTACAGAGCCTAATCGGCGTGTGGCTCTAATTTCACCACAAGGAAAATACGAAATCAAATTCGAAAGAGGTTATAATGAAAGTCGGAGTCAAGAATGAGACCGCTTTAAAGGATAAAAGCGAAGCATATAAAATCCCATTCACCAATCTGTTGCGAGGATATGTGCTAGAGGAAATCATGCAATTGATTTATACCTCCGAATATCGCAACGTTTTCTGGATTTCCAACACCAAACCATTGGGAATCGAGGCATACAAAGAAGGAAGAGAGACACCATTAGAATTCTACTATATTCAAAGACCGGGATTACCAGCGGACAAGCCATTTGCACCAGGACAGCCACTAGACTGGAAGATGGCATCCATAATCTTTGCGATGGTATTTCGAAAGGAACGATCCATTCATGTAAGTTGGAAAGGGCGTGCACTTCAAGTAAACGACAGCTATCAATGGAACCTTGTTGGAGAAATCCAAGACATGGAAATTCCAGTAGTTGTACGATTGATTCCTATCCCATGGGAGGAAGGACTCAAACCAGAGGAAATGCAGCTACGCCTTTTCATGTATCCAAATGAAAGTGTGTCCTATTATCATTATCCAGCCGATGAACTGATTATGGCGCAGTTCGTTGAAATAATGGAGAAGCTAGAGCTTATTCCCTCGCTAAAAACCTATGAGGAAATGATTTTTTTACTAAAGCATCAGGTTATCAGTGGAAGGCGAATGATGGAGCGCCTACGCGAATATGCAGAAACGCATCCCAAATTTGCCAAGCATAAACGGTTTGAACAGCTGCAAGGCTATAAGAACTATGCCCATATGAAAAGGCGTTGGATTCAATATACCAATGCAAACCCAAGATGTGACAAATCCTGGGAAGACAGTTTGGAATTATTATTGACCTTTATCGAACCACTATGGAAGGCATTGTGTGACAACGAAGTCTTCTTTGACGACTGGATGCCAGAACTACAACGATATTTAGGATAGAAACATGTTATTAGACGAAAAATTAAAAGCCTATGGGAACTCAGACGTGTATCCCTTCCACATGCCAGGCCACAAACGGCAGGACTTGGGAATGGAGCAAATCTATTCCATGGATATAACAGAAATTGAAGGATTCGATGACTTGCACGATTCCCAGGAAATACTAAAGGAAGCACAGGAGCGCGCGACAGAGCTGTACGATGCAAGGAAAGCCTACTATCTAGTAAACGGAAGCACCTGCGGCATTCTCGCAGCGGTATCCGCAAGCGTAAAGAGAAGAGGAAAAATCCTGGTAGCAAGGAACTCACATAAATCCCTGTACCACGCCCTTTTTCTAATGGAATTGGAGCCAGTCTACCTATATCCAACGATTACACGACAAGGAATTCAAGGACAGATTACGCCAGAAATGGTAGTAAACAAGCTCAAGGAAGACCCAGAGATACAGGCAGTATTTTTGACATCTCCCACCTATGACGGCATCGTATCAGACATTCAGGCAATCGCAGCAATTGTGCATCAGTACGAGATACCGCTCATAGTGGATGAAGCACATGGCGCGCACTTTGGAATGCATCCCTATTTTCCAGAGAACGCCACAAGACTTGGCGCGGACCTCGTAATCACAAGTCTGCACAAGACACTGCCCGCCTTCACGCAGACAGCCCTGCTTCTGGTTTGTTCGAAGCGAGTTCCAGTAGAAAAAATAGAACAGTACCTACACATTTATCAGACAAGCTCACCAAGCTACCTTTTGATGGCATCCATGGAAAAATGCATCACCTATGTGCGAGAAAAGGGCGTGCAGGCATGGGAGCAATATGTGAATCGACTGGAGCAATTCTACGAGAAGACAAAGCATCTCAAACATCTTCAGATATTAAGAAAAGAATGCATGGATGAGAAGGAATGCTTCGACTTTGACCGAGAGAAAATCCTTATATTTCCTGAGAAAATCGACGGAAAGACACTCCATCGAAAGCTGTTAGACAACCATCAGCTTGAAATGGAAATGGTTACGGATACCTACGTACTTGCCATGACAAGCATTATGGATACAGACCAGGGATTTGAACGACTTTTGGAGGCACTGTATGCCATCGACGCAGAGCTCATCAAGACAGATATCAACGAAACTGACCAATCACAAGGAACGTTATCCACGACACAAAAGTGGATGAATCGCGTAGAAGTGGATAAGATCTACGAAGAAAACAAAATACGTGTAAAACTTTCCGAAATAGAAGCATACGAAAAAACAACCTGTCCAATACAAGACGCAGTAGGACAGGTAAGCGCGGAATTTGTATTTTTGTATCCGCCGGGAATTCCAATACTCGTTCCAGGAGAAGAGATATCAGAAACAAAAGCAGCACAACTACAGCTGTGTATAGAGAAAAATTTGAATCTAAAAGGCGTATCGCAAAACGGGATAAACATTGTCAATTTGCCCGGACTATATTATACTTAAGGAACCAAAACAATGGGAAAAATATATATCATAATGGGAAAAAGTGCATCGGGAAAAGATAGCATTTTTGAACAAATAATAACAGACACAAGCTTAGGCTTGCAGCGCATTGTTCCTTACACAACGCGACCAATTCGCGAACAGGAGCAGGAAGGAAAAGAATACCACTTTGTTACAGAAAAAGAGGTAGTGCAATTAGAAGAACAAGGCAAAATCATTGAGCTGCGAACCTATCACACCGTAAAAGGCTTGTGGAAATACTTCACGGTAGATGATGGACAAATTGACATCACGAACAACAGCTACCTCATGATCGGAACCCTAGAAACTTACATTCCAATCCGAAATCACTTCGGAAAAGAGAATGTAGAACCAATATACATCTATGTTCCGGACGGAGAACGCTTGCGTAGAGCAATCGCGCGGGAAGAAAAAGAAGAAATTCCACAGTTTGAAGAAATGTGCCGTAGATTTCTGACAGACGCTGCAGACTTCTCAGAGGAAAAGCTAGTGGCCGCAGGCATTGATAAAGCGCATCGTTTTCAAAATAACGCCTTTGAAGACACCGTAGAGATGGTAAAGGCGCACATACGACAGAAATAAAAAAAGGAGGTCGATCTCATGGATATGAAAGTAAATCAAACACAGCAGATTACACAGATGCCAGAATCGGCCAAAGTGCAGACGGGGGACGGTTCCTTCAAATTCACCCTCTCAAGTGCAATAACAGATGCAGAATTACAGGCCAAGGTAGACGCCTTAATGACGGACATCACAGCCCAGGGAAATCGAATTGCCGAACACATGGATATCCGAGATCTAAAGCAGTATCGTATGCTAATCAAGGAATTCTTAAATGAAGTCGTATATCGATCCCACAAATTTTCCAGAGAAAATTTCTTGGACCGAAGAGGACGCCATCGTGTCTATGGCATCATCAAGCTCATCGATGCGAATCTGGACGAACTAGCATCGGAGCTGGTAAAAGATGAGAAGGACCATATCAGTATATTAGGTAGAATCGGAGAAATCAGGGGCTTGTTACTGGATATCTTCACATAAATCAGGAGGTACCATATGGGGAAATTTCAAGAAATAATCGGACATGAGCAAATCATAGAACACCTGCAGAATGCAATCGAAATGGACAAGGTGAGCCATGCATACATCATAAATGGACCAGATATGTCCGGAAAGCGCATGCTTGCAGAAGCCTTTGCAACCACACTGCAGTGTGAGGAGGGCAAAAGAGACGCCTGTATGACCTGCCGTTCGTGCAAGCAGGCAGTAGAATACAATCAGCCAGACATCATCTATGTAAGCCACGACAAACCAAACACCATAGGTGTAGACGACATACGAACACAGGTAAATAATGACATCGTGGTAAAACCATACAGTAGTAAATATAAAATCTACATCATAGACGAAGCAGAAAAAATGAACGTACAGGCGCAGAATGCACTGTTAAAAACGATCGAAGAGCCGCCAGCATATGCCATCATCATCCTGCTAACAACAAATGCAGACCGCTTTTTGCCAACCATATTGTCTCGATGCATTATGCTCAACATCAAAGCCGTCAAGGACGACATCATCCGGCCATATCTGATGGAGCATTACAGCATTCCAGACTATCAGGCAGATGTTTGTACCGCCTTCGCACAAGGAAACGTAGGAAAAGCCATACAGCTTGCAAGATCCGAGAACTTTAAAGAATTGAAAGCAGCTGTCTTACAGCTATTAAAGCGCATCGACGACATAGAATTATACGAGATGGGCGAAGCTGTAAAACAGATAAGCGAATATAAACTAGAAATACAGGACTATTTCGATTTGATGATGATCTGGTATCGCGATGTACTCTACATGAAAGCAACCAACGATGCCAACAAGCTCATCTTCAAAGACGAAGTCTATGACATTAAAAACCAGGCAGCAAAAAAGTCCTACCAAGGAATTGAGAATATTATAGAAGCATTAGAAAAGGCGAAGGTGCGCCTCAATGCAAATGTGAACTTTGATTTGGTAATCGAACTATTATTGCTGACAATGAAGGAGATCTAACATGATAAAAGTAGTAGGAATTCGATTCCGCAATGCTGGAAAAATATACTATTTCGATCCAGCAGATTTTGACTTAGAGCCACCAATGCATGTCATTGTTGAGACCGCAAGAGGAATTGAGATGGGAACGGTCATGCTGGCCAACCGAGAAGTAGAAGACGACAAAGTAGTACAGCCACTGAAACCAGTAATTCGAGTAGCCACCGATGAAGACGAAAGAGCCGTCGAAAAAAATAAAGAGAAGGAAAAGGAAGCCTTCCGTATCTGCAAAGAAAAGATATTGAAGCATGAGCTTGAAATGAAGCTTGTAGAAGCAGAGTACACCTTCGATGGAAATAAGCTGTTGTTCTACTTCACCGCAGACGGCAGAATCGACTTCCGTGAATTAGTAAAAGACTTAGCAGCTGTATTCCGCACCAGAATCGAATTACGTCAGATTGGTGTCAGAGACGAAACCAAAATGATGGGAGGAATAGGAATCTGCGGAAGAGAGCTCTGTTGCAAATCTTATCTGGCAGATTTTGTACCAGTATCCATCTAGATGGCAAAGGAGCAGAATCTATCCTTAAATCCAACCAAGATATCCGGTGTATGTGGAAGATTGATGTGCTGTCTCAAAAATGAGCAGGAAACCTATGAATATCTAAACGGACGCCTTCCAGCCATGGGAGAAACCGTTACAACCGACGACGGATTCAAAGGAGAAGTAACCAATATCAACGTACTTCGTCAGCTCGTTAAGGTATTAATCGATAACGGAGAAGAAAAAGAACTTCGTGAATATCGTGTTGAGCAGCTGAAATTTGTTCCAAAGAGAAGAAAGGACATTAAGCTCACAGCAGAAGAACTCAGAGAGCTAAAAGACCTAGAAGAAAGCGGAACAACCGAAGAGACATCAGGCAATAACAAGCGAAATAATAACTATAATAAAAACAATAACAGCAATCGCAATAACAATAGTAACGATAGCGATAACAGCAACAGTAGCGACAACAGTAACAACAACGGCAATAATAATAGCGGCGGCAATAATAATTACAACAATAGAAAGAATTATAAGAACCGCACAAATCGTGAGAATAACAATGAGAACAAATCAAACAATGAATCTCGTAACAATCGTAAAAATCGCGATAACCGTGACAATCGCAATGATACTCGCGAAGATCGCGACAACCGCTCAGAATTCCGTGAGAATCGTGGAGAAAAGCAGGAAAATAGTGGAGAAGCTCCTGCAAACCGTAGCCAGAGTTATGACCATAACGAAGGCGGTAACAACCATGAAAAATCGGTAGAGCAGAGCAACAGAAGAGAGAGACGTCAGGACAATCGAAATCCAGAGGGAAGAAACCAAGAAGGAAGAAACCAGGACGGTAGAAACCAAGATGGTAGAAATCAGGATGGTAGAAATCAGGATGGAAACGACAGGCGTAACTACAGAAGAAATAGAAATCGTAGAGGAAACCATGGACAGGGAAAGCAAAATGAGGAATAGTCTCATAAAGGAAAATGAGCGACTCGATGATTTGAACCGCAATGGATATCAAATCATACAAAACCCGGGAAAATTCTGTTTTGGAATTGACGCGGTGTTGCTTTCTGACTTCGCAAAGGTAAAGAAAGGAGAACGATGTCTGGACCTGGGAACAGGAACAGGCATCATTCCTATATTAATGGAAGCCAAATACGAAGGGAATCAATATGTCGCCCTAGAGATACAGCCAGAAAGTGCAGACATGGCGAGAAGAAGTGTTGCCTATAACCAGCTGGAGGAAAGGATTCAGGTCGTAACCGGGGATATCAAAGAAGCCTCCCAGATATTTGGAGCGAATAGCTTCGAAGTCATCACCACCAATCCACCCTATATGATTGGGCAACATGGAATCACCAATCCCAACGATGAGAAAGCAATTGCGCGACATGAAATCGCATGTAACCTGGACGATATCATGCGAGAAAGCGCTAAGATATTAAAGCCAAACGGACGCTTTTATATGGTGCATCGCCCTTTCCGCCTTGTTGAAATCTTCAACAAAATGGTGGAATACCGCATAGAGCCGAAACGTATGCGTTTGGTACAACCCTATGCGGACAAAGAGCCGAACATCGTATTAATCGAGGGACTCTATGGTGGGAAATCGCGAATAACCATCGAAAAACCATTAATCGTATACAAAGAACCAGGTGTCTATACAGAAGAAATACATGACATCTATGGATATTAGAAAAGGCGAAACTATGTCAGGAACGTTATATTTGTGTGCAACGCCAATTGGAAATCTAGAGGACATCACCTTTCGCGTACTTCGTACCTTAAAGGAAGTGGATCTCATTGCCGCGGAAGACACTAGAAATTCCATAAAGTTGCTCAACCATTTTGAAATCAAAACGCCAATGACGAGCTATCATGAATTTAACAAGATTGAGAAAGCATATCAATTGGTAGAAAAATTAAAAGAAGGACAAAACATTGCACTGATTACGGATGCAGGAACTCCGGGAATCTCCGATCCAGGAGAAGACATCGTGCGAATCTGCTATGAACAGGGCGTACCGGTTACATCACTGCCGGGACCAGCTGCATGTATCACCGCACTCACCATGTCGGGACGACCAACGAGGCGATTCGCCTTCGAAGCCTTCCTTCCAAGAGATAAGAAGGAGAGAGCAGCGGTCATAGAAGAACTCAAGGATGAGACGCGAACCATCATCGTATATGAAGCGCCGCATCACTTGGTGAAAACCATCGAAGAATTATATCAGGCCTTGGGCAATCGAGAACTAACCGTTTGTCGCGAACTAACCAAGCGCTATGAGGAAAAGAAGCAAACTACCTTTGCGGAATTATTAGAGTATTACAAAGAGAATGATCCAAAGGGAGAATTTGTTCTTATCATATGCGGAAGAGACCGAAAAGAAATGGAATTGGAGAAACAAGAGAACTTTCTTGCTATGAGTATCGAAGAGCACATGGCAATATATGAGGAACAGGGAATTGCGCACAAGGAAGCAATGAAGCTAGTAGCAAAAGACAGGGGCGTAAGTAAAAGAGACATCTACCAGGCTTTATTGTAAAAGAGGAAAAATGAAGAGAAGGATACCGGGGAAGAGACATGAGAGTAACAAAAAAATAGTTGCTCTCATTTTTATAACAGGAATATGTATTGGAATCGTATGCTTGTGGGGGCTAGTCATACGAAAAGGACAAAAAGAAATCCAACCTACTGTAGCATCCATTAATTCGGAGGTACCAACAGAGCAGGAAATTCCAGAGAGCACAAAAGAGCTAGAAATCAAGACGTATGATCCGCGGGACCATAGAATTCATCTGGTAATGGTAGGGGACATGCTCATGCACACGCGTGTGCTTGACTCTGGGAAAAAAGAAGATGGTAGCTACAATTATGACCATCTCTTTTCGCATGTAAAGGATGAGATTACAGACGCAGACTTAGCACTGGTAAATCAGGAAACCATACTGGGAGGAAGCGAAATCGGCATATCCAGCTATCCATGCTTCAACTCTCCATATGAAGTAGGCGATGCAGAGGTAAGTGCAGGCTTTGATGTCATATTGCAGGCAACCAACCATGCCTTAGACAAAGGGAAAGCCGGAATTGTCAACGACATGAAGTTTTGGAAAGAAACTTATCCACAGATCGCTTATCTGGGAATCAACGAAAGCAGGGAACGACAGCAGAATGAAATCTACGTCTACGAAAAGGACAATATACGAATCGCCATCCTGAATTACACCTACGGAACCAACGGAATTCAGACGCCAAGTGATATGCCATACGCAGTAAATTACCTGGACGAAAGCAAGGTAGTAGCAGACCTCGCGAAAGCCCATGAACAGGCAGACTTCGTCATCGTATGCCCACACTGGGGAACCGAATACCGTTTAGAAAGCGATGCGCAGCAAAAGAAATGGACACAAATCTTTCTGGAAAATGGCGTAGACCTCGTCATAGGTACCCATCCTCATGTTATCGAGCCAATCGAATATGTAAGAGATGAGGCGGGACATCAAATGCTAGTGTACTATTCCCTTGGAAATTTCGTGAATGGAACGGAAAGTACAGCAGGCGTACTGTCCGACCGTATGCTAGGTGGCATCGCAGAAGTAGTCATCGGACGTGGTGAGGACAAGCGCGTACAAATCTTAGACTATGATGTAGATGCATTGGTGTGTCACATGGGAAAGAAGGAAGCCTATAGTGTCTATTATCTGAGCGAGTATAATGAAGAGCTAGCAAAGGAAAACCTCATAAGAAAGCAATATCCGGCCTTTTCCTATGAATATTTAAATAATTTAGCTCGAAAGGTATGGGGCGATGCTTTGGTCGATAAAAAATTATGGAAAAAACCAGCAGCTTAGGCATAAATCGGAAAATACAGAATATACTTTAGACAGATAGAAGTCAGCTTGACTTAAAAAAAGCGTAGAATTATAATAATTTTGCGTAGCAATTTAGCGCGGGATGGAGCAGTCTGGAAGCTCGTCGGGCTCATAACCCGAAGGTCGTAGGTTCAAATCCTACTCCCGCAATTTCCAAAAAGTGGTAAAGAAAGTGACAAATACGAATGAATTTCGAAGTAGGAGATATTGTAAAATTAAAAAAGCAACATCCTTGTGGCAGCTTTGAATGGGAAGTTTTAAGAATCGGACAAGACTTTCGATTAAAATGCCTGGGATGTGAGCATCAGATTATGATTGCGCGTAAGCAGGTCGAGAAAAATACAAAAGGAATTCGAAAGAAATAATTTCAGCAAAAGTGAAAAAATTTTTAAAATGTCTTGCGAAATGGGACAAAACATGATATTATCTTAAATCGTGGTATATTAAATTATTCCTTGTTCATGACATGAAGTCATGAGCCAGAGACCAAAAGGAGGTAACAATTCGCATGAACAAATATGAATTAGCACTCGTTGTAAGTGCAAAGATCGAAGATGATGCGAGAACAGCAGTCGTAGAGAAAGCAAAAGAGTACATTACTCGTGCAGGCGGTGTTGTGACAGAAGTTGAAGAATGGGGTAAGAAGAAATTAGCTTACGACGTTCAGAAAATGAGCGAAGGATTCTATTACTTCATCCAGTTCGATGCAGAAGGAACTGTACCAGCTCTCGTAGAGCAGGACGTTCGTATCATGGACAATGTTCTTCGTTTCTTATGCGTTAGAAAAGACGAGGCATAATAAGAAAGAAGAGGGAAACTTATGAATAAAGTAATTCTTATGGGTCGTTTGACAAGAGATGCTGAAGTTCGTTACTCATCAGGAGATAACGCTACAGCTGTTGCAAGATTTTCACTTGCAGTAGATCGCCGTTTTAGACGTAATGGTGAAGATCAGAATACTGATTTCATCAATTGTGTTGCATTCGGTAAGACCGGAGAATTCCTCGAGAGATTCGGTCGCAAAGGAACAAAATTCGTAGTGGAAGGTCGTATTCAGACAGGAAGCTACAACAACAAGGACGGACAGAGAGTATATACTACTGACGTAGTTGTTGAACAGATTGAATTTGCAGAGAGCAAATCAAATGGAGACGCAAACGGAGGATTCACTCCAGCAAGTGCTCCAAGCCCAGCAAATATTCCAGATCAGGGATTTATGAACATTCCAGATGGAATAGATGAAGAATTACCATTTAACTAATTTTTCAATGGAGGTAAACAACATGGCTTTCAATAAAGCAGCTGATCGTGAAGGATCTTCTATGAAGAGAAGACCAATGCGTAGAAGAAAAAAAGTATGTGTATTCTGTGGCAAAGATAACGTCATCGATTATAAAGATACCAACAAATTAAAGAGATACATCTCAGAGAGAGGAAAAATTCTTCCTCGTCGTATCACAGGAAACTGTGCAAAACATCAGAGAGCTCTTACTGTTGCTATCAAGAGAGCACGTCATCTTGCAATGATGCCTTACGTTTGCGAATAATCGTAACAATATAGCAAGAATAACACCTTCTAGAGATTATCTAGAAGGTGTTTTTTTACCCTAAAAGACAAGAAAGACAAGTACTAAAGTCATGCAAAAGGATGAAATAGGTAATAATTGACAATAAAACCATGCGAAAGACAACAAAAAATTTGACACCTATACAGGAAACGCCTATACTTGAAAGGTATGAGTGTCATAAAATGACGAAATATATTTTGAGGTAAAAAACTTGGACAGAGAAAAAGGGATTTATCAAAGAAATGAAGGACGATGGGAAGCCCGCTTTAAGGTGGGAGTAACAGAAAGCGGAAGAGCTCGATATCGTTCCATATACGCGCAAACAAAAGAAGAAGTAATTGCAAGAAGAGACGAAATCTTAGGCATACATACACAACCGCAGAGAACAAGAACGGTTCCTATGAAATTGAACCTTCTGATTCTAGGGGCAGGTACCCACGGAAGAGATGTATACGAGATTGCAAAATCGCTTCACGTATTCAAAGAAATTAGTTTCTTGGATGATACGAAAGAAGGAGACAACATCATTGGAAAATGCGCCGATGCAGCAGCCTACAGGGACGAATACCCATGTGCTTTCATCGCCATCGGAAATAACGAAATCAGAAAACAATATGCGGAACTATTGCGAGAAAACAACTTCTTGATACCAAGCATTGTCTCGCCAGCCGCCAACATCTCATCAAAAGCGCAGATTGGTGAAGGCGTAGCAATCTTGCCACAGGTAACTGTAAGTGAAGCAGTAATTGGAGACTTCTGTATTTTGGCTTCCAATAGTCTTGTTAATAGTGGTTGCGTTTTAGGTGCGTATGCTCATGCTGATTGTGGTGCTATTGTGAAAAAGGAAACTTCTGTTCCAGCAGGAACGATGATAGATATAGGTACAATATATTATTGAATGGAGAATAGGAAAATGAGTGAATTAAGAAACATACCATTTAGTCCACCAGACATTAGTGAGTTGGAAATAAATGAGGTAATAGAGGCGTTAAAATCGGGATGGATTACTACTGGACCAAGAACAAAAGAATTAGAAAGAAGATTAGCTGAGTTTTGTCATGTTTCAAGAGTTGTATGCTTGAATTCAGCTACTGCTGCGGAAGAACTAAACTTCAGAATATGTGGAATCGGCGAGGGTGATGAAGTAATTGTCCCTGCATATACCTATACGGCAACCGCATCTGCGGCAATTCATTGTGGAGCAAAAGTAGTTTTTGTTGATAGTCAAAAAGACTCTCCAGAAATGGATTATGAAAAAGTTGCTGAAGCAATTACTGAGAAAACAAAGGCAATTGTTGCGGTTGACTTAGGTGGAATTATTGCTGATTATGATAAGTTATTTGAGATAGTCGATGAAAAGAGAAGTTTATTTGTTCCAGGCGGTAATACCGATTTGGGTAGACGCATTCAGTCTGCTATTGGAAGAGTGTTAGTATTTGCTGACGGAGCTCATTCTTTAGGCGCAAGTAAAAATGGAAAGATGGCAGGAGAAATAGCTGATTTTACGGATTTCTCGTTCCATGCTGTAAAGAATTTTACAACGGCTGAAGGCGGTGCAGCAACTTGGAGAGACATCCCAGGAATTGATAATGAAGAAATATATCATCAATATCAGTTGTATAGTTTACATGGACAAAGTAAGGATGCACTATCCAAAACCAAAGCAGGATCTTGGGAGTATGACATACAAGGCGCTTGGTATAAATGCAATATGACGGATATCATGGCTGCAATTGGACTGCGTCAGTTAGACAGATATCCTAATTTATTGGAACGCAGAAAAGAGATTGTTAAAAAATATGATGAAATGTGCGATAAACTTGGTGTAATGCACTTGGTACATAACGGGAAAAATTGTCAGAGTTCAAATCATCTATATTTGACAAGAATCCCGGGCATAGATGATGCCACAAGAAGGGAAATTATTGTGAAACTAGCAGAGCATGGGGTAAACACCAATGTGCATTATAAGCCATTACCAATGATGACGGCTTACAAAGAGATGGGATGGGATATTGAAGATTTCCCAAACGCGTATGCATATTATGAGAATTTAATTACATTGCCGTTGCATACTTGTTTAAGCGATGAGGATGTAGTGTATATTATAGAGAAGTATAAGAATGTAGTTAAAGAATATTGTTAAGAAGAGGAACTGCTGTGC
>JAZUHO010000035.1:0-3520 GCA_045641745.1 Agathobacter sp. | reverse complement strand
CTTGGCTCACAGAACGACATGGCTACGATCCGACTTCCCTTAGAATTATTTACAGAAATAATTTTAAGGGAGGATTTTTATGAGTGAGAAGATGTTAGTAACACAGGCTCTTGACGAAAGAGATCTATTAGTAAAGAAGATAGCAGATAAGATAGACAAGGAAACGTGATCTACAATAAATTCTGGCACATTATATGGTGTGGAGGTGTTTATGGTAGAAATTACAGAACAAGAATTTATTGATAATCTTGATTCTGATGACTTCTTCAGGCGATATGGTAATCCTGTCAAATTTAATGCAGATGGAAGATACCTGGTAGCAATGTCATTTGAGTTGTATGAAAGGCTGTTTGGGAAGCTAGATTTGCCAGACATTCTTGGCGAAGGAAAGGAGGAGCAAAATGTATCCAGTGATTGATATGAAGAGAACCGGAGAAAGAATCCGGCAGGTAATGGAAAGAAAAAATGTAACTCCAAAGGACATTCAGAAGTACATGAACCTGTCCTGTGTGCAGACTGTGTACCATTGGCTGGATGGGACAAGTATTCCCTCTATAGATAACCTATATGCATTAAGTAGCTTATTCAAAATGCCTATGGATGCACTTGTTTGTGGTAACAGGCCAAGTATTATTCTTCCGCATGATGAAGAATTTTTTATGAGAGCACTTTCTTATTATATGAGAATTTTGGATATGCAGGCAGCATGAAGGGAGCAATAACAATGGATAATAGAATATTTACAATACCGCTTGATATGGACAAACCAGTTGATGAGGCAGCTAAAGAGGCTGTACAGGCCATTGTAGAAATAACAGACAGATTGGTTGCAGAAATGAACCAGCAGAAGAAAGAGGATGACGATGAAGGAAAATAAAATATTGTCAAAAGAGCAGTTTGTTAAAGCTCTAAAAGAACTTCAGCAGGTCGATGAATTTACAGCTGAAGTAAACGAGGTAGTAAGAAAACACAGAGATGATATCTGTACTGATTTTATTAATGGAGACGGGCTTGGTGTCGCTCACAAGGATCTTGTAATTGAACTTCTTGATAAGATTATGGGATCTCAGAACAAAGATGTTGATTATTGGGTATATGAACTTGAATACGGTAAAAAGTATTTCGAGGGCTGTGTGCTTCAAGATGATAAGCCAGTAGATATCAGTACTGCAGAAAAATTATATGATTATATGGTGAGCAGATATGAAGATTGAAGAGATTAATGATGAAACAGAGGTCCTGACAATTACCTGGAAGATTGCAGATTTGAAGGAAGCTTTTGAATCAAAAGAGTTAGAGTTTAATGAACTAAATCTCAACCATGCACTAAGCTATGTGAATTTGAGAAAGCTTGAAGAACAGTCCATCGAGCGTGGCTGGGAAGTCATATATGATTTTGTGGAGGAACTAAAAATGGCAAGGGTAAGAAGATCGCTTACGCCTAATGAGATGAGCTTTGCTGTAGGCTGCGGCTCTAAGAAATATGTTACTTATGAAGAGGGGATGAAGTTATATTCTCTTGGTAAGGCTAATTTCACAGAGCTTGCTAAAAATGCAAATGCCATACGTAAGGTGAAAGGCAGAAATTTGGTGCATATCCCAACATTGGAAGAGTATATAGAGACGATGTGCGTGGAATAGTGATTTGGAATTTTATACCACAAGTATAATGACATCTTCAGTTCTGCGTGTTATAGTACGATATAGAAAAGAGAAGCGGAGCAAAACAAGATATGCTCCACAGAAAGGAAAAAGACATGAAAACAATGAATCGTTTATATAGTTTATATATTGAATGCCCTTCATCAGCACTCCTCGGATCCGACGAGCAGAGCTTTGTCTTGATGTACTCATTTTTAGATAAGCATAAACGAAGAAATTGTTTGATTACTGAATGCAGTTAGACTGTGCAGATATATAAACATGTTTTGCGTACCGCTTACCTTTAAATGAGGTGGGCGGTATTTTTTTTGCAGAGTTGGCTCAATTGGTACAGCACCGGACTTGAAATCCGGCATCCCGAAAGGGTATCAGGGTTCGAATCCCTGGCTCTGCGTTATGCACCTATGGCGGAATTGGAAGACGCATTGGATTTAAGCTCCAATGCCTGAAATGGCGTGAGAGTTCAAATCTCTCTAGGTGTACTTTTGCTCATGTAGCCAACTGGTTAAGGCAACGGACTGCAACTCCGTGAGCGTTGGTTCGACTCCAATCATGAGCTTATGCGCGAGTGGTGAAATTGGAAGACGCACCTGATTTAGGATCAGACGCCGTAAGGCATGAGGGTTCGAGTCCCTCCTCGTGTACTGTCCAATGTTAATTTTTGAAAGGAAACACAATGGAAGCATTAGAGATTAAAGGAAAAGTAAATACAGCTATCTGCTATGCAAAGGTAGTAGAAGATGAAGCCATAGAGCAAATCAGACGTATGTGTGACTATGTGATGACAGAAGGTTCGAAGATAAGAATCATGCCTGATGTTCACGCTGGTAAAGGCTGCACTATTGGAACCACAATGACAATTACGGATAAGGCAGTTCCAAATGTAGTTGGAGTCGATATCGGATGCGGTATGTATACAGTTAATCTTGGCAAAATTGATATTGATTTTGAAAAGGTTGATGAAGCAGCACACTTTATTCCATCGGGAATGAACGTGTGGGAAGGACGTCAGGAGAGATTTGATTTGACAGAGCTCCGTTGCTACAGAGAACTTAAGGATACAAAGAGACTTGAAAGATCTTTGGGTACACTTGGAGGTGGAAATCACTTTATTGAGATTGATGAAGCTGCAGATGGGACAAAATACTTAATTATTCATTCTGGCAGCCGTAATCTTGGTAAGCAGGTGGCAGAACTCTACCAGAGACTTGCAATTAATCTTAGCAGAGGCTATGGAGATTATCTGGAAAAGAGAGATGAGATTATCAGAACTTACAAGGAGCAGGGACGTAAGAACGAAATACAAGAGGCATTGAAGCAGCTCCATTGGTTAGTTTATGAGAGCCCAACAAGCATACCAGAAGACCTTTGCTATTTGGAAGGGAAATATCTCGATGATTATCTTCACGATGTTGTTATTTGCCAAAGATTTGCAAGACGAAGCAGAGAAAGAATGGCGGAGATCATTTTAGATAGAACCGGAATGACAGCTGGCGAGACATTTCACACTATTCATAATTATATTGATACAGAAGAAATGATTTTAAGAAAAGGCGCAATTGCTGCCCATAACGGAGAGAAAGTGCTGATTCCAATAAATATGAGGGATGGAAGTGTACTTGCAGTTGGTAAGGGAAATCCAGAATGGAATTATTCTGCACCTCATGGGGCTGGAAGAATAATGTCTAGAACAAAAGCAAAAAATGATCTTAGTATGGACGAATATAGAGAAACAATGAAGGGTATTTATACGACTTCAATTAATGAGAATACATTGGACGAAGCACCGATGGCATACAAGAGACTTGAGGACATTATTGATGTTAAGTCGGAGGCCAAGCGGTCTTAGGAAGACAAC
>JAZUHO010000034.1:0-22934 GCA_045641745.1 Agathobacter sp. | reverse complement strand
CAGTTGTCTTCCTAAGACCGCTTGGCCTCCGACTTCAGTAAACATCATACCATTGAATAAATTCACTATCAGGCACAATAAGAAACCAAGAATTACAAAGCCTATAAACCTTCTGTAAAAAATAGTCACCTTTCGCGGACTTCTTTGAACCACATGTTCAAGCAGATAGACCGCGAAATAAGCGGACATAGAGCACGAAAAAATAAAGACAGCAGAAAAAATCAGCATATTAACCATATCTGGTATTATTCCACCCAGAGCCAGAGTAATCGCTGATAATGCATCTGCTGCACAGCAGCCCATGGTCGATAACACCACACTTTTAAAGGCATTATCTGTACCTGTAACCATATGTCTTCCTCTGACATAAAAGAAAATGACCAGGGTCAAAACCAAACCAGCTACTGCATAGCTAATATTATATTGGAGTCCATTAAACAAATTCATTATTTTTCAAGATATTTTTCAACTACACCTAAAATACGATCTGCCACCGGTGGCTTTAGTATGTATCCTGCTGGATTCAGATCCATTATCTCATTCAAATGACGCTCCAAAGGATTCGAGCTTAAGAACACTACTGGAATGTGTACTAATTCTGGATTCGATCTGATCTGAGCTAAAAGCTGTGCACCATTGATATCTGGCATCTCGTAATCCAAAAAAATCAAATCTGGTGCAGACTGATTCATGACCTTAAAGGCCTGCTCAGCATTTGTCGCAAGGCTTACCTTATATTTAGTAGGAACAAAGCCCTTCACCGTTCTAAGCAAAACGGCACTGTCATCCACGAAAAGCACATGTCCAACTGTTTCCTTTTTCTGAAATAAATGATTTATTGGCATTCGATTATCTCCTCAATTCTTGTACAAAGCTCTACGCCCTTTGCGTCATCAATATCCTTAACTGCATTTATCAGTTCCACAATAAGTGGCTGTAGGGTCTCATCATAGCTATATTCGGAAAGCGCCTCTGAAATCTCATCGGCCTGATCCAAATCAAAAGCCTCCAGAGCTTCTTTCATGTTTCTAATCAAATCTAAAAGGCCATCCATATCCTCTAGGATTTCCTTTTGAATCTCTGAGTCCTTCAGCTCTGACCAATCTGCTATAACTCTGTTTAATTCCTCTATCAAAATAGGATGTAGCACATCCACTCTAGAGTAGTTTTCAGCCTTGGCTGCGAACTCCAGCAATCGGCATATCGCCCCAAGCTCCACGGCGCCGAAGGTATTACACACGCCCTTTGAACCATGAACAGCGATTTTATAGCTATCAGCACCTCCTGGTTCATGTATCCTTCGATAGAGTGTATTCAAATGCTCTATCAGCCCTGGTATACCCCTGTAAAAATCCTTGGCTGCCGTCAGCGCAAGCTCCTTTTGACCCAGGATACTAATAGCATAATCCCACTTGATATCCATTATAGCGGGCAATTCTACAGAGGTTTCGGCTATTATTTCTTCAGCCTCCTCTGTCACAGAAAAAATCTCGGCAGCAAATGCTGAGTCAGTAGGTTCAAATATAAATTCAAATCCAAAGATATTTCCGACACCTTCTACACCGCTTATAAAGCCCTCTCCATCAGCGAGGGTTCCAGATGTATCCTTAACCAGAATACTGCCAGCAAAGGTGCCATCACCACCTTCTTTGGAAGCAACCTCCACCGACACCACGCCCATGCTGGTTCTGGAAACTGCACCACCCACATATTTTTTCAGCAGATCCGCAAAGTCAGCATCATGTATCACTATTTCATCAGGTATGTCTTCCGCAAAATGAACCTCCATCATGAGATTATTTTCTTTAATAACCTCGGACAGATTTTCTATTATCTCCCTGAATATACTTGTCAGACTGCATTTTACAAAATCAGCCATAAGTTCCTCACTTCTACAAAAACAAAAGGACCTTAGTATATAGAAGACTATACACTAAAGTCCTAATATGCCGGCAGCGGGACTTGAACCCGCACGTGGTTGCCCACAACAGATTTTGAGTCTGCCTCGTCTGCCATTCCGACACGCCGGCATGCATTTCTTAACTGCAAGAAGTATATTATCATACCATCCCACGGAATGCAAGAAAAATTTTACAAAAAAACGAAGTTTTTTTATGCAAAAATGATATTCGCATAAACCTCTCCACCTTCCCCTTTTAATGACACATTTACGCCTTTTTCCGAAGCTGTCACCACTGGGTAAAGCAGATTACCAAGCAATGCAGACTTCTTATATTCCGCCCATATTCTATGAACCACAAAGTTCTCCGGAACATATTCTTCTGCCACCATAATGTATTTTGCATTGTTCATATGCCGATTTGTATCTAAGAAAAAGCGCCCTACTGAAACAGGGGTTAACGGCTCCGCCTCCGGTAGTTTTGGAAGCTTTCTGCCCAAATACTCCATATCCAGTCGCATATCAATTCCATAAGCCACTTTCATTTCTTCCGATACCTTAACTGGTTTCTCGGTATCGGTATCCACGTACACCCAAATAGAATTTGCCTGTACTAAAGCTTCCCCCTCTTTATTTGTAATCTGGAAATTTCGTAATCCATAAAATCCTTTGATTTCATACGGCATTGTACTGATTTGAATCTCCTCACCCAGTCTAGGATATTGCATAATATCCACCTGCCAGCTGCTCAAAACCCAGGCCTTATGATTTTTCTTCAAATATTCCACCCCTACCCCGCAGTCCTCAGACTGAAAAGTACAGCAATCCTGTAAATAGTCCAGAATTGCTGTAGGTGTAGCTTCCCCTTTGTAATTGCATTCGCTATAACGCACTCTTGTTTCAAAACTATACATCCTGTTATCCCTATATTGCTGTTTCGTTTGCTTCGATTTCCTTCTGTTCCAATTTCTTCTCCGCAATGTCTTCCATACGTTTCCAAGCAACCTTTTTAGGCTTCATCCACGTATCAAATCCAAGCACAACTTCCTTTCCATCTTTGATAACCGTAACTCCTGTATCCTCATCTTCATCAATCCCCAAATATTGCATAGCACTCACAAGCAAGCCCTCTTGATTCATCTTCTCAAAAATGCTCTCTGCATATATATTCCCTTTTGAAGACTTAATTCTCTCATATTTGTACACAACATCCTTTAACGGAATATTATTAATCGCAACAATTCGGCATCCCAAATACTGTTCCCTTCCGTCTTCGATTGCCTCAACACGATACTCATTACCTACCCATTTTCCAGCGATTGGATAAACCTTAGCATTTTTCATAAGGTCTGCATCCAACACGCGTTCTGGTTTTCCCACCTCCTTGTTCTTTGCACTGCTTGTATTTCTGCCACAGCCATTGAATAGAAGTAGACTAGCCAGAATCATCACAATCATGATTTCATTTATTAAATATATCTTTCTAATTTTCCTGATACCTTTCATAAATCCATTCCCCCATGATACGATTTCATACATCTATCACTTAGCTATCATTTCATTTCCCACCTCTACTTATAGCAAATCCCCAAAATGAATGCAATATCCAAACCTTAAGGATACCTTTCATAATATATGAAGAAAATCTTAAATTGCAATTTGCCAAACGTTTGTTCGTGTGTTAAAATAAAAAAGGCGTATACTTCGTTTTATTTTGCAAATACTTTTGAATAAGTTTTGAAACGCTATATTGTTTTTTGTATAAAACCTTGAAACAAAATTATGAAGTTTGCTGATACTTTCCATTCAGCAAGCTACATTGAAATCATTTGGAGGTAACTTATGGCATCATCTACTTTGCGAAGCTACATTTGTATTGATTTAAAATCCTTTTATGCCTCCGTGGAATGTGTGGCCCGCAATCTGGATCCTATGACAACCAACCTTGTAGTCGCCGACGCTTCCCGCACCGATAAGACCATTTGTCTTGCTATTACACCAGCTATGAAAGCACTTGGCATTCGCAATCGTTGCCGGCTATTTGAAATTCCAAAAGGCATCGATTACATTTGTGCAACACCACGTATGCAGCTTTATATTGATACGGCAGCTGAAATTTATGCGATTTACCTTCGCTACATTGCGAAGGAAGATATCTATGTCTATTCCATCGATGAAGCTTTCATGGATGTTACCGATTATCTCGCCCTTTATCAAACGAGCGCAAAAGAACTTGGAATTCGTATTATGCAAGACATATATACAGAACTTGGAATCCGTGCCACCTGCGGGGTAGGAACCAATCTTTATCTAACAAAGGTTGCACTGGATATTACTGCAAAGCATTCTCCAGATTTTATTGGAGAGCTTAACGAAGCTACCTATCGGCAATTGCTTTGGAACCATCAACCGCTTACTGACTTCTGGCGCGTAGGTCCTGGCACTGCCAAAAAGCTGGCCACCTATGGTCTCCATACCATGGGAGATATTGCACACTGCAATGAAGATTTTTTGTATCATCTACTGGGTGTAGATGCAGAGCTTCTTATTGACCACGCATGGGGAAGAGAACCGGTAACGATGCCGGATATCAAAGCTTATCACCCATCTACCCACTCTATTTGTAGTGGTCAGGTTCTCCCACGCGACTACGAATACGAAGAAGGGGAATTAATTATTAAAGAGATGGCCGATTTAGTTTGCCTAGATTTGCTAGAACAAGACCTTGTCACCCAATCCATCACTTTGCACATTGGATATTCCAATGCCCTTCGTACAACTCCGGCTCACGGTACGACAAGCCTTACTGTTGCAACCAATTCCGACCGCCTCATTGTTCCAGCCCTTGCCAGCTTGTATCGCCAGATTATTAATCCCAATTATCCAATTCGGCGAATTATGATAACCTGCAACAACATACATCCGGAGGAATATCACCAATATAACTTCTTTTTGGATATGGAGGGACTCGAACGCAATCGTAAGGTACAAAAGGCGGTTCTTGAAATTAAAAGCAAATATGGAAATAATGCCATCCTAAAGGGAATGAATCTCGAATCTAGTGGAATGACTCGCGAACGAAATCAGCAGATTGGAGGACATCGTGCTTAGTGCTTAGCCTTTTCCCATTAAACACTTTACATTAATTGGAGGTTTTCTATGCCGCAAAAGCCCAAAACCAAAATGCCTGTCGCTGACAGAGCCAAACAATTCATGCCCTTTTCCGCACTGCGCGGTCTTTCGGAGGCGCTTGCTGCAAAGGAGAAAATTGTAGTCCCTAAGGTAACGCTTTCTCCGGAAATGGAAGAAGAGCTCAACTATACCATGCAGGAGCTTGCCAAAGGCGATCTTATCACCATCGTCTACTATTGCAACGGAGAATACCTTCAGCAAACTGGTATTCTTGCCCGCATTGACACCACCTCCCATCTTCTGCAAGTAGTGAACACCAAAATTGCCTTCGAAGACATCCTTAGCATTACACGGGAAGCCACCCCATAACCCTATGAGACTATCGCAACTGCGATTGTCTCATTTTTTGTTTCCATCTCACTCTCCTTCGTATTCCATAAAAGGGACCATCGCAGCTGCGACAGTCCCCTTTGGTTATCTCGTTACATATTTTTTTAGTACAGAAAGCAACCGATCCTTTTCTACTGGCTTGGCGATATGTTCGTTCATTCCAGCCGCCAATGCTTTCTTTCGGTCCTCTAGGAATGCATTCGCCGTCATTGCCACAATTGGCACCGTTTTTGCATCGGCTCTTCGCATTCTTCGAATCTTTCTTGTTGCCTGATGTCCATCTAATACAGGCATCATAATATCCATAAGTACCAGGTCATATTCTCCCTCTGCGGACTTGCGGAACATATCGACACCAACCTGTCCATTTTCCGCCTTGTCGACCTCAAAATCAAGGTCTCGCATCATGAATTCTGTAATCTCCATATTAAGCTCATTATCTTCCACGATAAGAACCTTCTTTCCTTTGAAGGATGGCTTCACAACCTGCTTTCTACTAATTTGACGTTCTTCATCCGTTCTTCGATCAATTTCAAATGGAAGTGTAATGCGAAAGATACTTCCTACCCCTTCCTGACTAGATACTGCAATGGTTCCATCCAAAGCTTCTGTAAGCTTCTTCGCAATCGAAAGTCCAAGTCCAGCCCCCTCATAATGAGATCGTGCAGAAGAACCACCCTGCGTGAAAGCATCAAACATGTGCTTCTGCAAATCTTCGCTGATTCCCAATCCTGTATCTTCAATACTGATTTCGTAAACCACCATATAATCTGTACACTCAATTTCTCGGATTACAGTGGTAACCTTTCCCTTTGGTCGATTATACTTAATTGCATTCTGTGCAATATTAATGATAATCTGCCGAATGTGCAATGGACTGCCTAGTACATAAGGATGAGAAATTGCTCCTTCCTCTGGAAGAATGATTTTAATTCCTTTCTCAACCGCCATTGGTCGAACAATTTCTAAGCAACTCGTAAGTACATCACGAAGATCAAATGCTTCATGTGCAAATTCCATTTTACCAGCATCAAGCTTGCTCATATTTAACACATCCGAAATCAGTGACATCAAATAATTGGCAGAGGTTCGAATTTTACCATAACATTCTGCTAACTTCTCCGGATTTTCCAAATACTGCTCCGAAATATCCAGCATACCAAGAATTCCATTGATTGGAGTTCGAATATCATGACTCATCCGCGACAAAAACTCTGTCTTTGCCTTGTTTGCGCTTCTTGCCTCCACAAGCAAATCTTGAATTCGTTTCTTCTGTTCATTTTGAAAAAGCGACGTTGCAGTAATATCCTGAATATAACCACGATATACATAATACTCTTCTGTATTCTCCATCAAAAATCCGCCAAAACGAATGTAGCTCTCTCCCTTAAATGGGTGATTATATCGTGTAGTTACTTCGGCACGTCCATTTTTCTTAATGTTCTCTTCAAATTGCTCAAATAAATCCATGTCCTCTTTGAACACATGATTTTTGAAGAATTCAAAGCGCTCCTGCTCCGTCATCACAGAATAGATTCCCAGCATAGCATCCGTAGAATAATCCGCAAAGAAATTTAAGCTTCGAAGCTTTGCATCACACTCTATTCTCCAAAGACCCGTTTGCGCAACTTCAAGTGTCTTTTGCACATCTGCTTTATAATTCAGTAGTTCTAACTCTCTTCGATGAGCTGTAGTAATACTTTTCAATGAAACAATCCACATCTCTCTTCCCGTCTCATCAACAGTATCCTTTTTCCACTCTTTTACCCAAATTTCTTCCTTGTCTTTCCCATAAAGAAGATACTTTCTTCTTGCATTTACCTGTTTAAACGCATCCTTCATAAAATATGTTTGATACTCAGTTGGTACAAGACTGGTATATTTTAAATCAGTCACTCGTTCAAACTCTTCTTGTGTATATCCCAATATGACGAGCGCATTTTTATCAATATAAGCAATTGGAAGTCCTTCTTCGTAATATCCAGCAACAATACCAACCGGTCTGTTTTTCTCCAAAACCTCCGTGATATCCTGCTGTATGCGCTCCGACAATTTGTTATCTTCTTGCGAAAAATATAACTCTGTTTCGTAATTCGCCTTTTTCATATAAATCTCCTAGCCCCTAATTTCTTCGTTTCCCCTATAACCTTTTTCCCACTTCAAGCTAACACCATAGCAAAAGCTAGTATTATTATACTACTATTTTTTTAAAGTTGCACCACTTTTCTCTCAAAAAAACAACCGATTTCGCACAAATCTGCAAAATCGGTTCTTTATTAGCTATATAACAAATGTTCTCACTTAATTTATAGTCAAATGCTCTTGTTTACTATGTTTTATACTTATTTGCTAAGTTCCTTATCAAATGCAAGGATTCGGTTTGTATGCTCACGAATCACTTCTGTTGATTTGCGGAATCTTTCTAGCTCATCCTCTGTCATATGAATCTCTAATACATCATGTGCACCATAACGGTTTAAAATAGTTGGAACACCGGCATATACGCCGTCAATTCCATACTCGCCCTCTAATAATGTGGAAACAGGAATAATACGATTCTCATCATTTAGAATAGCTTTAATAATTCCGGAACAAGTAGATGCAATACCATAATAGGTTGTTCCCTTACGATTTAGGATTTCGAATCCCTGTCTTGTTGTTTTGCGAACCAACTCATTCAAATCCACCTCTCCAACAAGGTCCTTGTTGTCTGCAATCACATCTACGAATGGTTTTCCTCCAACCGTTACGCTTGACCATGGTACCATCTGTGAGTCGCCATGCTCTCCCATAGAAAAGGCGTATACACTTCTTGGATCAACTTTTACAATATCAGCAATCAGGCTCTTTAGTCTAGCCGAATCCAATGCCGTACCACTTCCGATTACCTGATTCTTTGGAAGTCCAGATAATTTGTACACATAGTGCGCAACCATGTCTACTGGATTGGATACTACAATAAAAATTCCATTAAAACCACTTGCCATAATTGGATCTACTATGGACTTACAAATTCTAGCTGATAATTCTAATGTATCTAGTCTACTTTCTCCAACCTTTGGTGGTGCTCCCGCTGTGATAACAATAATATCCATATCACCGCATTGATCGTAAGAACCTTTTACTACATTTACATTGCGATTTAAATACTCGATACAATCATTCATATCAAGCATCTCACCATATGCACGTTCTTCGTTGATATCGATTAACATTACTTCGTCACAAATTCCCTGTGTAATAATGCTAAATGCGGTTGTTGAACCAACTAATCCACATCCTACGATTGCCACTTTTTTCTTGGTTGTTTTCATCGTTACTTATCTCCTCATTCTTTTCTACCGTGCGTCACCCACTTACTTTAACGCAATAAAGGGCAAAAAAAAGAGGAAGCCGAACCCCGACCTCCTCGTCACACACTAGGTATGATTATAGCGCAAGGTTTTCTATAATTCAATATAATTATAGTATTTATTCCTTGCAGTTATAATATTCATGGATTTATTTAAAAAATCACGATATTTTTCATATAGAATTCAGCAAAACACCCATACTAGTTTACGATTTTTGCCTTTTCTCTTCTTTTTACAGGTATTTGTGCCATAACAATGGCTACAAAAATAAGTACACAACCGAACAGTTCCTTCATTGTCAATCGTTGTCCAAGAATGACCCAACTAGCTAATACTGCGAACACAGATTCCAAGCTCATAAGAAGAGATGCCACGGTTGGGTTAAGACCTTGTTGTCCAATGATTTGCAATGTATATCCAATAGCAGCAGACATGATACCTGCATAAAGAATGGGAATCCATGCCTCCCAGCTTGCAAACGCCTGAAGCCAATTGGTAATTCCACCTTTCATAGGTTGCATTTCTAGACCTATCATAGGAATCGCAGAAAGTATGCTAGATATGAATAGCTGAATGCAAGACATTCTCACACCATCTACAAGCGGTGAGAAATGTTCCACCACCAATATATGAAAAGAAAATACGAACGCACAACCAAACACTAACAAATCGGAGAATTGAATTGTAAAATCTCCCTTGATGCATAGTAGGTACAAGCCAATCAATGCCAAGCCTACCCCAAACCATATATTTATCGTGCATTTTTTCTTCAAAAATATTCCCAAAATAGGAACTATCAATATGTAACAGGCTGTGATAAAGCCAGCTTTTCCACTCGGGGTCCCCATGTTGATTCCTAACTGTTGAAAGGAGCTTCCTACAAAAAGCGCCAGTCCACAACAGGTTCCCCCAATCCATAGTTCTCTTTTCTGCTCCTTGCTCTGCGGTCTACGCGACAAGCCCCAATGATCCAAAAGTCCAGTAACTGGAATTAAGCAGATTCCACCTAACAGAAAACGTACACAATTAAAACTATAGGAGCCTACTGCATCACCACCCTCTGATTGAGCAACAAATGCAATTCCCCATATAAATGCTGTTAATACAAGTAAAAAAGCATTTCGCATTTTATTACTTTTCATTTCATTATTTTTCATTTTATATCTTACTCATTCATTAAATTACTTTTGCTAAGAATTCTTTCAAACGTGGATTCTGCGGATTCTCAAAAAATTCATGTGGCGTATTTTCTTCCTGAATCTTTCCATCATTAATAAACATAACACGACTCGCCACTTCTCGAGCGAATCCCATCTCATGTGTTACTACAACCATCGTCATGCCAGCCTCGGCAAGCTCCTTCATAATCTCAAGAACCTCGCCAACCATTTCTGGATCAAGTGCAGAAGTAGGCTCGTCAAATAGCATAACATCTGGATTCATGGCCAACGAGCGGGCAATCGCTACACGCTGCTTCTGCCCACCGGAAAGCTGATCCGGATATGCATCTGCTTTGTCTGGAAGTCCTACCCTCTTTAGTAATTCATCCGCCTTTTTATCCGCTTCCTCCTGTGTCATGATTTTATGTAACACGGGAGCAAGTGTAATATTCTTCTTTACCGTATAGGTTGGAAAAAGATTAAACTGCTGAAATACCATACCAATTTTTTGACGCATCTTATTGATATCCACACTCTTATCGGTAATATCTGTCCCCTCAAAGGTAATGTGTCCTCCTGATGGCACCTCAAACAAATTTAAAGAGCGTAAAAAAGTTGATTTTCCACATCCACTTGGCCCTATAATTGCAACAACCTCACCCTGTGAAATCGTTGTCGTAATTCCATCTAATACGCGTACTCCATCAAATTCTTTCTGGAGATTGTTTACTTCAATCAATACATTATCGTTCATTTTTTCTTAATCTCCTCTCTACTTTTCCAAGTACTGTCGTCAATACCATAACCAAAATCAAATAGATGGCTGCTGCACCTAAAAGTGGTAGGTATGGATCATAGGTTGCGCTTCGAATAATATTACTTCCATGTGTCATATCCATAAGTCCGATATATCCACTGATGGAAGTCTCTTTCAGCAAGGTAATAAATTCATTCGAAAGAGCTGGCAAAACATTCTTAAATGCCTGTGGAAGAATAATATGTACCATAGTCTGTGAATAGTTCAATCCTAAGCTTCTGCCTGCCTCAAATTGTCCATTGTCAATTGACATAATACCAGAGCGAACAATTTCAGCAATATATGCGGCCGAATTCAACCCGAAGGCTAATACTGCAACCAAAATCTTGTTGTTCACAGTGGCAAGAATAATATAAAACATAATTAACAGCTGAATCATGGTAGGAGTTCCACGAATTACGGTTAAATAGACATGACAAATTCCGTTTAAGAGCTTGAAGTTTCCATTTTTGTCATGTGTTGATCTCACAACTGCAATTAAAAATCCCAGCACAAGGCCAAGCAATAGTGCCAATACTGTAATTATCAGCGTATTTCCCAAGCCTTCTACTATGTAGTGCCAACGATTCTCTGCAATAAAATCATCTGTAAATTTTCTAATTAATGTTTCCACGCGTTTACCCTCTTCATTCTAAGAACTCCCTATGCAAGCATAGAGAGTTCCTCTTATTTTGTAACACATCCATTTCCTATTGATTTTGGAAATTCAATTATTTGCGAGTAATAATTACCTGACGAGCAGTTGCGTAGGTGTCAGAAAAGTTTACATTTTTCTGTCTCTCCTCTGTAATCGTCATGCCAGCCATACCAAAATCAGCTTTTCCGGCATCAACTGCTGTAATAATTGAGTCAAATTCCATATCATCAATCTGTAATTCATATCCTAGTATATCACAAATTGCCTGTGCAATGTCTGCATCAATACCAACAATTTTATTCTCTTTATAATACTCGTATGGCTCAAACTGTGCATTCGTTGCCATCACAAGCTTTCCATTGGAATGATCTGTTCCAGCAGGTGTTTCATATGGTGTTTTTCCCTTGGTATCATCTCCGATGTAATTGTTGATAATACTTTCAATGGTTCCATTTGCCTTTAACGTTTTCAAGGCATCATTAAATTTCTTTGTCAAATCATCATTTCCAATTTTGAAACAAGCTGCATATTCCTCATCAGCAAAAATATCTTCTAAAATTTGAATATCATCGTTTTTAGCTACAAATGCTTTCGCTGGTTCTTCATCGATAATTACACAATCGATTTTACCAACCTTAAGCGCCTGTACTGCATCCACGCCTTTGTTATATCTCTCTATTGTGCTTCCCTCTTCTTCATAATCAGTTGCATAGATATCTCCAGTTGTTCCAAGCTGAACACCAATTGTTTTTCCTGGAAGATCATCCACAGAATGAACTGTATTCTCCTTTGTTCCTCCACAAGCTACAAGCGAACACATAAGAGTTGCCATTGCAACAATACCTGTCAATTTTTTCACTTTCATCATGTCATTTCCTCCTTATATATTGAATGTATATTTTTTCGTTGTTTTGAATATTTATGCATCTAATATACATTCATATACGCAAAAAGGCAATAGTTTTTTTCACTATTGCCCATTTTTATGCATTCTGCATTGTATTTCCACTATATTATTGTATGTTTTATGCATTTTTTCGTGCATTTATGCATATTTCTCACAAAATATACACATTTTCGCGTGATTTATGCATTTTGTTTCATGTTATATAATGTTCTCACAACAGTAACAACATTGTCAGTTACATTACCATGGTTTCTCACTTGTCATCCTATGATTAAAGAATATCTATATATTCTCCAGCCAATGCTTTGTTCATGCTTCGAACTGCACAGAACTTGCCACACATACTGCATGCCTCGCTGTGATCATCCTCTGGACTTCTGCTATCACGAATTGCTTTGGCTGTTACTGGGTCCAAAGCACATGCAAACTGTGCATCCCAATCAAGCACACGTCTTGCGTCTGCCATCTTGTCGTCGATGTCACGGGCTCCAGGAATTCCTTTTGCAATGTCTGCTGCATGCGCTGCTATCTTTGACGCGATAATTCCCTGCTTCGTATCCTCTACATTAGGAAGTGCTAGATGCTCTGCTGGTGTTACGTAGCATAAGAAAGCTGCTCCATTCATTGCTGCAACTGCCCCACCGATTGCACTGGTAATGTGGTCGTAACCTGGTGCAATATCCGTAACAATTGGTCCTAACACATAGAATGGTGCACCCATACAAATGGTCTGCTGCACTTTCATGTTGGCAGCTACCTGATCCAGAGGTACATGACCTGGACCTTCCACCATAACCTGAACATTGTGATTCCATGCACGCTTGGTAAGTTCTCCAAGACGAACCAATTCTTCAATTTGGCAAACATCTGTAGCATCCGCAAGACATCCTGGACGACAAGCGTCTCCTAAGGATACAGTCACGTCATATTCCTCACAGATATCTAAGATTTCATCATAGTATTCATAGAATGGATTCTCTTCTCCCGTCATACTCATCCATGCAAATACCAAAGAACCACCACGACTTACAATGTTCATTTTTCTCTTATGTTTTTTAATCTGCTCAATGGTCTTTCTTGTAATTCCACAATGTAATGTTACAAAGTCTACACCATCCTGTGCGTGAAGGCGTACAACATCAATAAAATCCTGCGCTGTCAAGGTGGCAAGATCTCTTTGATAGTGAATAACACTATCATATACCGGAACGGTTCCAATCATAGCTGGGCATTCGCTGGTAAGCTTCTGACGGAATGGCTGTGTATTTCCATGACTTGATAAGTCCATGATTGCTTCTGCCCCCATCTCGACTGCACTCATTACCTTCTGCATCTCAATATCATAATCCTTGCAATCTCTTGAAACGCCAAGATTTACATTGATTTTGGTACGAAGCATACTACCAATTCCTTCTGGCTCTAAGCTTTTGTGGTTCTTATTTGCTGGAATTGCAACCTTTCCTTCTGCTACTAACTGCATAAGGCGGTCGGTATCCATTCTTTCTTTTGCTGCAACCTTTTCCATTTCTGGTGTCAAGATTCCTTTTCTTGCAGCATCCATCTGTGTTGTATAGTTTCTCATCTCTATCCTCTTTCTTTCACATAATGTGCTTTCTTCTCAATTAACGATTTGCCCCGCGATAAGAACTCCCGTCATGACTTTTTTCTGTTAGAAATATGTACAAGTGTGGTCCTGCGTAGCTTTAAAGGACGCACATAACAAAAAGAGATACCCATAGGTATCTCTCTCATAGTCTTGTCTATATGTTCGAACTCCCTACGTTGGCATTATCCAAAATCAGGTCATGGGTCGAAGCTATAGCTTCCTCTCAACCGGTCTCACCAGCTCCCCAGTCAAATCTTTAATTGTCCACACAAGATTGTATCATAATCTGTGTAAAATGCAAGTCAAATTACTATCTAACCTCACCTTGTAATGCAAACTTTCCCGCAAATGAAATTGTTCATTCATCCGCAATACAGTGAATTAGAAACCAAGCTCCTCATTTACTAGAATTACTTTAATTCTTCCCTTAATACGAGAAAATCTTGTTGTTACAAACTGGCAGCAGATTGTCTGTGGATTCAAACAATTTGCACAGGAACCTGTTTGGGCACATGGTGTAGTAATTCCGAAACGCTGTGCATTAATTGGTGCGGCTTCGTTTCGTGCTCTGGCCAATGCATCCGCTTCGCTTTTTACCACTTTATTCATGCCTGCGACAATAATTACATTCTTTGGTCCAAAAATAAAAGGTCCTAAGCGACTGCCCATTCCATCAATATTCAAAAGAATTCCATCCTCTGTTATGGCATTACATCCCATCAGGAAGAAATCCGCAAACAATAACTCTCGATACACTGCGTCCTTCTCTTCCGGAGTCTTTGCTGCATCACGATTATATACGGTATAATTGCCTTCTATAACAGCCTTATTAAGTCCAATCGCCTCTGTTGACATGGAGCCTCCCCAACCAACACTACTTCCTTCCGGCATGAGGGACAGTGCAAGCGCAAGTGCCTCCTCCTTATTTTGCACATAATATCCTTCCATATTACGTTTTTCCAGATTCTTGATGACATCCTTTGCTAATTTGTCATTACGTATCGTTCTAAATTTTTCTCCCATAATCATCCTTTCTGTGCATGTTTCCTTCGCACTTATATACGACTTCCTTTATACAGACAATTTATATATGTAGCATCCCTTACGCACATATATGCCATGCCCTTATGCTCATATCTATAATAATTCCTCTACATAGCAGGCGCGAACTCCGCCCACAAATTTCGGTCTTGTTCTTGCTGCAAGCAGTCGCGCTGCACCAATGGTATTATGTGTAAGTCTCACAGGAACCGCTACTTCCTTTAATTGCATTCCAATTAAAGTTCCACCGATGTCAATACCGGCAGCTGCTTTCACATGCTCTACTGCTACTGGATTTGCGACGGTCTTATACATTGCAGTTGCAAAGCTTCCACCCGCCTTCGGTTGTGGTGCAACATTGACCTGTTCGTATCCAAAGGCTTTTGCAGCCTCTGCTTCTAAGATTAATGCTCGATTTAAATGCTCACAGCACTGCGCTGCTAAATACACCTTAGCCTCCTGCGTTGCCTGGTATATCCCTTCAAAAATCGCATTTCCAAGCTCTGGACTGGAGAAACTTCCAATGCGTTCTCCTGCAACCTCGCTGGTAGAACAGCCCACAACCATCAAGTCTCCGTCTTTTAATTTCGCAATCTCAATAAGCTCTATGGAAGCGTCATATGCTTCCTTTTTAATCTGCGCAAGAAATTCCTCCTCTAACACAGCATTTGACAATCCAGAATGATTCTCTTTCATATTCTCCTCCTATTTTCAAAAAAGGCGATGCCTTCCCTCTACCTCGTATCATAACGCATGAAAACCGGATGTGCAATCCTTAATCTTGCCTTTATCTGGTCTTATATTTTTATTTCATTTTGAACATTGTCACCATACCAATCCTGTTTATAATGATAGGTAAGAAATACAAACACAAGCAGAGAGGAAACCTATTTATGAGAAATCAAACTACAACAAAAATCGTTTTCACCGGATTGTTTGCAGCATTATCTTATGTTGTATTTACATTCCTTCAAATTAAAATTACGCTTCCTGGAGGAGATGCAACCTCCATTCATCTAGGTAATGCCGTCTGCGTGCTTGGTGCACTTCTTCTGGGCGGTGTCTACGGTGGAATTGGTGGTGCACTTGGAATGACGATTGGAGACCTGTTGGATCCTGTCTATATTGTGTATGCACCAAAAACTTTTGTTTTAAAGCTTTGCATCGGTCTTATTACTGGATTCGTTGCTCACAAAATTGGCAAAATAGAAACCCAGAGTGATCCAAAGGAAATTACCAAATGGACAATTCTTGCAGCCATCAGCGGACTCCTTTTCAATGTGATTTTTGATCCACTGGTTGGCTATTTCTACAAAATTGTAATCATTGGAAAGCCTGCTGCAGAGGTAACACTTGCAATTAATGTTGCCTCTACCTCCATCAATGCAATTACTTCCGCAATTGTATCGGTTGTACTCTATTTGGCACTTCGACCAGCACTGCGCAGAACAATGATTTTGGCACGTTAAGCACACAAAAGGCTACGATTGGCATTCCCTTTTCCAAATGAAAGGAATTCCTTCTCGTAGCCTTTTTCTTTTGCTCTACAAATGTAACACTGTTTGTATCGTATCACAAATCACTTCTCGTGGCACTGGCTTCAGCAAATATCCAGCTGGTCGCATTGCCAAAACTGCATTAATATGAGAGCGATCCTGTACTCCGGTTAAAAATACAACCGGAATATTTTTTGCCTCCTCTACCTCACGAATCATCTGTAACGTCATTTTTCCATCACACATTGGCATATCATAGTCCAAAAATATCATATCAGGAACTCTTTTTCCAATCAATGTCAGAGCGCGCATTGCAGAAGTTGCAAGTTGCACATCATAATTTGCGGCTAAGAATTCGTTCATGGTGCGAAGTTGAATCGGATCATCATCAATGATGAGAATGCACAATCGATTTCCTTCTGCTCCACCTCGTTCTGCCTTCATAGAGTGATATTCTCTTTTTCCTTCCTTTTTTTCCAATTCCATTTGCTTTCGAACAGACAACTTCTCATGGGAATCGGTGTTCGGATGGGTTCGATTATACTCCTCACGATTTCCTTTTTTTGCAGACATTCGAGACATCATGCTCTTCATTGGAGGCAATTCCTTTTTTGTATTCTCTGTGCTCTCCTCCTGATCTCTTCTACGTCTTTTTCCTAAGCGCATTCCCATACCATGCTGCATATCTTGCTGCATGCTTCGCTTTTCCTGTGGTTCTTCTTCCTCATACAAATCGCCCACAACTGATTTTACCTTGGATATAAGCTCTTCCTCTGACACAGGTCTTCGCAAGCAATGAAAGCTTTTTCCACGCAAATTATCCCGATACTTTTCTTCTTCCATCGCGGTTCCTATCGTGATAATAGGAATATCTGGATAATCAATTCGAAGAATTGCAAATAGTGTATTAATTCCTTTATCTGCTCCGGTCAGCGTAATCACAATGGCATCTGGAGCTCCGATTTTAAGTAATCCCTTGATAATCTCGATGTTAATTACAGAATTCTGCACTTGAAACTCTTTATTCAAAGACGTATTAATTTCTTGAAATTGTTCATCGAACTTACCGATCAATAATACTTGTCTCATATTTCCTCCACTATTGTCTCATAATATCCTGTATTGTCTCTATCGCCTCTTCTGTTTCAATATTGAATATCTGCGTGCGAAGATTATCTATCTTTTCCTTCAGCTCCCCGGCATACTCATATTTCAATATTTCACTCATAACCAAATCACTTGCACTATAGTTTCCATCTTCTAGATTCTGTAATAGCATTTCAAAATATGGAATCATTTCTGCCAGGTTTCCCTGCGATTTCTCCTGTTCCTCCGGTACAACTACTTTGATGCGCTCTCTATGCTTATCCATTTCTTCCATAAGAATTGGATGCAGGGTGCGTATCTTTTCTAGTTCATGCGCAATAACCGCATTTTCTTGTAGTCGCGCTAACTTAGAAAGCAACATTGCCCCCACCGTCGCAGACGTACTTTTTAATGAGTGCACGGCGATTCGATACTCCTTTTCCCCTTTTTCTTCCTCCAGATGTTCAAAGTTCTCGTTCAGCTTTTCCTTCATAGTTGGAATGCTGTTATAGAAATCAATCAAAGTCTTATGCAACAATTTTTCATCGTGTAAAATCACCATTGCATATTCCAAATCAATCTCATCAATTTCTGGAAGTGAAGAAACTAAAGACTCCGTGGTCACCATTACATTTTCATCTGTATACTTCACGTACTCCTTTGGGAGGCGTGCTTCCAAAATTGCTTCTAGCTTATCCGGCATAATTGGTTTGGATAAAAACTCATCAAACCCCTCTTGCATGTACTCTTCTTTCGCGCCCTTGATTGCATTAGCCGTTAGCATAATGACTGGAACCCCTTCTGATTTGTTTGGTTCCGTCACCTTCATTGCACGGAAGGTATCAATGCCATCCATTTCCGGCATCATATGGTCTAAGAAAATTAAATCGAAGTGTGTCTGCTTAATCAAATCAATACATGCCAATCCACTTGACGCTTGTGACACTTGAATTTGCAATGGTCTTAACAGATTTTCAAACACTTCACGATTCATCTCATTATCATCTACCACTAACACATGTGCTTTTGGTGCCACAAATCGAGGTGTATAACCATACTCTTTTTCTACCGTTTTTTCTTTGAATAAAGCAATCGGCTCCTGATTTACAATCTTTTGTCTTAGTGTAAAAGAAAAGCAACTTCCTTTTCCATATTCACTTTCCACCTTAAGTTCGCTATGCATAAGCTCTAATAAATGAATCGTAATGTTCATTCCCAGACCTGCGCCTTCAATGTGTCGATTGGCCTGTTCATCGATTCTTTCAAACTTTTTGAAAAGGCGACCAATATCCTCTTCTTTAATTCCCACGCCCGTATCGGAAATAGCAAAGTGCAGTACCTCATATTCCCCATCTCGCTCGCCAGATAACTGTAATGTAACTCGTCCTTCTTTCGTATACTTGATAGCATTTCCCAAAATATTAATGAGAATCTGCTTGATGCGAATATCATCTCCCACATAAACAGATGGAATTTCTGGATCAATCTTAAATTCCAACGCCAATCTCTTATCCTTCGCACGTACACTCACCATATTATAAGTGTCATTTAAAAGACTTCCTATCTCATAATTTGCCTCAATGAGTTCCATCTTACCGGCTTCAATTTTGGAAGCATCCAAAATATCATTAATAATAGCCAGCAGCGAATTCGCTGAGGTTTTAACATCTACAGCATATTTTTTCACTTGTTTATCCTTCGATTCGCGAAGAATCATCTCATTCATACCAAGGATTCCATTAATTGGTGTACGTATCTCATGAGACATACGCGCGAGGAAATCTGACTTGGCATTGTTCGCCTTTTCCGCCTTTTCCTTGAGAATTTCCATCTCCTCCAAACGCTTCTGCTCATTGGTTAAATCAATTAATACCAACGTATATCCGCATAGTTTTCCGTTAATGAATAATTCGTTTAGTTGTACACGAAACGTTTTATCATCAATCTCAAAAGTCTCATCCTTTCCAAAGTACTCCGCATATGCGATTAGCGGGGTATTCGGAAATGCAGTTCCCACCTCCATATTGCCAAGGATGGGAAAGAGCTCTCTTGCAGTCTCATTTGCCTCCAATGCGTTATACTTCTCATCCAAGATAATCATTGGCTCCTTCATAGTTCGGAATATTTCTGCATGAGCAATATCTTCAATGTGAAAAATATCATTTTTTACGATAGCGATATAAAAAAGGACAAAGCAGGTTGCAATACATGCCGGAACACAATCGAATCCGCCAAACGATCCCGTCCACTGAATAGGAATTCCTACAAGGGGAATAAATAATCCAAAGAACATGAAACGCGCATTCTTTTTCTTTCGTTCAATCTTTGTTTTGTGCCAAATATAGAAGGATGCTAGTACGCAGAACAACATTTCCAGATAAATGAAGAGAAAATTAGCAAAATATACCGGGCCATGTCCCAACGCAAGGTATGGAAAATATTTTCCTTGCACAAATTCCATCGATGTATAGAATAATCTCTGTCTCTTCGATGTCCATACCATCAGCACCACGAAACAGTTCCAACCAAACATAGACCAAAAAATCCATTTTGGAACCTTTACCTCGCAAAACGACATGCAAAACATGAAGAAAAATAATACAACGGTTCCAGACGCCAAGTATTCCAGCTTAACTGCAATCCATGCTCCTTCTTCTGTTTTTGCATATAACTCCATCAAATAACCGGCATTCTGAAAAAGCGCAAGAAAAGCACAGCACAAGATGGTCCTTGTGTAAGCATTCTCTCGTTGTTTTGCAACAATCGCACAAAACAATGCACATATAATTACCATAGTAAACTGAAACATCGTTAACAGTTCATATACCATTTTCTTTTCCTCCGCTCGTCACTCTCAATCAGCCTTTGGTTATATAGAACTATTGTACCATACACATTGTACAAACCACAAGCATACTCTCTCATTTTATAGAACAAAAGGACTACATAGTAGTCCTATTTTTCTTCTAATATTCGGTTCTTAAATATTTTTCCGGTAATAAAATACGTAATCTCTGCAAGAAGTACCCCAGCAATCACGTCATAAATCACATGTTGCTTCGTCATAAGTGTAGAAGCAAACACCGCAATCGCAAAGAGGCATCCCACCGCACGAACCCAAAGGGGATAACGTTTGTTTCCACGCACTCCCAAATAGCAAATCCAACTTACGAAGCAGTGAATCGATGGAAACAAATTGTCAGCCTTGTCTATCGAATATAGAAAACGCATCCCTTGTGCAAGAATGCCCTCTCCTACAATTTCCGGTCTTACATTTGTAGTTGGATACACCACATAAATAATGAAGCACACTAGTTTTCCTAGCCAATCCGCCATTAGGAATCGATAACACTGTGTTTTATTTTCTGAGCTTCCCAAAATGTAATATATCGTCCAATATACGTAACAACTGAAATAGATAATCAGCATTGCTGGAACCAAAGGAATCATTTGGTCCCATTTTGTTTCCATATTATGATGTTGCCAATTTCCGGCTATCTGTCTCGCCCCCCAATAAACACTACAATTGAGCGCCAGGGTAATAATTAGTGGAATTCTCGCATACTTAGGAAGTATACGTTCCAACCATATCCTAAATTTTTCCATAATTTCCCCTATATTTCTTCTCTACATGTGATTCGCAATATGTTGTCCCTGTTTTACGCGTACCTCATGGTCTCCTGCCAACTGTATTTTAAGTTTTGGCAATAAATCAATTGTATTTTTCTGGAATAAAAGCACAACCGTAGAACCAATCAACTCAAAATGTCCCATGTCTTTTCCTCGAATCATAGCCACATTCTGTCCCTTGTTCACGATTCCGCCCACAAGAACTGCACCGATTTCAATTTGTGCAACCTTTCCAAAATTAACCGTCTCTAAAATATTCCAATTTCTTCGATTTAGTCGGTAGACTGGTACCGATTCACAAGCAATTGGTTGAACACTGTGTAACAGTCCCTCAATATAATGATCTTCTCTCTGAAAACCATCATCGATATAACAATAATGATGATAATCGTCTGCACATAGACGTACAACAACACAATCCCCTCCAATGAAAGAGCGTGCTTCCTTTTTATCATTCACTAAATCAGATATTTTATACCAGGAGCCTTTGATATAGAATCGACTATCCTCCTGAATGGGATATGCACTCAAATAGCCATCACAGGGACTAATAAGATGCTTTGGATTCTTGTCCACCTTAACGTCCTTACGCGTTCTAGAAAAGAACTCTTGGAAAGAGCGATATCTTTGTCCTTTATATGCACGCATATCGATATGGTTATTACGAATAAATGGTTTGATCATTACACGTGACAAATCCGTATGTACAAACCACTCTCCCAATTTCAATATTTTTGTATGCAACAATACCTGCAGAATGATACGCCCTGGCATTGTTTCATACATAAAGTTTACAAATGATTTTCTTTTCATAATTTCCATCCTTGCTTCTTCTTTTGCTTATAAGTAAACACTGAAATGCCTCCTTAGAGTCATTCCAGTGTCTTATAATTTCACTAACCAACTACATTAAACAAAAGAAGTAAAAATTCAATTCCACCTAATGCTACAACTGCAATTTTTCCTAAGATATGTGGTTTCTTTAATTTAAATGGTGTTACGTAGCATAACCCAATAACAAGTAACGCAACCAATGCCACTATGTCTAACTCAAGTTTATAGTAAGTACACACTACATAAACAGCTGGAATTAAAAGTGCAGATGCCGTGATTGGTAGCCCTGTATAGCACTCTCTTGGTCCTGCTGTCGCAGCCTGACGATTTGCCTCATCTACATTATAATATGCAAGACGAATCAATCCACAAAGCACAAACAAGCCTGATACTGCAAACGCCCATGGTCTCTCTACATTCATTATGTACACAAAGGTGGCTGGTAATACCCCAAAGCAAATCAAATCGCTAAGTGAATCAATCTGAATACCAAATGTCTTCTCATCTCGCGTTCGGTCCTTCTTTGTGGATGCGATTGCACCGTCAAACATATCACAAATTCCAGCAATCATGAGACAAAGCATTGCACGATGATAGTCTCCCGTCATTACATTCATAACTCCAAATAAACCAACTAGCATTCCAATATATGTTAATACCACGGTATAATTGTAAACGCCCAATGGTTTGATTCTTTCTTTCATTTCTGAATAGCCTCCTTATTTCCCTAAGAAATGTTCTTTACCCCGATTCATCCTTATGTTGTAATCATTTCCCTGTGCATATTCTTGCCTTAACTTGCTCATTATACCATACTCCCCGGTAAAAGGGCAAACATTTCGGAGGCATTTCTCCATAATTGCATCGACCTCTTTCAATAGATAACAAATCCGATTATTCCGTGATATTGATATCTTCAAAGCAATCAAAGGTTGCAAAATAATC
>JAZUHO010000033.1:0-4311 GCA_045641745.1 Agathobacter sp. | reverse complement strand
AGCAACTTCAGATGTGAGGGTACAATTCAAGATTTCTTAGTTGAGCACGATATTCCAGGAATTGCTGGAATTGATACAAGAGCTCTTACCAAGATTCTTCGCGAGAAGGGCACAATGAATGGAATGATTACAACAAACGAGAATTACAATCTTGATGAAATAATTCCAGAACTCAAAAAATATGCTACTGGTGATGTGGTTTCAAAGGTTACCTGCCAGGAGAGCTACAAGCTTCCAGGCAAGGGAAAGAAGGTTGCACTTCTTGATTTTGGAGCAAAGAAGAACATCGCTAAGTCTCTTAACGACAGGGGCTGTGAGGTTACAATTTATCCAGCTCATACAAGTGCTGAAGAAATTTTGGCTTCTAATCCAGATGGCATCATGCTTTCCAATGGACCTGGAGATCCAAAAGAATGTGTTGACATCATCAAAGAAGTTCGCAAATTATATGAATCAGATATACCAATTTTTGCTATTTGTCTTGGACATCAGCTTATGGCACTTGCAACAGGTGCAGATACCCATAAGATGAAATATGGACATCGTGGCGGAAATCATCCAGTAAAAGATTTATCCAACAATCGCGTATATATTTCATCACAGAATCACGGCTATGTGGTTGACACAGATACCTTAGATCCAAAGATTGCAAAGCCAGCGTTCGTCAATGTAAATGACGGAACAAATGAAGGTCTTGCTTATGTTGGAAAGAATATTTTCACGGTGCAGTTCCATCCGGAAGCATGCCCAGGTCCACAGGATTCTGCATACTTGTTTGATAGATTCATTGATATGATGGGAGGGAATCAATAATGCCAAGAAATAAAGAGATAAAGAAAGTATTAGTAATTGGTTCTGGTCCAATCGTTATCGGACAGGCTGCAGAGTTTGACTACGCAGGAACACAGGCATGCCGTTCTTTGAGAGAAGAAGGAGTTGAAGTGTGTCTTGTAAACTCGAATCCTGCCACAATCATGACAGATAAGCAGATTGCAGATCAGGTTTATATTGAGCCATTAACCATCTCTGTTTTAGAAGAAATTATTGCAAAAGAGAAACCAGACAGCATTCTTCCTACCTTGGGAGGCCAGGCAGGTCTTAACTTAGGTATGGAGCTTGCAGAAAAAGGAATTCTCGATAAATATAATGTAAAATTAATCGGAACTACACCAGAGACTATTTTTAAGGCGGAAGATCGTCAGGCATTTAAGGACACCATGGAGAAAATTGGTGAGCCATGTGCAGCTTCTCAGGTGGTAAATAATGTAGAAGACGGTATCAAATTCACCAACACCATTGGGTATCCAGTGGTACTTCGTCCTGCATTCACATTAGGTGGATCTGGCGGTGGTATTGCGCATAATGAGCAGGAACTCGTGGATATTCTTACCAACGGTCTTAGACTTAGCCGTGTGGGAGAAGTGCTTGTAGAGCGCTGCATCGCAGGATGGAAGGAAATTGAGTACGAGGTAATGCGTGATGCAAATGGTAACTGTATTACGGTATGTAATATGGAGAACATCGATCCAGTTGGTGTTCATACCGGAGACTCCATCGTAGTTGCACCATCTCAAACCTTAGGAGATAAAGAGTATCAGATGCTTCGTAGCTCTGCACTTAATATCATCAATGAGTTGGAAATTACAGGTGGATGTAACGTGCAGTATGCGTTAAATCCAAATTCGTTTGAATATTGTGTAATTGAGGTAAATCCTCGTGTATCTCGTTCTTCTGCATTGGCATCGAAGGCAACAGGATATCCAATTGCAAAGGTAACTGCTAAGATTGCTTTGGGATACACATTGGATGAGATTAAGAATGCAATTACAGAAAAGACCTATGCAAGCTTTGAGCCAATGCTTGACTACTGCGTAGTAAAAATTCCAAGATTGCCATTCGATAAGTTCCTTACAGCAAAGAGAACACTTACAACACAGATGAAGGCAACCGGAGAGGTAATGAGCATTTGCGATAACTTCGAGGGTGCTTTGATGAAGGCTATCCGTTCTTTGGAGCAGCATGTAGATTGCTTACAGTCCTATGACTTTAACGATTTAAGCAATGCGGAATTAGAGGAGCAGCTTAAAGTAGTAGATGACCGTCGTATTTGGGTGATTGCAGAGGCTCTTCGCCGCGGTGTAAGCTACGACCATATCCATGAGATTACATTGATTGATCATTGGTTTATTGATAAGATTGCAATCCTTGTGGAAATGGAAGATCGTTTGATTGGATGTAATCCAGCGGTTGCATTGGCAAAAGGAACACATGCGAATGAACTTACCGTAGAGCTTCTCAAGGAAGCAAAACGTATTGAATTCCCAGACAGTGTAATTGCACGACTTACCGGTAAAACCGAAGAAGAGATTCGCGACATGCGTTACGCAAATGGCATTGTTGCAGCTTATAAGATGGTAGATACCTGTGCCGCAGAGTTTGCAGCCGAGACACCATACTATTATTCGGTATATGGAAGTGAAAACGAAGCAGCAGAGACAAAACCAGAGAAGAAGGTATTGGTTCTTGGATCTGGTCCAATTCGTATTGGACAGGGTATCGAATTTGATTTCTGTTCTGTACATTGAACTTGGGCATTTGCAAAAGAGGGCTGGGAGACCGTTATTGTAAATAACAACCCAGAAACCGTATCGACAGACTTCGATATCGCAGATAAATTATACTTTGAGCCACTTACAGCAGAAGATGTGGAAAGTATTGTTAATATTGAGAAGCCAGACGGTGCAGTCGTGCAGTTCGGTGGTCAGACTGCAATTAAATTGACAGAAGCTCTCATGAAAATGGGAGTCCCAATTCTTGGTACTAAGGCAGAGGACGTAGATGCTGCAGAGGACAGAGAATTGTTCGATAAGATCTTAGAGGAGACACAGATTCCTCGTGCTGCAGGTGGAACCGTGTACACGGCTGAGGAAGCAAAAGAGGTTGCAAATAGATTGGGATATCCAGTATTGGTAAGACCATCCTACGTATTGGGTGGACAGGGAATGCAAATCGCTCTTTCTGATGAAGAAATCGAAGAATTCATGGGCATTATCAATACCTATGCGCAGGATCATCCAATCTTGGTAGATAAATATTTGCAAGGAAAAGAGATTGAGGTTGATGCGGTATGTGATGGCGAGGATATTTTAATCCCTGGTATTATGGAGCATATTGAGAGAACCGGAGTCCATTCTGGTGATAGTATCTCTGTATATCCAGCTCACTCAATCAACGACAAGATTAAAGAAACAATTGTTGAATACACCAAACGTCTTGCAAAGGCGCTTCATGTAATCGGTCTTATCAATATTCAGTTTATTGCGATGGGAGACGAGGTATACGTAATCGAGGTAAATCCACGTTCTTCTAGAACCGTACCATATATCAGCAAGGTAACCGGCATTCCAATCGTAGATCTTGCGGCTAAAGTAATTATGGGCAATACCATTCGTGGACTTGGCTATGAGCCAGGACTTGCACCAACGGCAGATTATATTGCAATCAAGATGCCAGTATTCTCCTTCGAGAAATTGCGTGGCGCAGAGATTAGCCTTGGACCAGAGATGAAATCTACAGGTGAATGTCTCGGTATTGCATAGACCTTCAACGAAGCATTGTACAAAGCGTTCCTCGGCGCTGGAATTACCCTTCCAAAGCATAAGCAGATGATTATGACACTTAAGGATGCTGACAAAGAAGAAGGTGTTGGCGTTGCAAAACGATTTGAGGCGCTTGGATATAAGATTTACGCAACAAGAAGTACTGCGAAATACCTCCAGGAGCATGGAGTAAATGCGCTTCGCGTAAATAAAATTAGCCAAGAGTCACCAACCGTTATGGATTTGATTTTAGGACATAAGATTGACCTTGTAATTGATACCCCTACTCAGGGACGTGATAAATCAAGAGATGGCTTCCTAATCCGTCGAAATGCCATCGAGACAGGCGTTCATTGCTTAACCTCTTTGGATACGGCAAATGCCCTTGCATTATCCTTAGAGACTGCGGATGGCAAGCTTACTCCAGTAGATATCGCTACCGTGAAAAATATGTAAACTTTCGAAAAAGCGTGGTTTTAAGACCACGCTTTTTTTTCTTACATAGAGGTTACTTAACAATCCGCGTGATATACTTGATTTGACGGATATGACGGAAAAGAAGATAATAGGAGTAAAAGGCGAGAAAGAAATTGAAAAGAAATGAAATTAGAAAATGAAATTAGAAATGAAAATAAGAAAATAAAAATGAGAAAAAGAAATGAGAAAAAGAAATAAGAAAAATAAAAATGCAAAGAAAACGGGAAAGGACAGA
>JAZUHO010000032.1:0-2119 GCA_045641745.1 Agathobacter sp. | reverse complement strand
AAAGGGGAGACACCTATGTGAACCGAGAGGCAGACGAAGTGGTTTCTAAGGTGATGCAGGATCTCGCACAGTGGAAGCGTCAATGGGAGAATCTTGTGATTATTAGCAACAATATTTTTGAGGATGGGGTGTGCTACGATGCTTCCACACGAGAGTACCAGAAAGCACTTGGCCTCATCAATCAGAAGCTTTGCGAGCTTTCCGATGAAGTGATTGAAGTCGTTGTGGGGATTCCACAGCAAATAAAATAAGCTGGTTAATCCCAAAGAAAAGGCGAAGAATACCATGGAATTACCAGAAGGTAGGAGACAAACTATGAGAATGCTACGTTCATTTTTTATCGCGTTAAGTATATATTCCAAAATACCGGTTCCCCAGTTTGCGTGGAAGGAAGAGGACATGAAGTACAGCCTATGCTTTTTCCCATTGGTGGGAGCTATCATAGGCGGCTTTGAGGCTTTATGGTATGCAGTAAGTCAGCATTTGGCAGTATCCAACCTTTGCTATGCTGCAATTGCCACTGCGATTCCTCTGGCAATCTCGGGAGGCTTTCATGTGGATGGTTATATGGACACCATGGATGCACTGCATTCCTATCAGCCGCGGGAAAAGAAACTGGAAATACTAAAGGACCCACATATAGGCGCTTTCGCCGTCATTATGCTTGCGTTTTACTATTTGGTGGATTTGGCAATGTTTGCAGAGGTAAGACAGTGGGAGGTTATTCTAACTGCAGGGGCAGGCTTTCTGGTTGCCCGCGCATTCAGTGCATTGGCGGTTGTTACCTTTCCTTCGGCGAAGGCGGATGGAATGCTTGTTACCTTCCAAAGCTCGGCACAAAAGGCTGTGGTTTTGGTGAGCGTCCTTGTGGAAATCCTCGTGGCTTATGGCGCAATCCTGTGGATGCAGGTAGGCTATGGGCTGGCACTGATGGGCACGAGCCTTCTGGCGTTTGGTTATTACTATTACAAGAGCAAAAAGGAATTCGGCGGCATTACCGGAGATCTTGCAGGATTTTTTGTGACGGTGTGTGAACTTATGGTATTGACGGGAGCCGTCCTTGTGGGAGTGCTCTATTAAAGGAGAGAATATGCAGATAATCATTGGCGGATATGCGCAGGGAAAATATGAATATGTGCGGAATGAGGTGCGTAAGCAGGACGCTCCAATTGCATTGGCTTGGAATGAGAGCGAAGGGACGCTTGCACAGCTGCAGGAGAACCTTAAGCAGACAAAGGGCGTGGTGCTCATCAATCATTATCACCTGATTCTTAGACAGGAAATGAAGGAATGGGAGAATCGAGGCCTGGCGCTAGAGAGCTTTGCAAAAGAGGTACTTCCAAAATGGGAAGAGAATCTTCTTGCCTGGGAGCGTGTCAGTGAGGAGAATCAGCTTTGGCTGCTTTCGGATGAGGTGGGAAATGGCGTTGTTCCCCTAGACGCGTTCGAGCGTATCTACAGAGAAGAGACCGGACGCTCCTTAACGCGACTTGCAGCTAGCGCATGCAGAGTCGAGCGCATTTTTTGTGGAATTCCCCAGAGGTTGAAATAGATGAAGAGAAAACAAGTTACCTGTCTGTTTATCAGACATGGACAGACAGCTGGAAATGCAACCAAATCTTATATTGGATGGACGGATGAGCCCCTTTCGGAGGAAGGAATCCGACTTCTTAACGAGAAGAAAGCGATGCTTTCTAAGGGCATACCCATTCAGCAGTGTGTTACAAGTTCCTTACTTCGCACAAAGCAGACAGCCGCAATCTACTTTCCTAAGGCAGTATGCGTAGAAATCGAAGAGTTCAAGGAAATGAATTTTGGCGACTTCGAAGGCATGAATTATGAGATGCTAAATGGAAATCCTGATTATCAGCGCTACATTGATAGCAACGGGACGGCGCCTTTTCCCAATGGGGAGAGTCAGGAGCAGTTCAAGCAGCGCGTGGAAAAAGGGCTTATAAAATGGGCGCGTATGCAGCTGGACGAGGGACAGAATACAGTAGCGGCAGTGGTGCATGATGGAACCATTATGGCAGTGATGCACCTTCTTACGAAGGAAGCGTATTTTAACTTCCATGTCAACAATGGATGTGGCTATCGTTGTGAACTAGAAATAGCAGAG
>JAZUHO010000031.1:0-7299 GCA_045641745.1 Agathobacter sp. | reverse complement strand
ACAGGCATCCAGATGGGCAAAATTGAGGCTCCAGAAGGATGGATTTGTACAATTAAATAAGTTATTAAATTTTTGAAAGATAATAGCAAACATTAAAGCTCCTCTAGCAACAGAGGGGCGTTTTTGATATAATGTTTTGTGGGAAAGAAGGGAATTCGAAGACTATATATACGAAAGAAGAGGGTTACTATGTTTGATTCATTAAGAGATGATCCATCCTTACCAAAATGGAAACGAATAAAGAGAAAGAGACAAAGACAGTTGTTGGCGAGAGGTGTCGGTTTCTTTCTTTGTGTTATTATTGGAATTGTTTGCATTGTAAAAATCGTGCATATGAATCGGTCAACTACGGTAAGTGTGGAAGAACCAGGAGCAATTGAAGAGGTAAAATATGTTGAAGAACAACCAGATTTTACTGTAGATTTGTTGACACCGAATGAATACTCAAGACCACAGATTGCGCTTGAGAAGGTAAATGGAATTGTGGTGCATTATACTGCAAATCCTGGAACTACAGCAAAGCAAAATCGTGATTATTTCGAGAGTCTTGCGACAACACATGAAACAAGTGCAAGCAGTCACTTTGTGATAGGATTGGAGGGAGAAATCATACAGTGTATTCCCTGCAATGAGGTGTCGTATGCCAGCAACCATAGGAATTCCGATACGATATCCATTGAATGCTGTATTGCGGATAAGTTAGGAAAATTTAATGCGAAGACATATGATGCGTTGGTAGAATTGGTTTCTTGGCTGATGGGAAGATATAATCTTACTTCGGAAGATGTGATTCGACATTATGATGTGACGGGGAAGGCCTGTCCAAAATATTTTGTGGATCATGAGGATGCATGGAAACAGTTCCATAAAGACTTAGATTTGTATGTTAGCAAACATGGAATAAATAAATAGAAAAGAGGAGCAACCCTTGAAAAAATTATATGAAGAATTACGTAATAATGAAAATGTTCGAAGCAATTTAAGTTCACTGCGACAGTACATGAAGGATGAGAGCACGTCTGAAGAGGTGAGAGCATTGGAGGGCTTGCCTGTCCTTACCGCTTCTTTTTTGGAAAGTGAGGACGCAAAGACTAGAAAGAATGCCGCTTTGTTATTGGGAAAGCTAGGAGCACAGGAATATGTAGATTTATTGTGGGAAGGCTACCAAAAGGAGCAAACCAACTTTGTAAAAGGCGCATATTTAGAAGCGCTTTTAGAATTAGATACAGAGGTGCACCTAGAAGCTTTCAAAGCAGTATTGGAAGAACTGATGGAAGCAGAAGTGGACGAGGAGAATCGTAAACATGTTCAGGAACAGATACGTGCGTTGCGTAAGATCATCATAAAGTACGAGGGGATTGAACCACACACATTTGTGGCAAAGGGAAAAGCTTGTGAGGTACTCCTTCTTTGCAATCGTGAGCAACGTGAAGTAGTTAAAAATGCCGTATTAGACGGTGTAGCAAAGGTGCATCCACTTGGTGTTCTGGTACAGACCAGCAATTTGATTGGTCTTTGCAGTTGTCGCCTTTTCCGGGAAATGCTTTTCCCAATTCATACGGACGGCTTGGTTTCGCAGGTGCCAAAGAAGGCTGCTACGGAATTGTGGAAAGCGGATTTGTTTGATATTTTATCGAATTTACATAAAGAAATTCATCCATTCCATTTTCGAATTGAATGCAAGAGTAGTATGACTTTGGAGGAACGAAGCCTTTTCTCAAAGAGACTTGCAGCGGAATTGGAGCAGGTGAGTGGGGGATTGCTCATTAACTCTACCAGTGATTATGAGGTGGAGATTCGATTAATTGCGAATCGGGAAGGTCATTTTTTTGCGGCGTTGAAATTGTATACGTTTTTAGATAAGCGTTTTTTGTATCGCAAGAATACAATTGCTGCATCGATGCATCCATCTACAGCGGCTTTAATTATGGAACTTGCAGAGCCATATCTTAAGGAAAATGCGCAAATTATGGATCCGTTTTGTGGCGTGGGTACGATGTTAATTGAGCGTGATATCAAGGTGCCGGCACGTGAAATCTATGCAACGGATATTTTTGGAGAAGCAATCGAGAAAGGAAGAGAGAATGCGAAGGCCGCAGGGGAGCGCATTCAGTTTATACACAGAGATTTCTTTGATTTCAAACATGAATATCGGTTTGATGAGATTATTACAAATATGCCTATCAGGGGAAAGAAAACAAAGGAAGAGATGGACGAGTTCTATCAACGCTTTTTCACAAAGCTTCCAGAAATATTAGCAAAGCAGGCAACCATTATTCTATATACGAATGAGGTTGGTTTTGTGAAGAAGCAACTTAGAATTCATCCAGAGTTTGTACTGCAAAGGGAATATTGCATGCAGAAGAAGAACGATTTTTATTTGTTTATCATTGAGGCGAAGGGGTAAGTACCATGGTACGTTATGAAAAAAAGGAGTTAATCGATCAAGAGCTTCTTCAGAAGCTTCAGAATCGATTTAGTAGAGCGAATCAAATGTATTTGCTCTGCATGGATTATAAGAAGAATGTTTTAACCTCCTTTGAGGGAACCAGTGAGGAAGAAGCATATCTAAAGCAAAAATTTGATTTGGAGAATCACCGCCCATTTATAGAGAAATTGGTGCATCATCATGTGGAAAATGTGATTGAGGAACCTATGGATAATCAGGCCTTAAAGATGTGCGGAGTAGCCATTGAAGCGGAGAATGATACGCAAGTTATATGGATTGCGATGGCATGCATTCAAGAGAAATTGGAAGCGGGAGCCGATGAATTGAATACGATTATGCTTACGACGGAGGAGCGCTTTTACCGTTCGATTGAGCTTTTGGAGGCAATATCCAAACAGCTTTTTTCGGTAAAAGTATCAGAAAAATTGGCGCAGGAAGCTTTTGAGCGAAGCTATAAGTCGGAGCAGGAAAAAGAAGAACAACTTCGAAAAAGTCAAACGATGGCAACGGTAGTGAAGCTTTTGGCAAGTGATGAGCCGTTTGCAGATATAGCGCTTGAGATGATAGAAATTATTTGCAAATACTTGCATATAGCTGGAGGATGTTTGCTCGGTGAGAATATGAATGGCAAAACCATTGATGTGATTTGCGAATATCAAAATCATGCAAGGGGAGGGTTTGTAGAAGAGAACACGCAAGAAGCAAATGAGTCGAGAGAAACTGGTGTAGAGTTAAATGGAATTGCAAAGGAAACAGTTCCTTTTTTCTCAGGTAAGCCATATATGATTTCCTCCGACTCTACGATGCCAGAAGTGTTTCAAACCTTTATGGATGCGCATGAATTTACAGCTGCTATGTTCCTTCCTATTGAGACGACAGATCGTGTTGACATGTACCTGTGCTTTTTCCAAAGAGAAGAGGAACGTTACTGGAGCGTGGATGAGATTAAAATGGTCAACGATGTGAAGTATATCTTGCAGAGTGTGTTGACCAGAAGAATTGCGAAGAATTCGCTGGCAAGTTCTTATGCTTCCCTGAAAGCGATTCTAGAACATATGGGGTGTGGCATCTATGTTATGGAACCAAGAAATCGTCAACTATTGTATACCAATGAGACCGTAAAAAGGATTATCGAAAATAGTCAAAGCTTCGAAGAATTGGAACAGCTTTTATTTCCAAAGGAGGCAGACCTAAATAAAGAATGGATAGAGGAAATTCATTTGTCAGCAGATGAGCATTGGTATGATGTACACAAAACTTTGATTGAATGGGTTGATGGACGCAAGGTAATTTTGTGTACACTCTATGATATTACCGACAAAAAACGTTACCAGCAAAAGATGGAAAAGCAGGTAAACAATGATTTCCTTACCGGATTATATAACCGTATGCGATGCGAGAAGGACTTGTCAACTTATGTGGAACAAGCAATTCGAGCAGAAGACGAAGGAGCATTGTTATTGATTGATTTGGATGATTTTAAACATATCAATGATGGACTAGGGCTTCAATACGGCGATGCACTTCTTAAGATGATTTCTCAGGGACTGCAGAGCATTCCGGGAATAGAGGATACTTGCTATCGCATGGGCGGCGATGAGTTTATTATCATCGTTCCTAGTATAAACAAAAATCCTTTGGAAGGTGTGTGCGAAGACATCAAGCATTTGTTTGCACAGCCATGGAAGCTAAAAGAAAATGACTATTATTGCACCATGAGTATGGGAATTACCAAGTTTCCAACAGATGCAAGGGAAGTAAAGGATATTATTCAGAAAGCCGATTCGGCGCTTTTTGTTGCAAAGCATAATGGAAAGAATCGAATCAACTTCTTTGATGAGACCTTGGAGGGAACCTCGTTTAAGCGTTTGGATATTGAGAAGAATATGCGAGATGCGACGATGAATGCATGCAAAGAATTTGAGGTGTACTTCCAGCCGATTATTGATGTGGCAAGACCGGGAAATCCTTGTTGTGGTGCGGAGGCATTACTTCGTTGGAACTCGAAAAATATGGGAATGGTCTCACCGGCTGATTTCATTCCGTTGGCAGAGTATTTGGGGCTCATTAATCCGATTGGGGATTATGTGTTAATGGAAGCAACAAAGCAGTGCAAGTATTGGAATGATATGGGGCATCCGGATTATAAAATCAATGTGAATTTATCTGTGGTACAGTTGCTTCAGAATGATATCGTGGAGCATATCCAAATGGTTTTGGAGGAGACAAGACTGAATCCTCAAAATCTGACACTGGAGGTTACCGAGAGTTTGGCAATCAATGATATGAATCGTATGCGTAGTATTCTGGGCCAAATTCGAGAGCTTGGAGTACGAGTGGCCTTGGACGATTTTGGAACGGGATATTCTTCCTTGAATCATATTCGGGAGCTGCCAATCGATGTCATTAAGATAGATCGATGCTTTATTGAAAATTTACAGGATGATTCCTTCTCGGATGCATTCGTTAAATTGGTGTCCGGTTTGGCGGATACCATCGGAATGACGGTATGCGTGGAAGGCGTGGAAAATGAGAAGCAATATCAAGCTTTGCAGGATATGCGCATTCGCTTGATTCAGGGATTTTATTTTGATCGTCCACTTCCAAAAGCTGAGTTTGAAGCGAAATATGTAAATTAAATGAGAACGGTTCTTAAGCGTTTATTGCATCTAAGAACAGGGCATATAGCGAAAGCGATTACCAAAAGAGAATTTTGGTAGTCGCTTTTTTCTCTTTTATGTCACATAAAACTGTATTATAGAAAAATGAATGTAAAGGCAGCTGAGCAGGAAAAACCAAAGGTAGTTATGGTGTTAGATTCTTATCAGGCTGGAACTACAATCAAGGCCAAGGTAGAAGGTGTTGATGCGGACAAGATAGTATCCTATCAATGGTATCGTAGCCTAATGGCGGAAGGCGCTCGCAATCAGGATATCGAAGATGCGACGCAAGATAGCTACACGACAAAAGAAGATGACATCAAATATATGATCGGTGTTAAGGTTACAATTCAAGGAATGGATGATTTGCTATGGGGCGGAACAAGACATGAGATTATACCTAAGAGGGAATGGTACACCCTAGACCTTGTTACAGATGAGTCACAGGTTAAGGTTGACTTCGAGGAGAAAGAGGGCTATATGGCAATGCTAATAGGCAGGTGTTTATTCACGGAAGAAGAACTCAATGCTATATTAGAAAGTGGAAAAACACCTTGGGCTATTTGTGGATATAAGAATGAAAAAACAGGTAAATATCGTGCGGTGTATTACAGTAATGAATGGTGGTCTTCTGATTTTTCATTTGAAATGGAAGGAATAGAAGATTGCGTTGTATATGTCATTCATGAAGTGGATTGTTCGACGTTAGAGGATGAGAAGGATAAGAATCCAGAAGAAAAGGAAGACTCAAAACCAGAGCAGAAGCCAGAGCAACAGCCAACATTAACCCCGGATGCGGGAACACAGCAAAAAGAAGTTGTTGAAAATGGTAGCCGTGAAATTCAGGTAACAGGGGATACTCATGTTACACTTAAAGGGGACGAAAAAAGTACTTCCAGAAGGCGCTAAGTTTGCACAGACAGAGGTAAAGGAGTCTTCAGAAACCTACAAGGCAGCAACGGAAGCAATTAGCAAGAGCGATAATGATGCATTAAAGAAATCGGAATATGTAAAGGTATATGATTTCTCACTTACCGATAGCAATAACACCGCAATTCATCAGCTTGAGGGTTATATTTCTGTAACCTTTGATGCTCCAAGTGATTTAACCTTACAGTCTAATGAGACCGTATGTGTATATCGTGTGGAAGTCAGTACCTATATTGTTGCAAAAGTTGAGAAGACAAATGCAGTAAAAACAGGTGATATAAGTGATGCTGTAATATGGATGATGATTGCATTTGCAGGAGGTATTATTCTAGTAGCTGGGTATAAGATGAGACAACAAAATGCGCAAACGAGAGTATAACAAATAGAATACTAATTAGATAAAGTGAGATAAATAAAAAAGAGGTAATGCTTTGTGGCATTACCTCTTTTTGAATAAGGGAATCGACATAGTCCCTTATTTAAGCATGCAGGAAATGGGACTTGAACCCACACGATATTGCTATCACAGGCACCTGAAGCCTGCGCGTCTGCCAATTCCGCCATTCCTGCGAACAAAAGATATTTTACTTAATTTTCTAAGGGATGTCAATAGAAAATCTTCTAGTGGAACCATAAAAATTTGCTTATATATGCATGAATAGTCGGTCTTTGGGAGCGAAAATTTTTCTTTCACATTTATTTCGTTTATTTGAGAAAATGCGTTGACAGTGATAGGCATATTTGCTATTATATTCAAGTCGCGAGTGGTGCGATACAATTGATATGCGGAAGTGTCGGAACTGGCAGACGAGCAAGACTAAGGATCTTGTGATTATTGCAATCGTGTGGGTTCAAGTCCCATCTTCCGCATTGGACGAAATAAAATATGACTCAGACGTTTGTCTGAGTCATATTTTATTTCAGACCAATCCGGATGTGTTCCTTGAACTCAGGTTCAAGAGCTGGGTAAAATAAATCAAATAGGTTGCTTGTATGTGTGATATAGTGATTAGCCAAGGATTTCTTGCTGATGGCGGTGATTGGGTTCAGAAGTTTGTCCAAGAAGCATTGTTAAGGGGAATACTGACACCGTATGATATGCAGGTCTTGAGTCATAGCGAATTATTCATTTGAAGATTTATTAAATGTGATAGATAATGTTCAACCTGACTATATCTATATCGAATCTAAAGAGGAGACCTATCAACAATATGGGGTATTGGATGGACCTCAAGAAATGCTGTTAGTATATGCTTATGC
>JAZUHO010000030.1:0-4537 GCA_045641745.1 Agathobacter sp. | reverse complement strand
AATTGTTCATTCAGATAAATCTGAATTTACTGTTTAAAGGTTCTTTGAATATTCAAAGATGTTCGTTTCAATCTTTCGATTGAAGAATTGTTCTCATTGAATCTTTCAAGGTTTTTCACTGTTTAATTATCAATGTTCTTTGCTTCGTCTTTTGCTTTGTCAGCTCCTTGCGACAGCTTGTTTACTTTATCATGTTCAATTCGTTTTGTCAACAACTTTTTTAAGTTATTTTCAATCAGCTTTCTCATGATGCTTTGCCTGTTTGCCAAGCAATTTTCCTGTCTGTGAGCTCTGCAACTCAATGCGTCTCATCGACAGCTCAGTTATAATAGCATGCTCTGCCATGTCCGTCAACCCAAAATCCTTAAATTGTTTGAAGTTGTTCAATTGTATGTGCAACAGTGATATTTTCAGAATTGCATATACATTTCCTCAAAAATTAGAAAAATCTAGATACCAAGCCCGTGAAGTATCACTACGCATAATATCTAGATTTCTCTCTTGTCGCTTTTTCTTAAAAGATCATACTCATGAATAACATAATTCCACCTACAACTCCGCAAATTATAATTGCAGCAAGTGCAGTCAAAATTGGCCCAAGTATTCTTTGATATGGTAACTTCACTTGTTCCTGCTTCTGTTCTTCTTCGCTCAACGTGGTGCCTTCTGTAAAAGCAACAATCTCTTTGTAGGTTTGTATGCTATTCTTTTTCTTTAATCGTTCTACATAACGAGCATATAGTAATGTAGCTACTGCCCATACTCCCCAGATTACCAATCCAGTCCATCCAAGCATTACTGCCATCGGAACAGCTATCACAAGCATAATTACTTCCATTGTAAATAGGATAACCCCTGCTCTCTTAAACTCTTTTACATCCATTTCATTGATTTCTCTCTTCATAGTTTCTATATCTCCTTTAATTAATTGGTCAAGAGATATTTGAAATGTTTGGCTTAGTAAAAGGAGGCTGTTTATATCTGGATAACTTTTTCCCGTTTCCCAGTTAGATATCGTCTGTCGACTCACAAATACCTTTTCCGCAAGTTCTTCCTGCGACATCCCACTTTCATTTCTATACTTTTTTATCTGTGTTCCTATTTCCATCTTACTTTCTCACCTACTGTATACATTTTTCTTTTACACAGGAGTCTAACCTTTCATTTCCATTCGCTTCGATTTTTATGATCTCCATCGCCTGCAATCGCTTGACCATGGAAAACTCTAACCTATTGTTGCCCAATCGTCTATCAAAGTTCTTTGACATCCCAGTTTTCTAGCATTATAGTGGGGATTTTACATCCTGTCAAATTGTTTTGACAGCTCTATTTTACTGCTTTTTTGCCCTTCTACTCTTTCCTTATACAATTTTAAGCTATAAATATGAATCACAAATTCTACTCCAAAATACAGCGCAGCAAGTTCCAATGCCATAACAACAGTCCTTGGATTATTCGTCCACAACTCCTTTAACCCAACCCCATATATCACTCTAGATATAAAAATGAAGCCAAAGCTTAAAAGAAGAAGCAGCAAAAGTGCCACTGCATATAATATTTTTCTTATCCAAATCCAAGTAGAGCTTTCCGGTTCCACACCGCGCTCGATTTTTCTATGGTACCTAATCCCAAGCGCTATGGATAGTGCTACCGCAATTAAGATTACGACAATTCCAGCACAAGCCAATCGATCTTGTTTACCGTAGGTTCCAATATTCATTCGGACCATATTCTCCCCATACATATCTCGCATAATCAAATCGCTAGCATAGACCACATGATCTACCGGAGAATTGGAAAGCGTACAAACCGCTCTCTTTTCTGACAAACGAATTGTTACATTTGAGCAAAAGCAGGTATTTAATCCCGTGTGTGTAATCTCATTTACTTTGGGATAAACAATCCAACCATATGCATAATATCCGTATCCTTTGTTATCATTCTTTCGATATACAATATCGTTTTCTACTGTATGCGATTTTTCTATCAGTCGTGCCAGCTTTTCTGGAACTTCCAGCATTCCCATTTGAGCCATCATCCAAATTTGCATATCCTCTGCCGTCGAAAAAAGGTAGCCATCTGGCACAGCCCCATAATAAAACGGTGCGTTATATTCCACTCCATGTCCCATAAATGGCATATACTGTTTTGCCAAATTTCCAGAGGCTTGCGCCTCCTCCAAGCTACAAGTACTGTGAAACATTCCGAGTGGTTCCAAAATACGACTCTTAATATATGCTTCGTATGACATACCACTTGCCTTTTCAATTACACATCCTAGCAAGTTATACCCCATATTGGAGTACATTACCTGCGTCCCTGGTTCAAAGGCCAGTTCACTTCCATCCAACATTTTGACCGTATCATGTCGAAGTTCCTTCTTATTTCCTACTGGAATATTTGGATAAATCGACACATCGGATATTCCTGAGGTGTGATGAATAACCTGATTAATCGTTATCTCTCTCGGAATCTCCTTATAATATAGTGTAACCCACGGAACATACGTAGAAATAGGCTCCTCCAAGGAAATTTGATTATCCTCCTCTAGTAGAAGAAGTGCCAACGCGGTAAAAGCTTTCGTCGTTGATCCCAATTGATACACCGTGCTTTGCGAAGTAAAAACACCATTTCGTCGGTCCTGGTATCCATAGTTTTTGTATTCAACTAACGTATCACTTTCCGTATTCTTTATTGCTGCTACAGACATTCCCACCGCCATTTCTTCTGTCATAGCATCCTCTATCAATTCTCCAACCCGCTCCTTCAGAATTCGATTATCCGATGTCTTGCCATATACAACCGTTGATGTGTTTCCCACCATTCCTATTATCATACACATACTTATGAAAAGGCGCAGCGCACAGATTCTCGGTTGGTCGTTTTTTGCACTTTCTTTGTTTTTTATTCGTGTCCTCTGCATAATCGTCTCCTCCGCTGTCAATTGTGTCTAGGGTCGCCTATCATTTCAAAAAACCTCTTAGACTCTATAATCTAAGAGGTTCTCCTTCTTTTCCTACTAGTCTTCCTCGCATGCTGTCTCTTTCAGCTGTATCAATTTTGCAAAAGTTTCTTCAATTGCCGCAGAAAAATCGTTGATTTTATCGGCGATTTCCTGCATCTCGCTCTGATTTTCTTTTATCTCTTCCGATACCGAATCCGATGCGCTTGACAAGGTTGTAATATTATTAACAATTACAGAATTCGCGGCATGCACAGATCTTACCTCACTATGCATAGTCTCAATATCCTCTACCAGTGTAGAAATTCCTTGTTCTACCGTCACAAAGCTCTCATGCACTTCCTTTACGCCTTCCCGTTGTTTCTCAATACTCTCCACGGAAATCTGCAGACGTTGCTGTGTTTCTTCCGTAACATGATTTAATTCATTGATAATACTCGTAATCGATTCTGTGCTGCTCTTCGTCTGATCCGCCAGCTGTCGAATCTCGTCTGCGACAACGGCGAAGCCTTTTCCTGCTTCCCCCGCACGCGCCGCCTCAATAGAAGCATTTAAGGCAAGCAAATTCGTCTGTGCAGAAATCGCCAAAATGGCCTCTGTGATTTTAGAAACCTGAGCCACATTGTCAACCAATTTTCCAACAACCGTTGAAGTTTCCTGCGTATTCACATCCACCTTATTTGACTGTTCTTCTAGGTTGTCCGACATTGACTTACCTGTCACGATTGCATCTAATAATCTATCCGTTGTTTGTTTCGTATTTTCACTTACATTCGTAGTATTTTCGATTCGTGATTGAATTTCACTCGTTTGTTCCACCTGCGTTGCAACAGCCTCCACTGTTTTCCCATTATTTCCCACAATGGAGTTTGCCATATTCTGTGCAGACTCAATGGAATTCGTCACTTCATTCAGTTCTCGCAATATCTTATTAAAGCTCTCATCTAATTGTTCCACAATTAGCGATACCGTATCCGCAATTTCCTGTTGTCGTTTTGACTTTTTTTCGATTTCCAGTCGGTCCTCTTCACTAAATGCAATCAGCCTAGCAACCGCCTGAATACCTACAATAATGCAAATAATCAGACACATTAACATAGTGTTTCCTTCTCGGAACTCCTCGATGGCACCTATACTTTTAAAGTACATCGTTCGCATCATTGAAAAGGAAAAGGACACGATGCAGGCAAGTGTAATTAGCTTTCCATTTAAATATACAGTCATTACTAACATCGTTGGAAGCACAAAAGCCATCACAGCTGGCCGATGCGTCCATAAAAGAAGACCATAACCTAGCGTATACACCGCTGCCATCATAATCATAGCCTTCTTGTTGTCTATGTTTTTACGCGCATACAATGCGCCAAATCCAAAAGCAATCAAATACAGTGCAATTCGTCCCCCAAAAGGAATTAAGGAGCCTTCCGTCTCTGCTCTCGTTGAAAACTCAATGATGATAAATAATACCATCTGACACACGATGGTCGCCGCCATGATTTGATTTGCTCTGCGATACTGACTTGCTGTTAGTTCTTTACTAACAATTCGTTTCTTCATAACTGTTCCTCCGTGTCT
>JAZUHO010000029.1:0-3875 GCA_045641745.1 Agathobacter sp. | reverse complement strand
GTCGCATAACAATTAGATTTACCCGATAGTACCGAGCAACGGGTCCGTGGTGTAAACAATCACCCAACGAGTCACCAAATAGCCGGACATCGAAACGACAGAATTTTGAATTCTATTGTTTTGGTGTCCGGCTTTTATTTTTAACTAAATATCATTTGCCTGATTACGTATAAGGGCGAGGATACAAATACTGCTGCAAAATCACTTTTGTGATAAGCGGTATGGGTACCCTTACTTTGTTGCGCCCTTTTTTGGCAATGGAGCCGGTGTACCCGTATACACCGATTTTTTGTTTTCTCCCCTTTTCCATCTCAGGTGGAAAGGACAGCAATGCGTTCCATACGCTCCCCTCCTCCGATTGAGTTCGTACCAATCAAATTCAATCACATGGAGGAAAACAAAATGAAATTCATACCAAAGAAAGTTTATATAAAAGGAAACAATGACTATATTGAAGTGGAATACGACGAATTCTTAAAAGCGTATCCGGAATATACGGAAAACCTCATCCGTCGTTTACGCAATGATCCCGCTCCTGACAGCAATGACTCGGATGAGAAATACTTCATACCGGTTCAGGGCTGTCTGCTTGAAGTAGATGAAGAGAACTACCGGGAATACTACAAGGAGAATGAAAGGTACAAATATATCCGGTCCCTGGATTATAAGAACCGTTTGCTCTCAGCATCTGCTGTTAGAAGTTCTCTGAACCATGAGGATTACGCAGATATTGACGCCGGGCCGGAATATGATGTCGAAGCGAATACAATAGCTGAAATGCTGGTAAAAAACCTCAGGGCGGTGATGTATTTCCTCTCAGGTGACGAGCTGACAATGATTGATCTTGTATATAATAAGTGCTTGTCTTACACGGATGCTGCGGCAGTAACGGGCATTTCCAAATCAACATTTGAGCATCGTCTTTCAGAGCTTCTTGAAAAAATAAAGATTCTCATGGATATTTAATACTCATTAAAGATAATCCGCAGGAAATATCATTTCCTGCGGATTAATTGTATTAGTTTTTCAGGCAACCGATGGGTACCACATATACCCCATCTTCTCTGCGGTAGGCAAAATCTCCTACCCCCGCAAAACCATCATAAATGCCGGAAACTTCATCTTCTCTGTATCGATTTTGGAAGATTGGCTGTTATTTAGTTGGAACATTGGCTATCAGCTCGCCGTTTTCATCCCAGAATTTCACGCCCTCTTCGGCGACATATTTTGCAATTGCGATAACAAAGTTTACAATTGCTTTTGTTTCGGCATCCTTGAACACACCATCACCGAGACAAGTGTGGGATCTTTTCATATATGGCGGGACTGCACCGAATCGTGATTTGACTTTCCCACGACTTTGAACCCGCTCTTGAAGCCAGCCCGGTGGCATGGTACAATGTCAGCAGGAAGTGCAAGCGAATGAGCACCTTTTCACGCATACTTTAAGCTGAAACGCAAGGAATATAAATTTTTTCAAAAAAGTTGTAGCCACTTTTTCAGTTGCATCGTATAAAGAAATACAAAAACAAAAGGAGATAAAGACTATGGAAAACAAAAAACTTAATGAAAACGAACTCGAGCAGGTAACCGGTGGTTTAGGCGGCCGTGTATGCATCAAGGATTCGACTAACAAAATGGCAACCCAGAGCTTCTGCAGCGGATGCCGCAAGGTCAGAAGAGACGGCTCTTATTCCGGCAACGGCTATGATTGCTCCTGCAGCAACGGTATTCCCGGTACTTGGAGAGAATAACTACATTATAAAGTTTTTTCAACTCATACTTCCATTTAAGCTAATCTTTTGATTATGGTTATGCAACACGCTGCAAATGGCAAATGGAAGACAAAAAAACATAAAAACCGGCCTATATATTCCGCCTTATTGGCGATTTGGCTGTAGATTAAAAAGCAGAAGTGATAATAGTTCACTTCTGCTTTTTAATTTACACTACTTTATATGCATTGTGAGACAATGGAATTCAGTCTCAAAACTATGGTATTGAATTCTCTCTTTCTCTTTTTCCGAAACAATTAATCGGTTGTATTCGATTGACACAAATCATTTCCCGGAGTCGAAAAAAGATTTCACTCTGTCTCTGAAGTCAGGTGCCTCGTCATATACAGCATGCGAATACTCTTCACCATACATGTATATCTCCCCACCGGTTATATCTGCAATTTCAAATGAAGCTTCGGCTGTCAACACCTTATCACCCGCGCTGCCAAGTACAAGAACGGGGCATTTTATTGCTGCAGCTTCCTCGCTTATATCCATGTTCGGAATTGCATTTGCTGTATGAAGGAATCTCGTAAGAAGCTCATCGGTTAACCCATCTGCCATTGCAGAAAATGCTTCCTTGTTTGCTTCATAAACAGCATGTGAATAGATCAACCGCCCCATATCTTCTGTCAATTCCTGGCGTTTTCCCTCTTTTGCAAGACGTATCCAGTTGCCTATAACAGTGTTGGCTGTTTCGTTTACCTTGCAAGCTGAGGATGCGACAACAACTTTCTCTACAAGCTCCGGATACTTTCCTGCAACGTAGACACACTGCATTCCGCCCAAGGAGCATCCGTACATATAAATGTTTTTCAGGCCAAGATCTTTTATAGCAGTTGCCAGATCCTCACCCATACGATAAATCGTATAGTCTTCCGGAACCTCTTCTCTGACATCAAAAAGATAAACCGTATATTCATCCGTAAATGCAGAAAATGCGTCTACCACTGCCGGCGCATTGTCTACAACGAATCCAGTTGAGAGTCCGGGAGCAACAACCATTGTTTTTTCCCCATGCCCAAAAGAAACATATCTTATTCCCGTGTTGGCATCCTTGCCACTGGTATTTTTCTTTTCCTCACAGGCAGATAACATCAATGCCATTATGGGTGTAAGGGCCAGTATCCTGCGGATACCCAGAATCATTTTATTTGTTTTCATTTTACTTACCAAACTTATATCAGAATAGAAGATTCAATCTCCTGGGATTTTTCCTTTTGATTTAGTGTTTTTTGTCCTTGTATCTATTTATGCGATGAAAATTGAAAAGGACTATGAATTTTAGTTCCAATAATAAAACCTGAAATTCTTCAAACACCTAAGCGATATCATCCGATCCGTTTCCCGGCTCCCTTTTATGCTTTGACGGTTTTACGTATGCCGACAATGAGCGCAATGAAGTACGTCAGCTCCACCAGCATCAGCACCAAAAATGCAATCGGCTGATCTGCGCTGACGATCATATTTGTGACAGAATGGATGATGACCGCCAGAGAGAAAAGGGCGAAGGTGCCCGTGAAGAAGAGCTTTCTCTTCTTGTGAATGAAGGTCGCACCGAAGCCCACGAGCAGCGTATTGCCGCCGTGAATGATGCCTCCCCATACGCTACGCAAGGCTATTGCATAGAGCGGCGTGCCTTCAAAAACGCCGGAGGCCAGAAAATTCAGATTCTCCATGGCAGCGAAACCGATGCCCACAGAGAAAGCGAATTCCAGCAGAAGCCGGTCGTCCGACTTTGAAAAGAAAGCGAAAAGAATCACGGGCAGCAGCTTGAGCGTTTCCTCGATAATCGGCGTACCGATGATGGTCAGCGGCTGCATCTCCGTGCGAATGCTGGAAAAGACCATGCCGCTGACCTCCGCAGAATAGCACGCCATGAAGAAGCCAATCATCAGCGCAATCAGCGTCACGCGGGCACTGCCATGGAAAATCGGCAGCATGAGCACCATAGGAGCGAGCAGGCAGAAAAAGAGTGCTAAATTAACATTTCCCATAATTCAATTCCTTTTTTACAAGCGTAGATCAGGCCCGCAGCAGAAAGTGCAAGCATCACAGAGAAAGCGGAGCCCAGCATCGTCGTTTCGCTCTGCATCA
>JAZUHO010000028.1:0-3432 GCA_045641745.1 Agathobacter sp. | reverse complement strand
TAACAGATGCTCGAAGATAATGCAAGGCGGCGAAGAACTGTTTGAGTTCGCTTCGGTATCTTTTGTCGGTAGGCATAAGATACCGAAGCGGACGAGTTTTCGCAGCCTCCTTATATAAGCATTCTGAGAGCATCTGTTTAGCGATGGTAGGTGCAGCGTCCCGTCCAACATTGGTGTACAGCAAGCGCCAGAAGTCCATGCGGAGTAGGACAGCCAATTTGAGTAAGCGGGCACCTGAAGGACCTTTGAAATGTGCAATATTCGAGTACATTCCCCCCCTGCGGCTTTGCCGGGACCATGTAGGAATTCGGACATGCAAAAAGCGATGCGAGTTCCACAACACACATCGCTTTCGGTTAACGGAGTTCTGCCACGTTGGCTAGAATTCCACTTTTGTCTCTTACTAAGTAGGCACTTAGCTCATTATATCGTTTGCCAGATGATTTGTCGGTTTCTTGCTTCATCCTCTTGATTACTTCGTCGGTAACCTCAGCAGATTCTTTCCAAGCCTCTAGTACATCCGCGTCTGTATTTGGCGTAATCGCATACTTATCGGTAATATACGCACCCAAGTATTTCGTCATCTTCTCCATTCCGTATACGTTCAGATGATCCGCATTATAGAAATCCTCTCGTAAAACAATTCCAACTTCATCATACGCTGAATTGAGATTCAAGAAATCATATCCGGATGCTTCTACCACACTCTGGAAACGGTCCAACGCCTTTTGGTTGGTAATTTCCTTTCCATGTGGGAATCTTACAAACAACACATTTTCCAGTTTTTCATCCTTACAATACTGGATTAAATCCTTAAGATAACTCTCACCCAGATTGGTAAAAGTAAATCCCTTATCTATACCATAATCGTCTTTTCCTGCAATCTTGGTAATCGTTGCAAAGCCCTTTAGGTCATTCGATGATTTCGCATGCATTGCCAAACGTGTCTCCGTCGTTTGCATACATTTTCCAAGGTTCTTCCAATTGTCATGATAGGTAGAAATCATATTGATAAAGTCCATGCGGCTTTCCTTCTCCACAAGTTCTTCTATTGTGTCAACACGATTATTTCCCCATGGCAAATTGTCTAACCAAATGTGCATCTTACCGGTACGATTAAAGTACTCATCTCCGCGTACCAGACCATTGATTTCAATTACAACAAGCTGGGGATTCTGCTTTTTTAACACTTCCTTTAGCATGGATTTGTATAAACTTCCTGGTACACCGGAAACACCCATGGTATATGATGTGTATCCATACTCCTTCCATGCCACAGTTGGCGCATATCCAGAATAGACCTCACTCGCTCCAATCAATGCCACATCAAGTGAGTTCGCTTTCTCCTTTTGAATGCCCTTGATATTAATTAAGCTAACGCCATCCGCCACCTTAAAGAAGCAAGTAAGTCCGCTAAATAAAATTGCAAATATAGCAATAAAACAAATGCTCTTTATTACTCTTCTTTTCATAGTTCACCTTTTTATCAACTGTATAACTTAGAATTGCATATAAACAAACTCTGCAGGATTGATGTTTGGTCCATAATATCCGAAAATCATTACGGTAAAGATTGCCACATAGATAATAGCCCAACGTAACACAATCTTGCGGGATAAAATCCACTCTCGAATCTCAATTTCCTTCTTTTCCTGTACCAGGGATGCACAAAGAATCACAAGTGCTCCCACTACGATCACACCGTAATCTGCTTTATCCAATCCGCTTGCGGATAAGGTATCTACCCATCCACGCATTTCTGTGATATGGAAATCTGTCACAGAACGAACCATCATCTCCATTGCATCCGCAAAATTCTTCGCAATGTCAAAGTAATAGCCTACAAGAACCAAAAGGAAGGTCCACAGGATGCATACGCCTTTATAAATCTTCGATTCTACATTTACATGCAAGAACTCAAATACCTTTACGGTAACTGGATGGAGTAACTCAATAATCATAATCACAAGACCATTCCATAAACCGAAGGCCACATATTTGCCGTTGGCTCCATGCCACACACCGATAATCAAGAATGTAATCAAAGAAGCAATACTCGTTGGAATTACCTTTCCAAAATGTTTGCCCCAATGTGCATTCATCCATTTCCCCATATTTAAAAATCTCTTGGAGATAGAAAGTGGATAGAACACATAATTTCTTACCCAATTTCCGAGGGTACAATGCCAACGATGCCAGTATTCGGTAAGTGAAGTTGAAAAATATGGGCGTTTAAAGTTCTCTGCCATCGTGATTCCAAACATCTCACCAATACCACGCACGATATCAATACCACCGGAAAAGTCTGCATACAACTGCAGTGCGTATATAACAGCAGCTCCAAACAGGAAGGTACCAGAAAAGGCGCCGATGTCCTCTGTCACCAGGTCAATCATATGCACTGCACGATCTGCAATGACCATTTTCTTAAACATTCCCCATAGCACAAGAAGGCACGCCTTTTTCATGCGGTCAATGTCAAACTTATGTGGTGCGTATAATTGTTCTGCCAAATCACTGTACATAGCAATTGGTCCCTGTATAATCTGTGGGAAGAAGGATGTGAATAACGCTACTTTGAAAATATTCTTCTCCACAGGTATCTTCTCCTGGTATACGTCAATCACGTAGCCCATGGTTTGGAACGTGTAGAAGGAGATTCCAAGTGGAAGTAGCAATCCCAAATCCACCGACTCCATATGTAAACCAGTTAAATTTACCATATTAGCAATTACTTCGGTTAAGAAAGTAAAATACTTCAGAAAACCTAGAAGTCCAAAGTTTACAAGCAAGGTGCCTACCATTGCCCACTTGATGTGGTGATTCATTTTCTTCTTGTAGGCTACTCTTGTTGGTTTATCCCATTCCCCTTTATGTGCCTTCACAGTTTGTGACATCTTTGCCTGTAACGCATCAATTCCACGCGTTCCTGCATAAGTTGTCACAATTGTTGTCAGCATGAAAAGGAAATACGTCTTACAAAGCAGTATGTAGTAAAGCATACTAAAGAAAAGTAAAACCGTCCATTTAAGTCGATCTGGCATAAGGTAATAGCAAAGTAATGCGATAATTACAAATGCCAAAAACTGAAATGATATTAATCCCATTTAAAATCCTCCATCATATTGATTGGGAAAGATGGTTGCATTGAACGCACTTCTTTTACGCCATGCGCCTTCGAATATAAATATACAGCCGGCATATTACGAGAAAGGAATAATACCGTTCCTTCTGTAACCGAATACGCTCCACATCTTCCAAATAATAAGTAGTCTCCAATTGCAAGTTCTGGAAGTGCCACCTCACGTACCAATACATCTGCTACCGTACATAAACTACCGCAAAGTGCATAATTTTTGCGTCCTGCTGCCTCTAATTCTTCTTCGTCTAATGTATTGTTTTCTTCATTTGCTTTCTTTGCTACAATTGCTG
>JAZUHO010000027.1:0-8662 GCA_045641745.1 Agathobacter sp. | reverse complement strand
TGTAGGTGCGGTAGTAGGTTTCCTTCCTCTGGTAATGGTTATGTATTTCCTGATTGCACTCCTTGAAGATTGCGGTTATATGTCACGTGCGACAGTTGTGCTTGATCCAATCTTTAAGAGAGTAGGACTTTCAGGCAAGACTGTTATCCCGATGGTTCTCGGTACCGGCTGCGGTATTCCGGCTATTATGGCGTGCCGTACCATTAAAAACGAAAGAGAAAGAAGAACCTCCGCAATGCTTGCGACATATATGCCCTGCGGAGCAAAGCTTCCTGTAATCGCCCTTTTTGCAGGTGCATTCTTCTCTGATGCTGCATGGGTTGGTCCTCTTATGTATTTTGTCGGTGTCGCACTGATCCTTCTTGGTGCATTGCTTGTAAAAGCAGTCAATGGAATGAAGTACAGAAAGTCATTCTTCATTATCGAGTTGCCTGAATACAAGGCTCCAAGTCTTAAGTTTGCGCTTGGCTCAATGCTTGAGAGAGGTAAAGCATATATTATCAAAGCCGGAACCATTATTTTGGTATGTAATACAGTAGTTCAGATTATGCAGTCATTTGATACTCATTTCCAACCGGTAGAAGAGGGAATGGAAAATACTTCAATCCTTGCGACAATTGCTTCTCCTTTCTCATATCTGCTGGTGCCTATTGTGGGATTTGCGGCATGGCAGCTGGCTGCAGCGGCTATTACAGGATTCATCGCCAAGGAAAATGTTGTAGGAACATTGGCTGTATGCTATGCAATTACCAACTTTATTGATACTGAAGAACTTGAGCTTGTATCAGGCGGAAGCGAAGTGGCTACAGTTATGGGGCTTACAAAGGTTGCTGCACTGGCATATCTTATGTTTAACCTTTATACACCGCCTTGCTTTGCGGCAATCGGCGCACTCAACTCAGAGCTTAAGAGTGGAAAGTGGCTTTGGGGAGCGATTTGCATGCAGCTTGCAACAGGCTTTACCGTAGGATTCCTTGTATATCAGGTTGGAACACTTATTACGACAGGTAGTCTTGGCGCAGGCTTTGTGGGTGGACTTATTGCAGTGGCTGTTTTTGCGGCTGTTATCGTGGGACTTATTGTAAAGTCCAATAAGCAATTAGACAGCAATTACGCACTGAATAAAGCATAGGGGGCTTAAAATGCAAAATATTATAATTATATCTGTTCTGGTAATTGTGGTGGGAGCTGCTATTTTTTATATCGTAAAAGAAAAAAAGAAGGGTAAAAAGTGTATTGGATGTCCATACTCGGGGACGGGGGCATGCCATTGCACTGAAAAAAAGTAGAAAAATGTGTATTAAATACGCAATTAGAATACACTAGCATGCACGTGGTTGGAAAAGAATAATTGAATTGATTGTCAAAATTTAGCCACCTTCATTAACGGGTGGCTAAATTTTACAATATTAGTTAGTTAAGACTAACAAGAAGAATGAGGAGAATGAAATGCAAAATAAGGTGATTAGAAAATTTGCAATTTACGGAAAGGGAGGAATCGGAAAATCTACGACTACATCTAATTTGTCGGCAGCCTTAGCCGGAATGGGATACCGGGTCATGCAGATTGGATGTGATCCAAAGGCTGATTCCACCAAGAATTTAATGGGTGGGAAACGGATTCCCACGGTACTGGAGCAATTAAAGGAGAAAGGAGAAGAACTGCAGTTAAAAGATATTGTATTTGAGGGCTTTGGCGGTGTTCTTTGCGTTGAGTCCGGTGGTCCCACACCGGGAATCGGATGTGCCGGCCGAGGTATTATTTCGGCATTTGAGAAACTGGAGGAGCTAGATGCTTTTGGCGTATATCAGCCGGACATTGTGATTTATGACGTCCTTGGAGATGTCGTATGCGGTGGTTTCGCAATGCCTATACGAGGCGGATATGCAAAGGATGTGTTTATTGTTTCTTCAGGGGAAATGATGAGCCTTTATGCAGCGAACAATATTGCGCAGGCCATTAGAAACTTTGGTGCGAGAGGGTATGCAAAACTTGGTGGAATTATATTAAATGCCAAAAACATTGAGAATGAACAGGAAATTGTTCAGAAAGCTTGCGAGGAAATACAAACAGAAGTTATTCAGTATATTCCTCGTTCCTCGGAAATTCAAAAAGCTGAAGCTGTCGGGGGCACAGTGTTTGAATGGATTTCATCGGAGGAAAGCAAAATGAAGCATGTGTATAAGCAGCTGGCTGAGAAGATATTGGAGCGTACCGAGGTGATAGAAACAGAAGAGCCGGTAGCTAAAACAGTAAATTATTAATACAGAGAATGAAAGGAGTCCTCAAGAATTAGAGGGAAAAAATTATGAAAAATAGAGTTGTGAAGAGTTTAGTAGTTGCGATGGGATTATGTATTGTCATTGGATTGAGCGGATGCACTGAAAGCGGAAAAAACGGATTGGAAAATGCAACAGAAAGCACAGTGGATAATGCAAATGATAATTCGGATGCTGAAGGTGGAATGGTAACTAATCAGGAAGAAGAGAATATGGCTACTGAGGCAGATGAAGTAGCCGACGAAATAGTACTTAAGTATCCTACTCATATGCAGGAAATGGGGTATACAGAAGAATTGGTGTATGAAACTATGCCACAGAGAGTTGTATGTATGACTACATATCCTGTACAGGCATTATTTGAAATGGATGTTATGCCAATAGCTCTTCCTTCCACAAAGGTTATAGAATATCCAGATTCCTTTGATGGGGAGATTCTTCCGGGAATTATGTCAGAGAATTTTGATCTGGAAATGATAGTGACTTTAGAGCCTGATTTGGTATTCTTGCCGGCAGCTACCAAGGATAGCTACGGTACAGCATTGGAAGAACTTAGTATTCCTGTCTATTATGTGGCGATGAATGCTACGGGAATGACATCCTATGAGGTGATAAAGGAGCAGACTCAAGCAATTGTTGATGCTTTTGCTATCGATACAGAAAGCAGAGCGAAGGCTGAAGCGGTAATGAATAAATTTACTGATGTAGAAAATGAAATAGATATTTTTAAGAAGAATACAGAGGGAAAAACAGTTTTTGCTATTACTGTGTCCGGTTCAACTGTTTATATAAACGGTGCTAATAATACTCTGGGAAGCATGCTTGCGATGTTAGGATATGACAATGTCTATGATGATACCGCGGTGGGCGGACATGGTATGAACGAATTGGATATGGAGATCGCTATTGATTACAATCCTGATGTTATGGTCATTACCGGAAGCAGTACCAAAGAAGATAATAAGGCAATGATGGATGCACTTTATGAAATGAATCCGGAGTACTGGGATAGCATTCCTGCTTACAAGGAAGGAAGGGTTGTTTATTTACCCAGTTCTTATGTTTCAACTGCTGGGATGAATATTATAGACAATATTGAGAATCTGATGGTCGATATGGAAGGTATCAAATAATATGTCGGGGACAAAGCGAAAAAAGAATCAAGGGAGTATATCCTTGTTGAACTTAAGTGTTGTATTGTTGGTCCTTGCCATTTTACTTGTGGGTCTGATTATTGTGTCATGTTGTATCGGAAGCGCCGGATACTCGGTGGGGCAGATGTGTAAGGCTATTTTTTCATCAGAATCCAGTACAGTAAAAACAGTTGTCATGAAGCTTAGATTCCCACGTGTAATACTGGCAACACTGGTAGGAGCAGCATTATCTGTGTCGGGATGTTTGATGCAGGCGGTTATGCGAAACCCATTGGCTGACCCGGGAACAATTGGAGTATCAGCAGGAGCAGGAACTGCAGCGATTACCATTCTTTTGATTTTTCCGCATTTATCCATGTCGCTTCCTTTATTTGCATTTGTAGGTGCCGCCTTGGCGTGTGTCCTGATATATGTTCTGGCGTGGAAGAATGGTGTTGACCCGGTAAGAATAATTTTATCGGGAGTTGCGGTCAATTCTGTTTTGGGCGCGTACAACTCCATGCTGCAGCTGATGAATAGCGATAATCTTAGCGGCGTTCTGGCTTTTATGAATGGAAGCTTGGCAGGGACGACATGGAAACATGTACATGTTATGGCAGTCTATGCAGCTATAGGCCTGTTTCTTTCTCTTTTGTGCATTAGACAAGCAAATGCTCTGCAGCTGGGAGATGAGATGGCTAAAAATCTTGGAGTGAGGGTAGATTTGGCAAGAATTTGTCTTTCGGCAGTGGCGGCCTTTCTGGCAGCAGCTACTGTATCTGTAGTTGGCATGATCGGATTTGTCGGATTGCTGGTGCCACATATTGCAAGAATGCTGGTTGGTTCGGATTATAAGGCTTTGATTCCTACCAGCATTTTACTTAGCGGATGCATATTGTTACTTGCTGATACTTTGGGAAGAAGTCTGATACCTGGAATGGAAATTCCGGTGGGAATTGTGATGTCGGTCACAGGTGGGCCCTTCTTTTTGTACATGTTAAGAAAGAGAGGTAAGTTTAATGCAGGTTAGTGCGCAGAATATTCAGGTTGGTTATGGAGAAAGAATTATTATAGAGGACATGACTTTTTCTATTGAAAAGGGAAAGATTACCTCAATTATAGGACCAAACGGATCGGGAAAATCCACTGCCTTGAAGGCGATTACACAGCTCTTGAGATATCAGCGGGGAAAGGTATGCATGGATGATAGAGATATGAGTAGATTTAAGCCCAAGGAATTGGCCAGAAGAATAGGAGTATTGGCCCAAAAACATAGTGCGCCGGCAGATTTCAGAGTGAAGGAACTGGTAAGTTACGGACGTATGCCACATCAAAAAGCGCTTGGAGGGTTGAGTGAGGTGGACAAACAAATTGTAGAGGAAGCTATGCGGCTAACCAATACATGGCATCTTAGAGACAAATCTATTTTTGAGTGTTCCGGAGGAGAGTCGCAAAGGGTTTGGATTGCAACGGTACTGGCACAAAAACCGGAAATACTATTTTTGGACGAGCCGACAACTTACCTGGATGTTTCTCATCAGCTTGAGGTAATGCAACTGGTAAAAAAACTGAATCGTGAAACCGGAGTAGGAGTTGTAATGGTGTTGCATGATCTCTCGCAGGCAATGGAAGTGAGCGACAAGGTAATTGTAATTAAAGATGGGAAGAAATACGCAGAAGGGAAGCCTCAGGAGGTGATAACTTCTACTATGCTAAGGGATGTTTATAATGTTGATGCGCAGATAGTTAGACTGGGACAGAGAGAAAAACCAATCATTGTGTACAACGAAATAGCATAAAGGAATGGTGAAATGGAGAGATAAATGGACGGAACAAAAATATTATCAAAATTAAAACATCTTAGCGAGATTAAGGATACAAAGGACATTAAACAGCTTACGGCAGCGCTGTTCCCCGGTTCTCATTGTCCACTCATGGGGGCGATGATGGCAGTGGGAGGAATTAAGGATGCCGTTATGCTTGTACTTGGTACAGACGAATGCGCCTATTACACAAAAAAGGCAACAATAGGAGGCTTCTCGTTTAAGGGAATTGACAACAGATGCTTTACGGTTACTGTTGATCAGCATGATGTGACTTTTGGCTGTAAGGACATGTTGTATGAAGCTTTTGATGAACTTATGAAGGAATTGTCACCTGAAGCTATTTTCCTTGTAACCACATGTGTTTTGGAAGTTACAGGTGATGATGTGGATTCTATGGCTGTGGAATTACAGAAAAAATACAAGGTTCCTGTTTTGCCTGTCCATACAGAGCATTTTAAAACTGCAAATCATATTCCAGGAGTAAGAGATACCATAACAGCTTGTTTACCATTGATTAAAAATGTGGAAACAAGCCCCAAATTGAAAATAAATGTAATCGGACAGCGTTTGGGAAATTTCACTGATACAGAATTATACAATATTCTACAAAATAATCATGTGGAAATCGGAACGATGCTTCCGGGAGGTACCACAGTAGAAGATATCAAGAATGCCGCCACAGCAAATGTAAATATTGTAGTAAATCAGTTAGGACTTCCTTTTGCTGAGGCTATGAAGGAAAAGTTTGGGACTCCTTATGTGATGTTTGAAAAGTATGTGGATCCGGATCATGTTTTGGAAGCTTACAGACAATTATTTGATTATCTTCACCTGAATTTTGATGAGAATTTGAACGACTTGTACAGAGAATGTAAAAAAATGATTGCGGATGCTCGCAGGGAAGTAGAGGGTATGAAATATATTTATGGAAACACCTCTCTTGCATGTATGGAATACAACGCATTTATGGTTTCATTGGGGATGGAACCTCAGCTGATTCAGATGAATGAAGTAAATGACCGGGAGCAGATGTATTTTGCAGATGTCCTAATAAAGCATGACCCGTATATCACTAAATCAGCAAATATTGCACCTCTTCAATATGTATATGATGTATTAAAACCGAATCTTTATTTGGGACATGAATTTGGTATGAGACTTCGCGCAAAAGGAATAGCAATGGTTCATGACAACGGATTATCATCTATGCTTGGATTTGAGGTGACTATGGCTTGTGTAACGGAACTGGTACGAGCTGCTAAAGAAGCAAAGGAATTACAGAACTGGAGGAAAGAGGCATGAGTTTACACAGATATCTTCCGACCCCGTCCGACAGAATGGGCGTGATATGGACGTTGCTGACTGTAAAGGATGCAGTAGTGTTAGAATATGGCCCGGCAGGCACTACACATTTTAGCATTGGTGCTTATAGCAATATGGGACTAAATACAGAGCACAGGATATTTACGACTCACCTTGGTGAGGATGATATCATTATGGGGGATGTTACACGACTTGAAAACGCAATTAGAGAAATAGATGAAAACTATCACCCTCGTATCATATATATTGTTTCATCGGCAGTGGTTTCTATCATAGGTGCGGATATAAAAGGTGTGTGCAAATATATGCAGGCAGAGACGGTAGCAAGGTTAATTCCTGTAGATACCGGTGGTTTTAAGGGGGATTACAGCTTAGGATTAAAAGAAGGCTGGTTGCTGATTGTAAAAAGTATGTGTAGTGAGAAGCAAGAAAGAAGTGAGCGAACTTACAATATTTTGGGAGCTTCTCCGTATAATTACAGAATTAAATCTGACGTGGCAGAAGTCCGGAGATTGATGAAAGAAGGCTTTGACATGGAATGTAAGGTGGTGCTTGGAGAGGAAGAAAGCACAGTATCTCTTTATGGAATGAGTAAAGCCTGCATCAACTTGGTTCTGCAGGCGGAGGCAATACCTGCTGCTGAATACTTAAAGCACGCGTTTGGTACACCATATATCTATCAAGCGCCATATGGATACAATGGCACGGAGAGTTGGTTAAGTAAAATAGCTGAAATCTTAGGAAAACAGGTAAGAGCATCATTGTTAGGTGAATTGAAAGAGCGTCGAAGGGAATCGGGATCATTCAGAATGTATGCAGGAATGTATTCAGGTAGGGAAGAGACTCCAAAGGTAGCTGTAGTAGGGGAATACGACATGGTGGTTGGTATTTCTGATGCTATGGAAGAAATTAGCTTACCTACGGTATTAAATCTTTCAAATCATTCTACTGCTATGTGGGAGAACCCACAGGCACAGTATATTTCTAAGGAAAAAGATCGTGTTGCACTTATTAAAGGGCTAAGAAATACGCTTGTATTTGGAGACGACATAACATTGTATCTTTGCGATGAAAGTTGCGAAAAAGTTATAGCATCCGCGCCATTACTTAATAGATCGCAGCGAGCTACACACTTACCATTTATGGGTATCAGAGGTATGGATTATATATTGGAGCAGGTGGAACGTTATTTGGGGAGATTTTAAAATAATACTTTTACTCTGGGCAGGTGCGACGAAGAGGCAATTTGCAGACGTGGGTACGAAGCGATTTTGATGAAGAAAGCAGAATCAAATTATATTAGTAAATTTGTGGTAGAGAGGAACACTGAATATGTATTTAGAAGTGAAAAATGTTAAGAAAAGCTACGGAAAAGATGCAAGTTACATTCAGGTATTGAAGGGCGTCACTACCTCCGTTGAAAAGGGACAAATGTGCGTTATACAGGGAACAAGTGGTTCGGGAAAGTCAACGCTACTAAATTGTATTGGCGGTTTGGATTTAATGGACAGTGGTTCTGTTTTAGTAGATGGACAAGAAATATTTGGATTAAAGCCGGATGCACTTTCAGATTACAGAAGAGATAACCTTGGATTCATTTTTCAGTTTTACAATTTAGTGCCAAATCTTACTGTGGAAGAAAATATACAGGTATGTGAATATTTATCTGACAATCCTTTGGATATGGATGAATTGCTTGAAACTTTGGGACTCTCAGAACATAGAAACAAATTCCCATCTCAGCTTTCTGGTGGACAACAGCAAAGATGTGCTATTGCCAGAGCACTAATTAAGAATCCGAAGCTGCTTCTTTGTGATGAACCTACAGGCGCATTGGATTCAAAAACATCGAGAGATATCTTGATATTACTTGAGAAAATCAACGAAAAATATGGTACGACTATGTTAATCGTTACACATAACAATGGCATCAAAAATATGGTTCATAAGGTTATCATTGTGAAGGATGGATTAATTACAAAGGATTATATCAATGATACAAGAGTAGCTGCGGTGGATCTGGAGGATTTGTAATGAATAAGGTATTGAAAAAAAGAATTCCAAGAGAATTCAAAGCTAATTTTTCGAGATACATGGCAT
>JAZUHO010000026.1:0-51305 GCA_045641745.1 Agathobacter sp. | reverse complement strand
TGTTGTCGACCAACGGCATGGCAGAGTAGCCAAGTTCGGACGGGATAAACGCTGAAGGCATCTAAGCGTGAAGCCCCCCTCAAGATGAGATTTCCCCTCCTAAAAGGAGATAAGACCCCTTGAAGACTACAAGGTAGATAGGGCAGAGGTGGAAGCATGGTAACATGTGTAGCTGACTGTTACTAATCGGTCGAAGGCTTGACCAATTGTCTAATATTTGCAAAGCAAATGTTAGACCAAGTAAGTACGAAGTACTTACAGAACGAATTTAGATTTACTAAGATGTTGTTCAGTATGAAATTTTGAAGGTATTAATAAATTAATATTTTCAATAATAATCCTCAATAGCTCAGTCGGTAGAGCATTCGGCTGTTAACCGAAGTGTCGTAGGTTCAAGTCCTACTTGGGGAGTTTTTTCATAATAAGGCGACTTAGCCAAGTGGTAAGGCGTGGGTCTGCAACACCCTGATCGTCGGTTCAAATCCGTCAGTCGCCTCTCTTAAATCTCAGAGTAATCTGGGATTTTTTTTATATACTAACTCCTTTTCTATAAATATGAAAACAATCCGCTGGGATACACGCTTTGTTCTTTATAGAAAGGGCACGATTTTTCTATCCACAGAAAAAGGTAAGCGCATGTAGTTATCCACATATCAATAGAAAAATGCATGGAAAAGTGGATAGAGTTTGAAAATGTTGAGGATATTGTGTATGGAAAAATAAATCATATAATAGATTTTGCATATAAAATCCTACAATAGATTCTAAATATAAAAAGAGAAAGTTCACAAAAAGAAAGTTGTTTATATTTATAAATCACCCATAAGTGGAAAAAATAGGAAAATAGAATACGATAAGTATTTACAATAAAGAATACAACTGTCTTGTCAGTTGTAAATTACAGTGATATAATCTCAGTGTTATCTTATGATTGTCTAAAAACCAAATAGATGGCAAAGAAATGATGAAAGAAGAAATGATTATGCATGTAAAGAATCATTTGGAAGCAGACATTGTTATTGTTGGAACTGGATGTTCCGGACTATATTGTGCTTTGCAGCTTCCAAGAAATCGCAAAATTATACTTATTACAAAATCTAATGTAGAAAGTAGTGATTCCTACCTGGCGCAGGGGGGAATTTGTATGCTGAAAAATGAAGAAGATTATGAGAGCTATTTTGAAGATACGTTAAAGGCTGGTCATTATGAGAATGATAGAGAATCTGTCGATATTATGATTCGTTCCTCACAGGATGTTGTGAAGGATTTGCTTTCATATGAGGTTGATTTCAAAAGAAATGAAGATGGAAGTCTGGCATTTACAAAAGAGGGATGTCATTCGGATGCACGTATTCTGTATCATGAGGATATTACAGGAAAAGAAATTACAAGTCATTTATACGAACAAGTAAAAGCATTATCCAATGTAGAAATTATGGAATATACAACCATGGTAGATATTGTGGAAAAAGAGAATACTTGTTATGGAGTTGTGGTAAAACAAGATAGTGATTATTTTGTTATTCACGCTAATTATACGGTTTGGGCCTCTGGTGGTGTAGGTGGCTTATATCAACATTCCACGAATTATAAACATTTAACCGGCGATGCGCTTGCGATTGCATTAAATCATAATGTGGAATTAGAAAATGTAGATTACATTCAAATTCATCCAACCACATTATTTAACACAAAGGTAGAAGACAGAAGCTTTTTAATTTCGGAGTCAGTACGTGGTGAAGGTGCGAAGCTTTATGATAAAAATATGAATCGCTTTGTAGATGAATTACTTCCAAGAGATGTCGTTACCAATCGAATTCATGAGCAAATGGAAATAGATGGAACGGAATTCGTATGGGAGGATTTAAGAACGATTCCAAGGAATGAGCTATTGTCGCATTTTCCAAATATTGTAAAAACCTGTAAGGATGCTGGCTACGATGTGACGAAGGAGTGCATTCCAATTGTTCCTGCCCAGCATTATTTCATGGGTGGTGTAAAGGTAAATCATAGTAGTAAGACATCTATGAATCAATTATACGCAGTTGGTGAGACTGCTTGTAATGGAGTGCATGGAAAGAACCGATTAGCAAGCAATTCCTTATTAGAAAGCTTAGTATTTGCGAAACGTGCAGCAAAAGAAATCGGAAATCAATTCGAGGCAAGTAAGAAAGATTTGACAGCTGTAAATGAAATTGATTACAGCAAGTATGAAGATTATGAGAAGCTTCTTGTCGATTATAAAGAGGCAATCTTAAAGGAAATGGAAAGAGAAAAGGAGATGAAAGCATGTTTGATCCAGTAACACTGAAATTAAATGTTGATCCACTAATTATGAGCGCTTTAAGAGAAGATATCACAAGCGAGGATGTTTCTACAAATAGCGTGATGCCATGTGCGCAAATGGGTGAGGTTGATTTGATTTGTAAAGAAGATGGTATTATCTGTGGTTTACAGGTATTCCAGAGAACATTTGAATTAATCGATGATGACATGGAATTTGAATTCTTTGTACAAGATGGAGATGAAGTAAAGAATGGTCAGTTAATGGCAAAGGTACGTGGAGATATTCGTACTTTGCTATGCGGCGAACGTACAGCATTAAATTATTTACAGAGAATGAGTGGAGTTGCAACATATACACATAATGTTGCGTCTACATTAGAGGGAAGTGGAATTAAACTTCTTGATACAAGAAAAACAACACCAAATAATCGTATTTTTGAGAAATATTCGGTACGTGTAGGTGGTGGAAACAACCATCGCTATAACCTAACAGATGGAGTGATGTTAAAGGATAATCATATTGGTGCGGCAGGATCTGTAAAAGAAGCAATTCGCCTTGCAAAAGAATATGCGCCTTTTGTACGTAAGGTGGAAGTTGAAGTAGAGAATCTTCAGATGGTTAGAGATGCTGTTGAAGCTGGCGCTGATATCATCATGTTAGATAATATGAGTCATGCAGATATGGAAGAAGCAATGCGCATCATTGATCATAAGGCTGAGGTAGAGGTATCTGGTAATGTGACAAAAGAGAATATTGCCAGATTGAAGGATTTAGGTGTTGATTATATTTCAAGTGGAGCACTGACACATTCCTCTCCAATTCTTGATATTTCATTGAAAAATTTGCATAGAATTTAGGTGATAGAATGAGTGGCGATGAAAGACGAAATGAAATCTTAGATATTCTGGATAAAAGTCAATCTGCAATATCTGGAGATAAGCTTGCAGAGATTTTTGAAGTAAGTCGTCAGGTTATTGTGCAAGATATTGCATTATTACGTGCAAACAAGAACGATATTGTTTCTACAAATCGCGGTTATATTTTGCAGGGGCATAAGGGCATTAGCAGAATATTTAAGGTGGTTCATACGAATGAACAAATTGAAGAGGAATTGAATTTAATTGTGGATCTTGGTGGAAGAGTTCAGGATGAGTTTGTATATCACAAAGTGTATGGTGTGGTAAGTGCTGGCTTATCTGTGAAAAATCGTAGGGATGTCAAGAAATATCTTGAAATGTTTGGTTCTGGGATATCCACTCCTCTTTTAAATATTACAGGTGGCTATCATTATCACACAGTGGTGGCAGATGATGAGGAGACGCTTGATCAGATTCAGCAGGAGTTGAGCGAGAAAGGTTTTCTGGCACAATTGCAGAACTATGAGCCTGTTGACTTCTGGAAGAAATAAACGCTGAATGAAGTGCGCAAAGACTAAACAGTCAAAAACAGTCAAAAGTAAAGAAAACAGTCAAATAATGTGACTGAATGGTAAAAATGACTCATATAAATTAACGATTATTGACCCATTTTTATTTCGGAGATGAGAAATCTGAAATTAAAATGGGTCTTTTTATCTATTATGAACAAAAAGTGATGTGAAAAATTGTGAATGTTTCTGACGGAAGATGATTGACTGTGACGGTTTTTGCACATATAATTAACATATCAGCATGAAAAGTGATTGTGAATATGCAATCACTTTTCTATTAAGTGCTAAGGGGGAGTTACATGTTAACGGAAGAAAGATACGCGCATATTTTAGAGGAAGTACAGAGGGAAGGAAGCGCAACGGTATCTGACTTGATGGGAAAGCTTGGTGCATCTGAGTCAACCATCCGAAGAGATTTAAACGCAATGGATGCCAAAGGCCTCCTCACTAAAGTACATGGCGGTGCAATTGCAATTGCATCAGGCATCAGTACAAAGGATGAAGAAGTCAATGAAAGAAAGTCACTTAATCGTGACGAGAAAATTACCATTGCAAGATATGCGGCAAGTCTAATAAAAGATACGGACTTTGTATATTTGGATGCAGGAACTACAACAGAGCTCTTGATTGATTACATCAAATCTACAAAAGCAGTATTTGTGACCAACGCTTTTTCTCATGCAAAAAAATTGGCGGAAAAAGGCTTAACCGTATATATCCTTGGCGGAGAATTCAAAAATGCTACAGAAGCTATTGTTGGAGAGGAAGCTGTAATATCCTTGGATAAATACAATTTCACAAAAGGTTTCTGGGGAGCAAATGGAGTAAGTATAAAGCAAGGCTTTACAACTCCTGAAGTAAAAGAAGCCATGGTAAAAAGAAAATCGATGGAAAATTGTAAAGAGAGATATGTTTTAGTCGATCACGAGAAGTTTTCCATGATATCGAGTGTAAAATTTGCTGATTTTGAAGATGCTATTATCATTACAGATAGCATCCTGAAAAGAGAACTCAAAGGATATAAAAATGTGAAGGAGGCAAAGTAGAATGATCTATACCGTTACATTTAATCCATCTTTAGATTATATCGTAACAGTAGATAATTTCCAGGTTGGAAGAGTAAATCGAACCGTAGATGAAATTATCTATCCTGGTGGTAAGGGAATTAATGTTTCCATGGTTCTTAAAAACCTGGGATTTGACAGTACTGCGTTAGGCTTTATGGCAGGATTTACAGGAAGTGAGATTGCCCGTTTACTTGAAGTGAAGGGTGTTGCAACAGATTTCATTCATGTAAAAGAAGGAACTTCCAGAATAAACGTAAAGCTCCGCTCGAATGAAGAATCCGAAATTAACGGAATGGGACCAGGTATTAAGAAGGAAGACATTGATACCTTATATCAACAATTAGAAAAATTGGAAGATGGAGACATTCTTGTTCTCGCAGGAAGTATTCCAAGTGTGATGCCAGAATCGATGTATATGGATATTATGGCGCATCTTAAGGAAAAGAATTTAAAAATTGTGGTAGACGCTACAAGGGATTTGCTTGTGAATGTACTTCCATATCATCCATTTCTGATTAAACCAAATAATCACGAGTTAGGTGAGATATTTGGAGTTACGATTACAGAAAAGGCGGATGTAATCAAGTATGCGAAGAAGCTTCAGGAAAAAGGTGCAAGAAATGTGCTGATTTCCATGGCTGGAGATGGAGCAGTACTTGTAACAGAGGATGGTCAGGAATTCATGGCGGAAGCTCCAAAAGGAAAGGTTGTGAATTCTGTAGGCGCTGGAGATTCTATGGTGGCTGGATTTATTGCAGGATATCTGGAATCAAACAGTTATGCGGAAGCATTTAAGATGGGGGTTTGCACAGGAAGTGCGAGTGCCTTTTCTGAAGAACTTGCTACTAAGGCTGAGGTGACAGCTTTATTAGATAGAAATGAAAATTTGTTTAGCTAGGGGGAAAAAAGATGAGAATCAGAGACCTATTGAATGCAAGTAGCATTCAGCTTGGAGGATCCGCTTCAAGCAAAAAAGAACTTCTCGAGCAAATGGTTGCACTTATGGCAAAGAGTGGAAACATCAATGATGTGGAAACCTATAAAGCAGGTGTATTTGCCAGAGAAGAAGAAGGAACAACAGGAATTGGTGAAGGAATTGCAATTCCACATTGTAAATCAGATGCAGTCAGCAAACCAGGACTTGCAGCTATGGTATTAAGTAAAGGTGTAGATTTTGATTCCTTGGATGGAGCACCAGTAGAATTGGTATTCTTAATTGCAGCTCCAAATACAAAAGATAATGTACATCTTGATGTATTATCAAAGCTTTCTGTATTGCTTATGGACGAGAACTTTACAAACAGCTTGAAAAAGGCAAAGAGCGTAGAGGAATTCTTAAGTGTTATCGATGCAGCTGAGGATGAGAAGCAGGAGAGTAAAGAAGAAGTAAAAGCGGATGGAATTGAAGTATTAGCAGTTACCGCTTGTCCTACAGGAATTGCACATACTTATATGGCAGCAGAAGCTATTGAGAAAAAAGCAAAAGAGTTAGGCATTACAGTTAAAGTTGAAACCAGAGGTTCTGGTGGAGCTAAAAATGTTGTAACAGATGAAGAAATTAAGAACGCAAAGGCAATCATCGTTGCAGCAGATACTAAAGTTCCAATGGATCGTTTTGATGGAAAGAAAGTAATCGAGTGCAAGGTTGCAGATGGAATTAATAAGGCAGAGGACTTATTAAAGAAAGCTGTAAAAGGCGAGGCTCCTGTATATCATGCAGCAGCTGAAGTAAAAACAACGACCGCAGAGGCTCCAAAAGGAAGTGCTGGACATCAGATTTATACACACCTTATGAGTGGTGTATCACATATGCTTCCATTCGTTATTGGTGGAGGTATCATGATTGCTCTTGCATTCCTTATTGATACACTTTGCGGATATGGAACATCAGGTGGTTCAAACTTTGGTTCATGTACTCCACTTTCTGCATTCTTCAAATATAGTGGTGGACTTGCAATGGGACTTATGGTTCCAGTATTAGCTGGTTATATTGCATATTCAATCGCAGATAGACCAGGACTTGCAGTTGGTTTCACTGGTGGTTTACTTGCTAGTAGCGGAAATCCAGAACTTGCAAAATATATCTTTGGACAAGAGGGTGCAAATCTTACGGGATTCCAGAAATTTATTGCAGACTTTGCATTCCAGGGACCAAACAGTGGTGCAACAATATCTGGTTTCCTTGGTGGAATCCTTGCTGGTTTCCTCGCAGGATACATTATTCTTATGTTAAAGAAATTAACAAAGAACCTTCCTGCTTCCTTAGATGGAATTAAGCCAACACTTATTTATCCATTATGTGGTGTATTTATTATCAGTGTACTTATGTGCTTCATCTTTAATCCATTGATTGGATTAGTTAACACAGGACTTAGTTCTATGCTTACAGGAATTTCAGATGCAGGATTTATTCCAGTACTTGGATTAATTCTTGGAGCAATGATGGCAATTGACATGGGTGGCCCAATCAATAAGGCTGCATATGTATTTGGAACAGGTATGCTTGGTACCGCAGCAGATCTTATGAGCAAAGGTGCTGATATTACAGATCCAGCTGTTCAGGCATGTTACATTGCAATGGCAGCAGTAATGGTTGGTGGTATGGTTCCACCAGTAGGTATTGCATTAGCTTGTATATTCTTCCCTAAGAAATTTACCGCAGCAGAGAGAAACTCAAAGGTATCAAACATCGTAATGGGATGTTCTTTCATTACAGAAGGTGCAATTCCATTCGCAGCAGCAGATCCAGGACATGTTATTCCATGTACCTTAATTGGAGCAGGTGTTGCAGGATGTCTTTCTGCAGTATTTAAGTGTACATTGATGGCACCACATGGTGGATTATTCGTATTCGCTACAGTAGGTAACCCATTTATGTATGTCGTTGCTTGGTTAGTAGGATCTGTAGTAACAGCAGTTTTACTTGGATTAATCAAAAAAGACGCACAGTAGTGCAAAGTAATATATGTATAGAATCGCAAAATAAAAGGAGAAAAATATGAGAGAAATCACATATGTAATCAAAGATGAGATGGGTATTCATGCAAGACCAGCAGGAGAGCTAGTTAAGGTTGCAGCAGGATTTGCATGTGATATCAAAATTGGAAAAGATGGAAGAGAAGTAGATGCAAAGAGAATCATGGGCGTAATGAGTCTTGGTGCAAAATGTGGACAAGAGATTACCATTAAAGCAGAAGGCGAAAACGAAGATGGTGCAATTGAGACTATCGAAAAATTCTTAAATGAAAATCTTTAATTCGTAGATGTTTAAAAACAAGCCCCATGGTGGGAATCCAACCATGGGGCTATTCATTAAGTAGAATGGTAAGGTGAAAAGATGGAAATCCAAGGAAAAAGCGTATTTACAGGAATCGCAATCGGAAGAATATATGTTTATAACAAAGGCGAGCATGTAATCAAACGAGTAAAAATTACAGATATCGATGCTGAAATCGCTCGTTTCGAAGATGCCAGATTGAAAGCAAAAGAGCAATTACAAGGATTATACGAAAAAGCGGTACGTGAAGTAGGAGAAATGAACGCTGCTATCTTCGAGGTACATCAAATGATGTTGGATGACTTAGATTATATTGAGTCTGTAACCAATATCATTCGTGCGCAGGAAATCAATGCAGAGATTGCAGTTGCCAATACAGGAGACAATTTCTCCGAAATGTTTGCGGCAATGGATGATGAGTATATGAAAGCAAGAGCTGCGGATGTAAAAGATATAAGCAACCGTGTTGTTGCGATATTGAGTGGAAATGTCAGCGGTGGAATTAACAGTGCAGAGCCTGTAATTCTATTTGCAGAAGATTTAGCACCAAGTGAAACAGTACAATTGGATAAGTCTAAAATCCTTGCGTTCGTTACAAGAGGCGGATCAACGAATTCACATACAGCGATTCTTGCCCGTACAATGAATATTCCAGCATTAATTGGTGTGGAATATGGGGAAGAAGTGGACGGCAAGATGGGTATCGTAGACGGACAGGCTGGAATGGTCATTATCGATCCTCCAATGTCTGTTCTCGAAGAATACCAAGGAAAGCTGGCAGAAATCGAAAATCAGAAGAAACTGTTAGAAGAATTAAAGGGAAAAGAAAATGTTACATTAGATGGCAAAAAGATTAATTTGTACGCAAATATCGGAAGCGTATCAGATGTAGCATCGGTATTGCAGCATGATGCAGGCGGAATCGGACTATTTCGAAGTGAGTTCCTCTATCTTGAGACACAAGATTTCCCTTCGGAAGAAGATCAATTCCAGGCATACCGTAAGGTAGTAGAGAATATGGCAGGAAAGAAGGTCATTATTCGAACACTGGATATTGGTGCCGACAAGCAGGTGGATTACTTTAATTTAGATAAAGAAGAGAATCCAGCCATGGGATACCGTGCAATTCGTATTTGTCTAGACAAAAGAGAAATTTTCAAAACCCAGCTTCGCGCAATCTATCGTGCAAGCTACTATGGAACCGTATCCATTATGTTTCCAATGATTATTTCTGTAAATGAGGTAAGACAAATCAAGCAGATAGTGGAAGAAGTAAAAAATGAGTTGGATGAGCTGGCAATTCCATACAAGGAGGTAGAGCTCGGTATCATGATTGAAACTCCTGCAGCAGTTATGATTAGTGATGAACTTGCAAAGGAAGTTGACTTCTTCTCTATTGGAACAAATGATTTAACGCAGTATACGCTTGCTATTGACAGACAGAATCCAAAACTTGATAATATCTATGATTCGCATCATCCTGCAATCTTAAGAATGCTGCAGATGGTAGTGGATAATGGTCATAAGGAAGGCTGTTGGGTTGGAATATGTGGAGAACTTGGTGCAGATACAACACTTACAGAGACTTTCTTGAAAATGGGCTTTGACGAATTGTCGGTTAGTCCATCGATGATTTTAAAGGTTCGTGATATTGTAAGAAAAACAGATACAACAAAGTAGGAGTGGAGCATGCGTTTATTAATTGTACGTCACGGTGATCCCAATTATGAGATTGATTCCCTGACAGAGGTGGGATGGAAAGAAGCGGAACTGGCGGCTGATTATATCAGTAAGTTGGATATAAAAGAATTCTATCTTTCTCCTTTGGGAAGGGCGCAGGATACAGCAGGATGCACCTTAAAACGGATGAATCGAACAGGAATCACATATGATTGGTTGCGGGAGTTCTGGCCAAGAATTGACCGACCGGATGTGACGGATAAGAAAAAGAACGTGTGGGACTGGTTGCCACAGGATTGGACAACCGAGCCACGATACTATGATGTAAATACATGGACGGATACAGAACGTATGAAAGCAGGCCATGTAAAGGAAGCCTATGATGAGGTGTGCAGAGGAATTGACGAAGTACTAAAACAACATGGGTATCTTCGAGAAAATAACTATTATAGGGTTACAGAAGCAAATAATGACACTATCGTATTCTTCTGCCACTTTGGTATTGAATGCGTGATTCTCAGTCATTTGCTTCATGTATCACCAATGATACTATGGCATGGATTCTGTGCGGCACCAGCTTCCATTACAACGATTTATACGGAGGAGAGAAGAGAAGGAATTGCAAGCTTTCGAGTAGCAGCCTTCGGAGATACCTCTCATCTTTATGCTGGCGGACGTGAGCCTTCATTTTCAGCCAGATTTTGCGAATGCTATACAAACAAAGAAGAACGTCATGATTAAGTGAAAAGGCGTTTTTTATAAAGATTGGAAAGAGCTATGAATGAAAGAAAATGACATTCATAGCTCTTTTTGGTCTGCATACGTCGCTTTTTCTAATAATAGATTAGGGAAGAGGTTTTCTATAAATATATTTGGCAAGATGTTCTATAAATAAAATTTGGCAAGAAAGGTTTACGTTAGGTACGGAATACAGTAAAATATACAAAGATAAGTTGTTAGTAAGAGGATATAGTAATGAGTGCACAGGATAATACAGAAAAGGTACTGAGAAGCTTACATATGCTGCTTTCCAAGAGTGAACCATACCCAAAGCAGCCAAGTAAAGTGATTGTAGATAAACAACAGATGCTCGATTTGTTGACACAATTAAATAAATGCACCTATGAGATGATGGAAGAGTATGAGCTGACTAAGCAAGGAAGAGATCGTGCTGAGCGAGAATTTCGAAAAAAAGGCGATGAAATTGTTTGGGATGCAAGTCGCAAAGCGGAGGATATATACGCAGCATCGGTTATGTATACGGATGAGGCACTTAATGGTATTTCCAATATTATTCGTAAAGCAAATGATTCGGTAGAGAATTTATATACCGAAATGAATCGGAAGCTTGAAGAACAGATTCGTGTGGTAAAGGCAAATCAATCAGAGTTGAAGTCACAGCTTCAGGATCTTGTGGATACGGAAAAATACCTACAGCTGATAGAGGAACGCAATAAAGAAATTGAAAAGCAAAAGAAAGAGGGAACTGAGCAGCCAAAAGAGAATCGCTATGCGAATCGAAAGACGGAAATAAAGATTAATAAAGAGTATTTCGAGAAAACTGGAGCTACATACATAGAGGATCTGGGTGAGGATGAGAATGCCCCGGAGGAGACAAACGCTAAGCAATCAGCACAGGTTAAGGTGGATTTGGACGCAGAATATTTCCAATGGAAAGAAAATGGAGGAAAGGAACCGGATTCAACGGGAAGCAAGAAAGGAAAAGATGCTGGTAATCGAAGGGCAGGAGGAATTCCTACCGAAATTCAAAAAGTAATCAACAGTATAACTTCTGGAATGAAATAATTGTGGATAAGGAAGGACATTTTGCGTGAAAGCGTGGAAATGTCCTTTTTCTTAAGTAAGAATTAAGATACAAAGGGAAAAAAATTTGTTAGAATAAAGTAAGAACATAGTAAAGCAAAGAGGAGGGAAGCTATGACAATTCTTGTGTGCGATGATGATCGTGAAATAGTAGAAGCAATTGAAATCTATTTACAACAGGAGAACTATACCATTTTAAAGGCCTATGATGGGGAAGAGGCCTTAGCGGTTATGAAAAGGGAAAAGGTTGATTTACTTATTATTGATGTAATGATGCCAAAATTGGATGGGATTCGCGCAACCTTAAAAATCCGTGAGGAGAGCAGTATTCCAATTATTATTCTTTCTGCGAAGACTGAGGATGCGGATAAGATTTTAGGATTAAATGTGGGAGCTGATGATTACATTACAAAGCCATTTAATCCATTAGAGTTGGTTGCCCGTGTAAAATCTCAAATTCGTAGATATACAACACTTTCTAGCAACGTGGCGGAGACAGATACGATATATGAGGCCGGCGGTCTTATTATTAATGATGATTTAAAAAAGGTTACGGTAGATGGCGAAGAGGTTAAGTTAACTCCAATTGAATACAATATTCTATTACTTCTGATGAAGAATAAAGGGAAAGTGTATTCGATTAACCAAATCTATGAAAGTATTTGGAATGAGGAAGCAATTGGTGCGGATAATACAGTTGCAGTCCATATTCGACACATTCGTGAGAAGATAGAAATTAATCCAAAAGAGCCTCGATATCTTAAAGTTGTTTGGGGTGTGGGATATAAGATAGAGAATTCATAAAAAGGATTTGTGGCAATGGAAATAGTAAGAAAGCAATATACAATTGGTAAAAAATTATGTGCAATCTTAGGTCATCAGCTTATGCTGATTTTGACTATGGACTTGTTGTGCTATACGGATTGGTTAACAAGGCAACATCTCTTGATAGACAACAGTATGTTAAATTTACTTCCTATCTTTACCGTTATAGCTTCTTTTGTAATGTTGGCATATCTTACTGTAGCAGCAGGAAATAGAGCAGATGGTGAAGACGTGCACGACTACATCATGGATAAAATACCAAGTGATCTCTTTCTCTTTCTTTTTGCTTTAATTGTAATTCTATGTGGAAAATGGATACTGGCAATTGACTTATCGGATTTTAAAAGCGTATCTCGATTAGTTGCAGTAGGAACGATAACTTATGTTATGGATTTGGTGTTCCTGCTTTTGTATTTGAGTATTATTCGCAGAATCAAAAAAGAGGAATTCATTTCTTCAAGTATTTTGTACAAGGCTTTAGTAGTCTTTGAACGCTTGTCAAAGGAAATGAGCATGAGTTCACGCTACGTTCCAGCGAAGGCCTTTGGAATTGCATTGTTATTCGCTTTTTTCATGCTCTTCAACCAATTCGGCTGGAGTTGGTGTCTGGTGGGTGCTGTCTTAACAAGTATTACCTGGTTGTATCTCGGCGCAAAGAGAACCTTTGAGATGACTAAGATAAAGAAGGCACTTGTGGAAATCGCAGATGGAAATGTGGATATTCATCTTAATCCTTCCGAGTTTTCGGGACAACAAAAGGAGATTGCAGAAGCAGTCAATAATATTCGAGATGGCTTGAACGAAGCGGTGCAGCATGGTATGAAAAACGAGCGAATGAAAACAGATTTGATTACCAATGTGTCGCATGATATAAAGACTCCGTTAACCTCGATTGTAAATTATGTGGGCTTATTGAAATTGGAAAATCTTGATAATGAAAATGCGAAATACTATATCAAAATTTTGGATGAAAAATCGCAGAGGCTTAAAAATCTTACCGAGGACCTAGTGGAGGCCAGTCGAATTAGTTCTGGAAATGTAAAGCTTGAAATGATGGAAATTGACTGGGTAGAGTTGATTTATCAAACGGGTGGAGAATTTAATGAACGTTTTGAATCAAGAGGACTTACCATTGTAACAAAGCTTCCAAACCAAGCGGTTATTATTAAGGCGGATGGGCGTCAGTTATATCGAACAATGGAGAATCTTTATACCAATGCCGCAAAGTATGCAATGGAGAACACTCGTGTATATGTAGAATTGGCATGCGTAGGGACGCAAGCGGTGTTTACGATAAAGAATGTATCACAGGTACAGCTTTCGGAAAATTCCAGTGGAGAATTGATGGAACGATTTGTCAGAGGAGAAACAAGTAGAACAACGGAAGGAAGCGGACTTGGCTTATCCATTGCAAGAAATTTGGCGACACTTATGGGGGCTGAGTTTGGAATAGAAATAGATGGAGATTTGTTTATTGCTACCATTAAATTCGATATCCTGAACTCTTGATTTTGAAATACCGAACCTATATAATTATTCCTAATAGGAATAGACGGAGGAATATATTATGAAGTTATCTAATAGTGGAGCATATTTACTGCATGGTAATGAAATCGTGTACGATGCTCCTGATGCTGCAGCTGCAGTAAAGAGTAAAATGGGATGTGAGATAACAAAAGAGCAGGCAAAGCAAGGTACCATTTGCTATGGCATTTTGGAGGCTCACAATACATCGGGAAATATGGACAAGCTCCAGATAAAATTTGATAAATTGACATCACACGATATTACTTTCGTAGGAATAATTCAGACAGCACGTGCGTCGGGACTTGAGAAATTCCCGATTCCATATGTACTAACGAATTGTCATAACAGCTTATGTGCAGTTGGTGGAACCATCAATGAAGATGATCATATGTTTGGACTTACCTGTGCGAAGAAGTATGGCGGAGTATATGTACCACCACATCAGGCTGTTATTCATCAGTTTGCGCGAGAAATGCTTGCTGGCGGAGGAAAGATGATTCTTGGTTCGGACTCACACACTCGTTATGGTGCACTTGGTACCATGGCAGTTGGCGAGGGAGGGCCAGAGCTTGTAAAACAGCTGTTAAACAAGACCTATGATATTGATATGCCAGGTGTAGTTGCTGTATATATGACTGGAAAACCAATGAAGGGAGTAGGCCCACAGGATATTGCTCTCGCAATTATTGGCGAAGTGTTTGGCAATGGCTTTGTGAAGAACAAGGTAATGGAATTTGTAGGACCTGGTGTGGACAATTTATCAGTGGACTATCGTATTGGCGTGGATGTTATGACAACGGAGACCACTTGTCTATCGTCTATCTGGAAAACGGATAGCAAGGTCAAAGAATTCTATGAGATTCATGGTAGAGAACAGGATTACAAAGAATTGAATCCAGGCGAAATTGCATACTATGATAGTGTTATTGAGATTGATCTTAGTCAGATTAAGCCAATGATTGCTATGCCATTCCATCCAAGTAATACGTATACCATCGATGAGTTAAATGCAAACCTTATGGATATCCTGGATGACTGTGAGAAGCGTGCCCAGGTAAGTTTTGATGGTAAGGTAGATTTGGATCTTAAGAGCAAGGTAAGAAATGGTCGCCTCTATGTAGATCAGGGAATTATCGCGGGATGTGCAGGTGGCGGATTTGAAAATATTTGCGATGCAGCAGACATATTAAAGGGATGCTCCATTGGAGCAGATGAATTTACCCTGTCGGTATACCCTGCATCAACTCCAATTTATATGGAATTGGTGAAGAACGGAGCGGTTGCAAACTTGATGCAGACAGGCGCAATCGTAAAGACCGCCTTCTGTGGACCATGCTTTGGTGCTGGAGATACACCTGCAAACAACGCCTTTTCTATTCGACACTCGACAAGAAACTTCCCAAATCGTGAGGGTTCTAAGGTGCAGAATGGGCAGGTTAGTTCGGTTGCACTTATGGATGCGCGTTCCATTGCAGCGACGGCAGCAAATAAGGGATATCTTACTTCTGCAGCAGATGTGGATGTCAACTTTAGCAAACCAAAATATTATTTCGATAAAACAATTTACGAGAATCGCGTATTTGATAGCAAAGGCGAAGCTGATCCTTCTGTGGAAATTCAGTTTGGACCAAATATCAAGGATTGGCCAGCAATGAGTGCACTGCCTGAAAATATGGTTCTTAAAGTGGTATCGGAGATTCATGATCCGGTTACGACAACAGATGAGCTGATTCCTTCCGGAGAGACATCTTCTTTCCGCTCAAATCCACTTGGATTGGCAGAATTTGCTCTATCAAGAAAGGATCCAATGTATGTTGCTCGTGCAAAGGAAATTCAGAAAGCACAGAAGGCAATTGAGGCTGGTGAATGTGCAGGAGAAGCATATCCAGAGCTTAAGCCAATTATGCAGACAATCAAAGCTTCCTATCCAGAGGTAAACCATGAAAATGTTGGATTTGGTAGCACGATTTTTGCGGTGAAACCAGGAGATGGTTCTGCGAGAGAGCAAGCGGCATCTTGCCAAAAGGTACTTGGTGGATGGGCAAATATCGCAAATGAGTATGCCACAAAACGTTATCGCTCAAATCTGATTAACTGGGGAATGCTTCCATTTATTATTGAGGAAGGAGAACTTCCTTTTGAAAACCTGGATTATATTTTCTTACCAGGAATTCGCGAAGCGATTATGGAAGCAAAGCAAGAGTTTACGGCTTATAAGGTAAATAATGGGGAATTGAAGCCATTTTCACTCAAAATGGGAGAATTAACGCCAGACGAGCGAGATATTATTTTAAAGGGTTGTCTAATCAACTACTATCGTGGATAGTATTTCATGAGGAGGCTCAATATGGACGAGCGAGAAATTCAAAGAAAACAAATACAAAAAAGAGAGGCAACACGTTATTTTAAAATTGGATTAACCGTTTTTCTCACATTTGTTGCATGTATTCTATTTTTCTTTCTAATTTTTAGATATGATGGGTTTGCAAGTAGCTGGGGAAACATGATGGTGACGGCGCAGCCGATTATCATTGGCCTGATTTTGGCATTTCTGTTAAATCCGGTTATGAAATTTTTTGAACCCAAGATATATAAGCTCCTTTTTCCTAAAATGAAATCGGAGGAAAAGTGTAAAAAGCTGGCAAGGGGAATTGCGGTAACGATTTCCATTTTGCTGTTATTAGTTATCTTGGGATTGTTAATCGCAGCGATTGTACCTGCGTTAATAACCAGTGTACTTCGACTAATTGATGTCATTCCGGGAAATGTTGATCATGTCACGGATTGGATACAGGAAACCTTTAAGAAAAATCAAACGGTTTCAGATATGCTGACCAATTCTATTACGAAAGTGAGCGAGTATCTGGAAAATTGGGTAAAGAATACAATTCTTCCAGAAGCAAAGAGTTATATTGCACAGATTACATCTGGTGTGATTACTTTTGTGAAATCGATTTTGAATTTTTTGATTGGAATTATTGTGGCCATCTATGTTATGACCATTCAGGAAACCTTTATTGGACAGGCAAAGAAGATTATTTATACGATTTTTAAACCTGTTAGAGGAAATGTTATTATCGAAACGATACGTAAATCTAATGAGATATTCAGTGGATTTATTTCTGGTAAGATTCTTGATTCTGCAATTATAGGTGTCATCGCATACATTGGATGCGGAATTATGCGAATTCCGGATGCGATGCTGGTAGCTGTAATTATTGGAGTGACGAATATTATTCCATTCTTTGGACCGATTATTGGAGCTGTTCCAACCTTACTATTGGTTGTAATTCAAAGTCCAATCCATGCGCTGTATTTATTGATTTTCATTATTATTCTTCAGCAGGTGGATGGAAATATTATTGGACCTAAGATTTTGGGAGAATCCACAGGATTATCTTCTTTCTGGGTATTGTTTGCAATCCTGGTATTCGGTGGCATTTTTGGATTTGTGGGAATGCTTTTGGGAGTTCCTGTATTTGCAGTGATCTACTATATTATTCGAAGAATTGTGAATTATGTTTTAGCGAAAAGAGGCCTTCCAACTGTGACGGATGAGTATGTTGAAATGTCGCGCGTGGATTTGGAGACCAATAAGCTTGTATATGAATCCGTACAGGAAAAGAAAAGTAAGCGAGCAAAAAAAGTAGTAGAGAGTATTGAAAAAGAAGTGGCACACTTCGAGAAACATGATAAGGACGAAGACTAAGTGTTCGTAATAGGTAGTTTCATAAAAGAATAAAGTGATGAAGAGGGCGTTGGAATTCCTAGAATTTCCGGCGCCTTTTTTGGTATAGCTTTTGACATCTAAAAGTGCCTATGATACACTAAAACTAGGTTATTATAATCAAAAATGTAGCATATATTGAGGTGACACAGTTGGATAAGTATGAATACAATTTGAAATTGGATCAAATGAAAAGTCTCAGTGCAGAGGAAAACTATGATGCCGCTGCGGAAATTGCAGACTCTATCAACTGGAATAAAATAAAAAATGTAAATGCGCTTTTTCGTGCAGGTGAAATCTATGAAATGGTAGGTCGTTTTCAGGATGCAAAGGAGGTATTCCTTCTTGCATATGATCGCTCGCCAATTGGTCGAATGATTATCTATCGTCTGGCAGAAGTAGCTATCAAAATGAATGATTTCGATGCTGCGCGAGAATACTATGAGGAATTTGTGGAAATTGCGCCACATGATAATTTAAAGTATGTCCTGAAATATAACCTCCGCAAAGCGCAAGGAGCGGAATATATAGATCTGATTCCGATTTTAGAGAACTTGAAGGAGCAAGAGTATACAGAGGAGTGGGCGTATGAGCTCGCATATTTGTACCATAAAGCGGGGTTAAGTGATAAGTGTATTGAAGCATGTGATGAATTGATTCTTTGGTTTGGCGATGGTCCATATGTGGAGCGTGCATTGGAGTTAAAGATGCTATATCAGCCACTTACGAAGCTTCAAGAAGAGAAATACCGCTTGTTCCGCAAACAACAGGCTGGAATTACAGATATTTCTGCTTATGAAATGGAACGAGCAGGTGAGTATGTGCATGAGGCTGTATCGATACCGCCTGTATCTACAAACACGGAGAAATTTAATACGGTAAATCTTCAGGAAGAGATTGCGCGTGGAATGCAGCAAATTATGGATGCGACGGAGAAGGAAACCGTATCCGATACCATGGATAGTATCAAAAAGATGGTAGAAGAGATTCCTTATCTGACGATGCCACTTCCAAAGGATGAGACGGAGGAGATGATAGAGGAGAAGCATATCGAGACGGATGAGGAAATCGATGGCTCTCTTAAAATCAATTTCCAGGAGCTGATTGGTGAAGAATATGATGGACAGATGAGTCTCATGATGGAAGAGCGTAGAGCTGTCGAAAAGCAAATTACCGGTCAGATGAGCATCGAAGATGTATTAGAAGAGTGGGAGAAGACTCGTCATGCGGCAGAGGTCGCTCTGCAAGAGGCAGAACAAAGAAAGCTGGAATCTGCAAAGGCACGTGCATTGCAGGAGGCGGGAGATATCATGGATCGTCTCACAGATGTAATTCCAAGGTTAGATGCTGGAATTACACCAAAGGAACTGCTAGAAGAACAGTACATGCAGAATATCTTGTTAGAGCCAGAGAATGATCCATTAATCAATCTTAAAGAAATGGGAGATAATTTGCGTGAATTGGAAGCCCCTACAGAGGAACAGGCAAGCAAAATATTTACCGATATGAATACTTTATTAGGTAGAGAGATTTCCCGCTTGAATGATGAGAATGCCTATATCGATGAAGCATTGGCAAAAGCGGCTGAGACTGCGGTTGAATTGGCACCAGAGGTGCTAGAGGCAACGCACGTTGCATTGCAGCCAGAGGAAGAAATTCAGGATATCGCTCAAAGTATCGTTGAAACAGCAGTTGAGGATATCGCCCAGAGCGTTGTCGAAACAGCAGCAGAGGATGTTACTCAAAATGTGAAAGACCAGATTATTGACGATAAGAATGCGTATGCGGTCGAGACAATGGTAGATGCTGCTATGGAATCTCAGATGACTGAGAAAAAGGAAAAAGAAGAGGAATTATCCTTAACCAAGGAAATCGAAGCAGCAGTATTAGAGCAGCTGCTGGCTGCTGGCTATAAAATGGCAGAAGAGGAAGCCAGTGAAGAGGCAGTTGAGGATATTTCCGACAAAATAATTGCGGATGTAGAGCTTGAAACCGCACAAGAAGTACAGAGTGTACAAGGTGAGCAAGAAGTACAAAAAACGCAGAGTGTACAAGGCGTACAAGAAGTACAGGAAGTACAGGAAGTACAGAGTGCACAAGGCGAGCAAGAAGTGCAAGTGACACAGTCTGACGAAATCGACAAATTGGAGGTTGGAGAGACCGACATTGACACAGAGAAGAACGTGCAGACGAAGGATGAAATTGTAATTGAGACGCCGGAAATCGACAAAACCGTAACGAGAAGAATGCCAGACTTAGAGGATGTGCAGCGCAAGATGTTCATGGATATGAAAACGAGAGAGATTCCGGAGGTTACCCTGTTGGAGGATGACGAAGAGGAAGAGGCGGATGCAATTGTAAAGAATGAACAATTTACACCGACAATCACTTCTTTATCACCAGATTTAAGAGGCATTTTCTCCTATTTTGTACCTGTAAAGGGCATGGAGGAGCAATTATGTCAAATGCTTACAGGAGTGACCAAGCGATTAAACGAGAATGCGACCTCCAAAACTGGAAACATCATTGTGCAAGGCGGCAGAGCTTGTGGAAAGACAGTTCTTGCAACTAGCATAATTAAGGCATTGCAGAAGGAAACTGGAAAACCAAACGGACGCATCGGAAAAATTGGTGCAGATGCATTGAATCATAAAGATATTAGACAGATGATGCAAAAGGTTGCCGGTGGATGTATGATTATTGAACAGGCAGGAAGCTTGACAAGAGAAACTGCTGTAACCTTGTCTCTGCTGTTAGAGCATGATACAAGTGGTGTGCTTATCATTTTGGAAGATACTACGATGGGAATCAAGAAAGCCTTATCGTTAGATGATGGTTTTGCGAAGAAATTCTCGGAGAAGATAACGGTTCCAACCTTTACCAACGATGAATTGGTAGCCTTTGCCAAGGCTTATTCCAAGGAGAAAGGCTATGCCATTGACGAGATGGCAATTCTTGCACTTTATAATCGTATCAGTAAGATTCAAAAAATAGATCAGGCAACTACGTTGACCGAGGTAAAAGAAATCGTTGATTCTGCCATTGAAAATGAGAAAAAAGGCGGATTTAAGAAAACCTTTAGCAATTTGTGGACCAAACGCTATACAGAGGATGAAAGAATTATATTATACGAAAAAGATTTTGAATAAGGCGTACGCAATGGAGAAGGCGATGCGGAATATTGGAGGGGTATATGGCACATTTTACAGAACTAGATAGTTATTTATTTGGACAAGGAACACATTATGAAATCTATCAGAAGTTAGGTGCACATTTAATGGAGATAGATGGGAAAACGGGTGTGTGTTTTGATGTTTGGGCACCAAACGCAGCGTCCGTATCTGTAATAGGTGAGTTCAATGAATGGAACGAAGAGGCGACGCCAATGCACCGTGTAGAACCGAAGGATCGAGGGGTGTTTGAGGTGTTTGTTCCAGAAGCAAAGGCTGGACAAATGTATAAGTACCTCATTTGTACAAAACAAGGGGAACGGTTATATAAAGCAGATCCATTTGCAAATTATGCCGAGCTACGCCCTGGAACTGCCTCTAAAATTGTTGATATCAATCACTTCAAATGGTCGGATAAGAAATGGATGGAGAATCGTGCGAAGGCTGCGGAGGCTCCATATCAGCAGCCTATGGCAATCTATGAGGTACATCCTGGTTCATGGATGAGACATCCGGACAGAGATGAGGATGGTTTCTATAGCTATCGTGAATTGGCGGAAAGTCTTATTAAATACGTTAAAGAGATGGGATATACCCATATCGAGTTGATGGGAATTGAGGAGTATCCGTTCGATGGTTCCTGGGGATATCAGGTAACCGGTTATTATGCGCCAACCTCCCGGTATGGTACTCCAGAGGACTTTGCATATTTTGTAAACGAATGTCACAAGAATAAAATAGGTGTTATTCTGGATTGGGTACCTGCGCATTTTCCAAAGGATGCCCATGGACTGGCAAATTTTGACGGAACTCCATTATGGGAGTATGCAGACCCTAGAAAAGGCGAGCATCCTGAGTGGGGAACTAAGATTTTTGACTACGGTAAGAATGAAGTTAAGAACTTCCTGATTGGCAGTGCGTTATTATGGATCGAGCATTACCATATTGATGGATTGCGTGTAGATGCAGTGGCATCGATGTTATATTTGGATTATGGCAAATCTGCAGGACAGTGGTGTCCAAATCAATATGGTGGCAATAAGAATTTAGAGGCAGTTGAGTTCTTTAAGCATGTGAATACCTTGATTCTCGGAAGAAATAAGGGTGCTGTCATGATAGCAGAAGAATCTACCGCATGGCCAAAAGTAACCGGCAAGGTAGAAGAGGATGGCTTGAACTTTAGCTTTAAGTGGAATATGGGATGGATGCATGATTTCCTTGATTATATGAAGTTAGATCCGCTTTTTCGCAAGAATAACCATAACAAGATGACGTTTGCCATGAGCTATAATGCAAGTGAGAACTATATACTTGTTCTCAGTCATGATGAAGTGGTTCACTTGAAATGCTCGATGATTAACAAGATGCCTGGATTAGAGGATGACAAGTTCAAAAATCTTATGGCAGGATATGCGTTTATGATGGGACATCCAGGAAAGAAGCTACTGTTTATGGGACAGGAGTTTGCGCAGCTTCAGGAGTGGAGTGAAGAGCGAGAGCTGGATTGGTATTTATTAGAAAATCCAAACCATAAGAAGGTACAAAACTGGATGAAGGAGCTGCTCCACATTTACCAAAAGAATCCAGCAATGTATGAATTGGATCATAGCTGGGAAGGCTTCGATTGGATTAATGCGGATGATGCGGATAGAAGCATTTTTAGCTTCGTCCGTAAAAGTGCAGATGGCAAGAATAACCTGCTATTTGTAATCAACTTTACACCGGTTGAACGTGGTGATTATCGTGTGGGCGTGCCACAGAAAACCACCTATAAGAGAATTCTTTCTTCTGAGGAAGAGAAGATGACTGGCGTAAAGGACGAAAGAGCGCTCAGCTATAAGGCGGTCGATGGAGAATGTGATCACAGACCATATGCGTTCGCATATCCACTGAAACCATACGAGGCAGCGATATTTAAATTCTAGTGTTTGCTTAAGAAATAGGCTAAATAGGCCGATATATCAGATAGAAAAAAGATGTGGATAACCGCATAGAGGAAAAGAAATATCTGACAAGGCCGAGGTAGTTTATGAAAATCGATGCAAACAGCGTAGTAGAAGGATATGAAAAGAATAAAGGAATCGCAGCATATGTGAAGGAGGCGACAGCGCAGGGAGCGAGCTCTGCGGTCCGCACATCTGCTGGGGTTGATTATAAAAAAACTGGCATTTCTGAGAGAAAGTCGGTTCAGCTCGATAGTGGAATCTATGGGAAAACTGGACAGGACGATCAAGGAAGTGCCATTTTGCGTGATATGAACAATTTTGAAGCGCAGGATGATCCGAATGCGAGAAGAAATCAGATGGCGGTAATGGCAAATACGGTATCGCCAGAGGATTGGAAGGAGATGCAGGAGGAAGGCTTTGACCCGGCGGAGATGGAACCGCACAAGGTGATTACGGTAACGGATCAAATTAAGGCGAAGCTTGCACAGGCAGGTGTCGATGTGTCCTATATGCCTGGAGAGCTGGATACAGCTGAATTAGAAGCAATCACAGGAAGTGCAGCAGTTGCGGCACAGATTATGCAAAGCCTAAGTGCCAACGATTTACCAGTGAATATGGAAAATATAGCTGACGAGGGTGCGGCAATGGCTATGATTGGCCAGGTAGATGGGATTAGCAAGGATATGATTGCCTACATGGTGCGTAACGATGTGGAGCCGACCATTGAAAATTTATACAAAGCACAGTATAGCAGCGGAAGTCAGATTACGCTTCCAGTAGAGGAAAGCGACTATAGGGAGCTTGAGGCACAAATTGCACAAGTTCTAGAAGACGGAGACATCGCGGTAACTGAAGAAGCTATGAACGTCGGTAAATGGTTGCTGGCAAACGATATTCCACTTACCGCATATAACGTGGAGTATGTGATGGAGTTGGAGGCTTTATCGGATGAAATGGCACAGCTTACCATAGATGAAGGCAAACAGAACGAACTGATTGATGCCATGAGTCAGACCATTACGGAAGGAAAAAGACCACAACAGACCAATCTGCTTCCTGAGATAACAGCGAAACGTGTCTTAGAGGAAACGAGACTAAAAATGACGGTGGAGGTCAAAGGCGCAATGGAAAAACAAGGTCTTTCCATTGATACCTCTGACTTAGAAGCTACCGTGGAGGAGCTGAAGGTACAAGAAAAGGCGTACTATGCGTCTCTTTTGGAGGATTCAGGAATAGAAGTAAGCGATGAAAATATTCAGATAATGGAGAAGACAGCAAGTCTGATGGAGGAGCTTCGCTTTTTCCCGGCAGATGCTATTCAGCTTAGCTCAGCAGACGAGGGAATCGAGCCATTAGCAGAGCGCGGAAAGCAGTTACTTGACACGTATGAGAAGGCGAATACGGCATATGAGACCATGATGACCACCCCAAGGAGTGATATGGGCGACAGCATTACAAAGGCATTCCAAAATGTCGATGCCATCTTAGAAGACTTGGATTTGGAGACGACCGCGGATAATCAGAGGGCAGTACGAATTCTTGCCCGCAACGAAATTGCCATCAACAAAGAGAACATCACGATGATGAAACAGGTGGATGAGGAAGTACAAAGAACGTTCAAGAGCCTTACACCGGGAACCACGCTGGCAATGATTCGAAGAGGAATCAATCCGCTTGATATGACATTAAAGGAAATCAATGATGTCGCAAATCAAATTCAGGGCGAGACAGGAGAAAAAGAGGTGGAGCGCTTCAGCGAATTTCTATGGAAACTGGAGCAGAAGCATGAAATTACACCAGAGGAGAGAGAATCCTATATTGGAATTTACCGCTTGATGCATCAAGTAGAGAAAAATGATGGAGCAGTGATTGGGGCTTTGCAGGAGCAAGGAGCAGACTTTACCATGCGCAATCTTCTTACGATTAGTAGAAGTAAGAAAAAAGCTATGGAATATGCCGTGGACGATACCTTTGCAGGTGTAGAAAAGGCGACACAAAGCGACAATGCGAAGCCAATTGATGTGCAAATTGAGAGTGCATATCGATATCAAATGAATTGCCTTATGGATGTGCAGGAAAACTTGGATCCAGCTGATATGCAAATTTTGTCTGCAAATGACTGGATGGAGAAAACACCAGAAGAGTGCAAGGAAATGCTTGCACAAAATCGAACTGAGGAAGCCGTAGCGCAGAAAAAGGCGGAAACAGATAGCTATGTGGAAAGTCAGTTGGAGCGTTTTTCACAGGCGGCAGATACGGAGGAGAGAGTATATCGCATGCTAGACGCATATGATATTCCTTCTACGACAAGTAATGTGGAAGCGATGAAGGAAATGATGATGAGTGCAGGCCACATGTTCGAGCAGCTATTTGCAAACAGTAAGAAGACAAGCACGTGGAAGGACCGCATTTTTGAACTAAAGGATGAGGTGTTAGAGAACTTTGCGGAGGCTCTTGAAAACCCGACTGAGCTTGCGGAGGCGCAGGATACGTTGGCAGAGGTAGCGACCAATGTTATGAAATCTATGATTTTTGAGGATGACCAATTGACTTCTGTGGATCTAAGAGAAATGCAGCTGATGTGCAAGCAATTCTCGTTGTGTGCACAGAAGGCAAAAGAGGAATGCTACATGATTCCGCTCGAAACCAGTGAAGGTGGCGTAACTGGCGTTACCCTAAAGGTAATGCGAGGAAAAGAGAAGAACGGACTTGTAGACATTCTGTTTGAAAGTAGCTTTACTGGTAAAGTGGCCGCAAGCTTTGAGGCAAAGGAGGATGGAGTATCCGGAATGATAGCCGTAGAGCAGGCATCTACCAAGGATTTACTTTCTGATAACCTTGGACTTCTTGCGGCAGCGATGAATCCAGATGGAGATGACCCATTTGATGTGAAGGTTATGGTAAGCAAGGATGTTGATCTAGCGTCTTATGAGATGCGCAATCATACGAAAAAAAGCGGTGATGTAGCGAGCGCAGAGTCTGGTCAGGACGAGGCACAGAAAACCGTGCAAACTAAGCGCTTATATCACATTGCTAAGGCCTTTATCGAAACAGTTCAGGACCTCACCAATGTATAATCACCGTGTGAAACGGAGATAATTTAATATGCCAGCCGTGATGGCTTCTGCAACTTGTTCCTGATAGTCAGAGGAAATAAGCTGGGAAGCCTCGGATGGATTACTTAGAAACCCACATTCTACAATTATGGTAGGTGTGGGTGTTTTTTTTAGTAGAAATAAATCAGAATTTCCTTTACAGGTTCGTGGCGACTTCGGATGAAGATTCGAGTTGAGAGCGTCTTGTACATAATGAGCGAGAGCTTCGGATTCTTTACTTTTTGAGTAAAAGAAAACTTGAGGACCCGATACGCCTTTTTGCGGATAACTGTTCTGATGAATGCTAATCGTGCATAGCGGAGCGGCACTGGAGATAAAGGATACGCGGGCACGTAGATCGCCATTCTTGGTGTAGGAATCCGGAGAAAGAGAAGTTGCTGATTTTGAAGTAGACTTCTTGGAAAAATGCTGAATGGCTTGGTCGTCTTCTCGAGTGAGATAAACGGGATAAGATTGATTTTCAAGGGAAGCTTTCAGCTTCTTTGCAATAGCAAGGTTAATATCCTTTTCAAAGTAAGACTGTCCGGCCAGCTTACACACTTTGCCAGGATCGGCACCTCCGTGTCCAGCATCAATAACGATGGCATCGCTTTTTTCACTTACGGAGGAGCAGATGGAAGTAGAAATCGAGAAAATAAGGTCCTGCGTTTGCGGAGAGGAATAGAAAGCATGTATGTTTCTTCCGAGCAAAAAGGAAGAAGCAAAGAGAAAAAGAATTAAGAATAGACTGCGAAAGCGACGAGATGTAGACATCATAAAGAACCCCTAGAAATCAATATCTATATTAGTATATTGATTTCTAGGGGTTTTAGAACTAATTTGTATATTTAATAATAGTATCCCAAACGTTCAGTTCCTCTTGTCCAAGTTTCCAGAAAGCAACTCCAGAAAGGTTTGCGTTCTTTGATACTTCCAGCTTCTTTTCGAGGGACTCCGCATCCTCTAGCCAAACCTGATAGGTAGAATTCTTATTTGTAAATTCAGAATAGTATTGACCGTTTTCATCGTCCCAGGTTTTGGTGGCATTGTTGTTTGAAAGATACTTATTGATGGTTGGCATGGTACAAGCTTCGGATGTAAGTTTCACGTTCGTGTAAGAACCATCATCGCTTTCCTCGGCACCCTCTTTGGTAATGCACCATAATCGAGTATAGAATGGCATTGCCAAAATGGTTTGCTCCGCAGGAACCTCCTTTAAGGTATCTTCCACTCCTTGTTTTACCCAAGGAAGAGAAGCTACGGAACCAGGATTCTCAGAACCAGCATAGTGCTCATCATATCCCATGATTACCACATAGTCTGCAAATAATGCCTGCTCTGCACGATTGTAGAAGGACGTGTAATCGGTTGGAACATAATTATCAATGGAAAGCACCAATCCGTTGTTCGCACATTTTAAGGAAAGCTCACGAACAAATTGAATATAGGCATCCCCGACTTGATCAGGAACCAATGCTTCAAAGTCGAGATTAATTCCATCAACGTCATAAATGATAGCATTACTTATGATTTGATTCACAAGATTCTGACGAGTTGATGTATGGGTAAGTACATAAGCACTATCCACGTCTTTGTTTTCGAAATTGGAAACCAATGCCCATACTTCAATATTTTGAGCATGACAAGAAGCAACATACTCTTTCGAAGCGAAGTTTGCTAAGTTACCGTTATTGTCATTAAGGTAGAACCAGGTAGGAGAGATAACATTAATTCCCTTAGTTCCGTTTAATACCTGACTAAGCTTAGAATTCGCTGCTTGGCTGGTTACCTGATGCCAACCCATTACAATCTTATAATCCTTCTTGATATGAGAGAAGGTGTCAGGGGTAAAATCGCTGGTAATGGTCTCTGTGGTAGTGTCAGAAATCATATTATTCTTTACGTATCCGAGAACGCCGTCATCGGTTAAAACCTTTGACCAGCCATCCGCGGAAGAAACAACAACGAGATGCTCCTGCTTCTGCAAATCCTTAAGGATTGGATTCTTTACACCTGCATCTGTTCGTAATGCACCAGCTTTCTTTACGGTTGCAGCTTCGTAATCACCGTATTCGGTAGTAATAATGGCGCGTGCTGCGCTTTCTGTTTCCAGGTGATAATCCATTGCTGTGAAGAGCTTGATAAAATCTGCATTGATATAGCAGGAATCTGTAGTTGCTTTAACAATGACCTTTCCAAACTCATTGGTACTCTTTGTAACCAGATAGGAAGTGCTATCTGCCGCAACAGAGATTACGTCTGTTGGTGTCGTATAAAGTAAAATGTTTTCATTGGCATCCCAATAAAAGCGAGCATTCAAATCGTCGTGAACAAATTTATAGTCAAGATACAAGCCGTCTCCAATAAGCTTTCCCTTTTCTGAGGCGAGCGTATGGTTGATAATGAGTGCAACCTGATCATCACATACCTTATATTCAGAAACAAGGTCTACGTGCTCCTTGGATGGAGTTAAGCTTTTGATCAGTTGAGATAGTAGCATAATAACTACGACAAGTACTATCAAAGCACCCACGATAAGGCCCGGTAGTATTTTTTTCTTCATGTTTATTCCTTTCATCTCCGTAATATTTTTGCTTTGCTCATTATACCATATTACGAAGGGCAATCAAAGTAAATAAAATCAAGGAGGGGCACTGTCCCCTCCTTAATCTTTTTTCTTTTTTCTTTAACAAATGTTATTGCAAGTAACGGATGGGCGTTGAGATCCATCCTCCCAAAATATATGATATTTTATGAAAATAGTTGTTAAGTTTCTACTTATTATAAGTAATCAAAAGATTTACTCGGATAAACATCTCCTTTCTTCTGTTGTTGTTTCCATATAACTAATGGTTTCCTGCACGCAGACCAGGTCCGTTGGTGCATCTGCAATTGTAATTGCAAGTAAACTTTCTGGCTTGTATTCCACTACAAGCTGTAAAATATGTGTATTCATATGCATCTTTTTGGACTCATACAATGTGGTATATTAAAGAAAGTGTGAGACCAAATCCTCCATTTTTTCCCAATCCTGGGAGGTAAATTGAAACGGATTATCCAAAGAAGGAACAGGGAGAGGGCGAAGCTGATATTGACGACGAAAGTTAGCAAGATTTCGTTTCGTGCATCCGCATGCCAGATAGGCAATCTTTTTCTGATAATTCGATATCTCTGGTATGGTATTGGTAATAAAGTCGTAATATAGCTTGCTTCTCCAAGGGCTGATGGAACCATATACGAGACAAGAGTCTGTACAAGCTAAGGCGGGAAGGGTATTCGGATTGATGACTCCCATATCAAGAATAAAGTAGTCATATCCCTTTCCTAGGATAGTCTGCAAATTCATAAAGGTAACATCTGGATAGAAATCAATTCGCTTAAATTTGTAATAAGAACGGGTTGCGTTTATTGCATGTAAGGCATGCAATTGATGCGTCGAATTGAATTCAATATATGCCACAGAATTCCCTTGATAGTTGCAGAAGAAGTGGCACAGCATCAGGCAAAGATGCGTCGTGCCGATTCCCCGCGTTTGACCGAGTACTGCTATCTTTTTCGAAATAGGAACCATTGCTTTGTTCTTCTCCTTTGTGAAAATAGTTTGCTCCATAATTCTTCCTGCATTGGTTGTACTGAAAACGGAGAATCTATATCGGCCAAGCAGTAAATGGAAGTATGAAGCTTGTGGGAGTAAGCATGTGCTGCAGCAGAATTGCCTGGAGAAAGTACTACGCGTATCTTGGATTGAAAAGGGCGTAGCTTCTTGTAAGCGTCCTCACAACTATTTTGTTTCCAGAGGCATGCATCCACAACAAGGACAATGTAATCTGCTGTAGATAACAAATCTGGCTCAATAGAAGTCCCACAATCAAGCACACGAGAAGAAGCCGGAATATCGGGAATTAGTATGCCAGGACCATATCGTGGAAAACCGCGAAAATATCCGGATGATAGATACCCGTTTTGGACGCGAAAGGTACGGTGTCCAGTGAGATTTCGTAAGCTTCGAAGCTGATTGGAATCATTCTCTTCAAAGTAAAAGCAAGGAATATTCATGCTATTAAGGCAACATGTAATGGATATTGCAGTATAAGTACAACCACAACCGCTGCAACCCCCAATAACAGCAATTGTAGGATAGAGATGTGGAGCTTGACATACTTGTAATTCAGCTAGGATGGCTTGCTGCAGAGACTTCGCCGTTTCAAATCGAAGTTCTGGTAAGGAATCCGTAGCTTGGTTGATAATGTCTTGCAAATTTGAGGAAATTGGGACGTTCACATACGAGAGAAGATATTCAAGCATCTTTCCAAGTGTGTAGATATCAGCAGATACAGAGAACTCACCATTTGCGAGAACCTCAGGCGCTGAAAAATCCGCATTTCCGGGTAATGGAAATTGATCTGTTCCAACGTTTGTATCAAGAATCATTCCGAAATCAATCAGCATAAGCTTGGAATCACACACGAAAATATGCTCTGGTTTCAAATCCTGATAGAAAATGGGAGACGTATAAAACGTGTGTAGATATTCATAAAAATCGCATAATTGCTGGCAAAATTCACAATAACGCTGTATGGAAACAGATTTCTGATGGAATAGAAATTCTTCAAGTGTCTCTCCATTTACGTATTCTTCGATTAAATAAAAACAAGTATCATCTTCGCAAATGTCGTATAATCGTGGAATACTTGGATGGTTTAGCGACTTAAGAAGTTCCGCTTCCGATAGTACTACAAGTTGGTTTGTGCTATCCTTGTGAATCACCTTGATTGCACATTCCGACCTGAGAATAAGATGTCGGGCTAAATAAACTTCACTAAAACTACCGCTGCCTAGGATGCGGATAATCTCATATTTGTCCGACAAGAAATTAATAGATTGATTGTTCATATGCTCCTTTTGTCAAGAACACATCTCATGAATCAAGTTTTAGCACAACAAAAAGTAAAATGCAAGAAGTATTTTGAAAATTGTTAAAAAATGGTTGAAAGTTTAGAAAATTTTAATGCCGTTGCATACTTTACATCACAAGGACATTTGATTATAATAAACGTACGTTTTACAAGACGATTTTCAGGAAAAGGATGTGATTGGATGAAAATTGAAAAAGTAAGCGAGAACCAGATTCGCTGTACACTAACCAAGGAAGATTTAGCGGATCGTCAGATTAAATTGAGTGAATTAGCTTACGGCTCTGAGAAAGCTAAGAAGCTATTTCGAGATATGATGCAGCAGGCCAATTATGAGTTTGGATTTGAAGCTGGAGATATTCCGTTAATGGTAGAGGCAATTCCACTTTCCGGTGAGAACATTATTCTTCAGATAACAAAAGTGGAATATCCAGAGGAGCTAGACACCAGATTTTCTAGATTTACAGAGGCTGATGAAGATAGCGAGATGGGTAATATTGCTGATACGTTTGCACAAATTGAAAAGGGTGCAACGGATATTCTCGACATGTTCCACAAGATTCGTGAGGAGCATCAAAAGAATACAGCAGGAGGCAGTGACAAAGATGACAATCAAGCGTCAGTTGCACATACTTCTGATTCCGTAGAGGATGCAAAGACACCTGAGATGTCAGTGAGCGCTGAAACGGAGGAAGAAAAGACCGAAGAGGCATCAGTTCCATTTGACATGGTGAAGCTTTTCCAATTTGGTAATATGGATCAGATTGAGCGCGTAGCGCATGTATTGTCAGGCTATTATGCAGGTGAAAATGACTTATACAAGGATGAGGTGAATCGCCAGTATTATCTGATGATTCATAAGAGTGAACATACGCCGGAACAATTTAACAAGGTATGTAACATTATGTCGGAATATGCAATGCAAAGAAATTATGCGCCATCAGTAGCTGCACATTTTGAAGAGCATGAGACGCTTATTCTGAAAGGAAATGCATTAGAGGTTCTTGCTCAGCTATAACATCGCAATAAAAAAAGCTGTCGCTTCAAGTGAAGTGACAGCTTTTCTTTTGCTCTAAATTAGCCAAGATCATGGTCGATGAAAGTGTTAAGCTCCTCAACAAGATCATCAGGATCAATTCCATGAACCATTGCAGCTTCCTCGATGGTCTCCATCTGTGAAGATGGGCATCCAAGACAGTGCATACCGATATTTAAAAGCATTGGTGCAACATTCTCATCAATCTGAAGAAGTTCGCCAATCATAGTGCTCTTTGTTACTCTAGCCATTGCAGATATCCTCCTTTGAATTATGATTTCGTCGCTATTATAATACGATTCCCCAAAATATGCAATCTATTCATGCAATTCTGATAATTCCCAAAAGAAAAAGCAAATGGAAACGGTTAAGAAAAGGATATGATACGTCGATATATCTTTCAGATAATTCTGTAAGTAAGAATAGGAGTGCCTATGAAAATCAATCGTAATCAATCAGCAGTATTAACCAATAAACAATTGCTTCGCACAGAGAACAAGCTGTCCTCTACCATGCAGAAGCTTTCTTCCGGATATAAAATTAATCGAGCAGGTGATAACCCAGCAGGACTCGCGATTTCAAACAAAATGAAAGCGCAAATTGATGCAGTCACCCAGGCAAAAACAAATACAACGGATGGTGATTCGGTACTTAGTATTGCGGATGGTGCATTGAACGAGGTACATAGCATCTTACAGAGAATGCGTGAATTGGCTGTCCAGGCTGCAAATGGAACAAACTCTGCTGGAGAAAAAGAGGCAATTCAAGACGAAATCAACCAGTTAAAGAAAGAGGTCGATCGTATATCAACAGATACGGAGTATAACGAGAAAAATTTGTTGGATGGATCCTCTGATTTACGCGTATATTCCAAAGAGGCATCTAGAATTAAAACATCCGACGCTGTATTACCAGGAAAATATGAGGTTACCATAGAGGAAAAGGCGGAAGCGGCAAAAGCAGATGTAAACTATCAGCTTGAAAAAGACCTTACAACAGATCCAGACAAGGATGCAACCATGATGGATATGGGAATTCTTGGAAAAGACGAGCAGGCTATCGTAAGAATAAACGATGTTGACGTGGTTGTGAAATCAGATATGACCAAGGAAGAAGTGAACAACATGCTCCGCGACCTTTTTGAGACAAGCAACATCAATATCAGCGATGATAATAAAAAAATGACAGGAAAACACGTTGGATTGAATTCAAGAATTGAGATTTCAACAGAAAGCGAAGAAATTGCAAAGCAGATATTTGGAATGTCAGATGCTGAAATTGAAAAAGACGCCGATGGAAATCCAATTACACCGATTCACGTTGCAAAAGAAGAAGGTAAAGATGTTAAATTGAAAAAAGAGCTAGTGGACGCAGATCATCCAGAAAAAGGTGAAACACTTGGCAAAGGATTTTCATCTTCTGCAAGATATACGGTTGAGGGAAACCGTGTGAAAGTCATGGATCGTGACGGATTTACTATGGATTTCCTCATCAGTGATAAGTTGGAGGCAGATAAGATCGTATCCATGGAAGTTACGGATATTGGGGAAATGACACTTCAAGTAGGTGGAAATCAGTATCAGACAATTAACGTGCGAATTGAAGAAGTATCTAGCGCATCGCTTTACTTAGATGAAATTGATGTATCAAAGACGGATGGAGCAGGAAAAGCAATGACCATATTGGATGAAGCAATTGAGATGGTCAGTGATGTAAGAGCAAGAATTGGTGCATGCCAGAATCGACTAGAACATGCAACAAACAGTTTGGCGGAAACCGTAGAGGACATGACAAGTGCATATTCCAATTTATTGGATACAGATATGGCTAGTGAAATGAGTGAGTATGCCCAGTTAAATGTGTTAAATCAAGCAACCGTATCTGTACTCGCGCAGGCGAATGAATTGCCACAGCAAATTTTGTCACTGCTTAGCTAATAAAAGGAGTGTCTATGAACCAGGAAAAGAAGCAGGAATTTACAAGACGGCTAACGAATTGTAATCGTGGTGGAATTGTGGTTTTAAACTATGATATACTGTTTGCACATTTGGAAGATGCGAAAAAGGCGTTGCAGGGACAAGAGTGGGAGGCGTACAAAAAATCCCTTCGGAAGGCCAGCGAAGCTGTGAAAGTGTTAATGGAAGCCTTGGATTTCAAATATGAGATAGCGGAGCAGTTGTTTGCGCTCTACGCTTTTTCGAAAAAAGAACTGGCAGTATGCATGTATGAGAAGAAGCAGGAACGCATCGAAACAATTGAGACCATATTACGACGACCGTATTTAAGCTTTGTGGAGATTGCGAAGCAGGATAACTCGGCACCGATTATGCGCAATGCGCAGCAGGTGTATTCGGGAATGACCTATGGAAGAAATCATAGGAATGAAGAGTATATTGCAGATGATACCAAAAGAGGATTCTTCGTTTGAAGAACCCTCTTTTTTCACTATTCGGATGGGATTGAGAGACTTGCGCGCATTTCTTTTGCTTCGCGCAATAAGAACTGGTAACGGGTTTGCATGGCTTTCACTTGGTAAATGTAGTAATCAATAAGGTCTGGCTCCACTACAGAAGCGAGATTGGTGTAGGTACAATTCAATTCCTCTTTGGTCTGATTGATGCTATCTAAAAGCATTTCATAGGCATCCGGTGTAGCTTGTTTCACTGTTTTTAACATCACATTCAATCCTTTCTTGGAATCTCTTACTTCAAGTATAGGTTTTAAATGGAAATTCTATACATATTTTCCAGAGTCATTTTGTCGAATTCTGACAAAAAGCGTCAAAATGGCAAAATAATATAGACAACAGAATGAAAAAAGGTCTATAATTCCACTCACAACACAAAAACAAATTATGTTAACAAATGTAAGTATGATCCTTGCAGGTGCAAGGGAAGGAATTCTCATCACGATTGTAGTCATTGCCGTGATGCAGGATTTGGACAGTATGAGAATTAGTAATCGGCTGATTTTCGTAGGTTATGTCCTGGCGCTAGTGTGCTCCGTAATCATTCCAGATGTTCTTTCTGTTAAAGGAGGAGCAAGTCTGGTAGAGCTACTAAAAGCTGGCGCTTTCGTTCACTTTCTTGTGAACATTTCTATTCCGATTGTCGTTTTATTTCTTTTTTGTCTCATGGGCGCCATTGGAGCCGGAGACATCAAACTATTATCCGTAATTGGAGGTTTTGTAACCTCGGAAGAAATTGTGCAATGTATGCTGGTTGCCTTTGGAATAGGTGCGTGCTATGGGCTGTTCTATTTATCCATCAAGGGTGAGCTGTATGCAAGATGTATGAGCGCATTTCAGTATTTTGGAGACCTTGCAAGGGGAGATTATCACGAATACGAGGGTAAGTACATCAGAAAACAGATGCATTTTGCGGTCGCTATCGCTTTTGCGCTTTTTCTTGTGCAGGGAAATCACTGGCTTTGGTAGAAAGGGGGAGATTATTTGGAAAAAGGGCGTAAGCCAAGAATATCGTTGGGAATCGTTATGGAAGAGGAGGAATATGCCAAACGATTGGTGGCGTGTCTGATTCGATATTATAGTGCAGAGATAGAATTGCACCACTATTCGGATTGGGAACAGTGGAAACGCGCCAGGCAAGAGGGCGTAAAGCATCAAGTGCTTCTTATGGATGAACCAATCTATGTGCATGTGCAAGACGAGGATACGAGGGAGCCGAAAAGCACTATGGTGGTGCTTGGAGAGCAGGAAGAACCCAATGAGCTCGAAACATCTGAGGAACAGGCGAGGCCTGTGAAGGAAGAGCTTGATATGGAGCAGCAGGAAGTGCATTGGATCCAGAAATATCAGGAAGTCAATCATATCATGGATAAGATTCTGAACCTTGTCGCAAAGGAAAAAAGCGAGATGGCCCAAAGCGATAGAAGACCTGTTGGGAAACAGCTTTATGGAGTTTATTCGCTGGAGCAGAGTGCCAATCAGCTGCCATACGCAGTGACACTGGGGGCGATATTGGCGGAAAAAGAAAGTGTTCTATTAGTTGATCTGCAAGAAAACAGCGGATTACGCGAGCTGTCACAAATGTGTCCAGAGCAGGGGCTTGAAGAAATGCTGGTTATGACGATGAATCATTCTTTAGAAAGGGAAAATGTGTTGCGTTGTATGGAGCGGATAGAGGGGGTAGATTTCATCTTTCCGCCAATGAATAGTGAGGTAATCAGTGAAATGGACGGGCAAATCTATCAAAAAATGCTGGAGTATATTATGCAAAAGCTGGATTATTCAGTCGTAATCTTGAACTTGGGTACGCGTTTTCAAGGATTCTTTGAGTTGATGAATCTGTGTGATGAAGTGTTTCTGTTACAACCCAAGGGGCGTAGCTATTCTTTGCGGGAGGCGGAATTCCAAAAGGAGCTTGAGCGACGAGGCTATTTCGAATTACAGGAACGAATCAGTAAGGTACTTCTTCCAGCGACAGTAGGAGCAAATATCGGATGTGAACGACTGATAGAAAAATGGAAATGGGATGAAATGGGTGACTATATCCGGGCAATTATACTTGGAGTGAAGTGTGGATAGGATAAAACAGGAAATTCGAGAAAGTGTTTTAGCACATCTGGATTTGTCGCAGGAGGTACAGGATGCAGACGTACAAGAAATGATTTATCGGATTGCAAGCGCCAGGGAAGATATTAAGCTTTTATCCATTCACCAGAGAAGACAAATTGAGAAAGAGGTATTTGACTCGCTCCGAAAAATGGATGTATTGCAGGAACTAATTGATGATCCGGATGTTTCAGAAATTATGGTAAACGGTCCAAATTGCATTTTCTATGAGAAAAGTGGGAAAATCTACCAGTCTACAAAGAAGTTTCTTTCGGAGGAAACACTACAGGATTTAGTGCAATCCATAGTTGCAAATCATAATCGTGTTGTAAATCAGGCGTCTCCTATTGTAGATACTCGGTTAGCGGACGGCTCGCGTGTAAATATCGTTTTATCGCCAATTTCCATAGATGGAACAGTCATTACGATTCGAAGATTTCCCAAAAATCCGATGCAAATGCAAACCTTAATCCGACTGGCAGCAATCACGCAGGAGGCGGCTGGATTTTTACAAACTTTGGTAGAAGCAAAATACAATCTTTTTATCTCTGGAGGAACGAGTTCTGGGAAAACGACATTCTTAAATGCACTATCGAATTATATCCCAAGCGAGGAGCGCATTATTACGATAGAGGATTCCGCGGAGCTTCAAATACAAGGGATTCCGAATTTGATTCGTTTAGAAACCAGGGAAGCGAATGTCGAAGGCGTGAAGGCAATAAGTATGCGCGACCTTATTCGCGCGGCTTTGCGCATGCGTCCAAATCGTATCATTTTGGGTGAGTGTCGAGGCGAGGAGGCGCTGGATATGCTTCAAACAATGTTAAGCGGTCATGATGGTTCTTTGTCAACTGGTCATAGCAATTCTTGCGAAGATATGTTAGCTAGGTTGGAAACGATGGTGCTAATGGGAGCAACGGAGCTTCCATTGCATGCAGTTCGCCAACAAATTGCAGCAGGAATCGATGTGATGATTCACTTGGCAAGGAGAAGTGATGGGAAGAGGATGGTAATGGAGATAACGGAAATCACTGGATATGAAAATGGTGAGATCAAAAAACACTTTTTGTTTAAAAGAAATGCAGAAGGGGAACTGAAAAAGGTTGGTGAAATAAGAAATACGCAAAAATTAGAGCAGGCAGGAAGGAAATTGTAGATGGAATACAAAGAATACAAAATGACAGGGGTTGATTTTTTGGAAATGCTATTCTTGTCGAGCGGAATAACTATGGTTCTTGCTTTGACCTTCTTTGATGACGTGAAAGGAGTAGTTCTTGCACCAATTATAATGGTAAAAACCTACCGCTTTATGAAAATAGAAAAGGCAAAAAAGCAGAAACGACAAATACGAAAGGAGTTTCTGGGGGCGTTTCAAACAATATCAAGTTCTTTGATGGCAGGATTATCGCTAGAGAACTCTTGGCTTGATGCTGAGGTTGAATTGGAAGAGTTGTATGGAGAGAAATCGATTTTGCTGTGTGAATTTCGGGAGATGAATCAAAAAGTAAGGCTTCGAAAACCGTTGGAACAAAGTTATTTTGAATTTGCACAGAGAACAGATGATGAGGATATTCGTTTGTTTGGAGAGGTACTTTTATTCGCAAAAAAGACAGGAGGAAACCTGATTCAAATTATTGAAACAACAACCGAGCAAATTCGAGAAAAAATGGAATTGGAAAATGAAGTAGAAGCAATTGTTGCTGCAAAGAAAATGGAACTGCGAATTATGAGCTGCATGCCAGTGGGAATTATTTTGTACTTGCGAATTACATCAGGTGACTATTTGAATGTACTTTATCACAATCTGGCTGGAGTCATCATAATGACCGTGTGTTTATTGGTATATTATCTAGGATTTTGGTTGGGAAAGAGGTTGATCATAGTATGAGTACAAAAATATGAAAAAACGAGAAAGTAAGAGAAAAAGAGAAAAAACGCGAGTAAATCCAGTACTTTGCGTTGTGTTACTGTGCATTGCTGTGCTAGTTGCTTTTGTTATCGAGCACAAGGAACAGAAGGAAATAAAATCTGGAAAAATAACCATACAACAAGAGGAAAAGGCAGGAGAAGAGCTTCAACTAGAGGTGAAAATTGAAGGGGAGGAGGGGGAGAAATATGTTCCATATACTTATCAAATTCCAGAAAAAGGAATCACGGAGCGGGAAGCATTTGAAAAGATGGAACGAGTAAGAAAGGAATTGGAGACTTCCTTCTTGGGCGAGAACAGAAGTATGAGTGCCGTATGCATGCCTGTGAAGATGCGAGAGAGCTACAGTGAACCAGATGTAGTAGTTGAGTGGAGTGTAGACGCACCAGATATTGTAGGATTTGACGGAAATATATATCTTGAAGAAGGCAACAAAGAGGTGTGTGCAACTGCAAATATAAAATGTGGTTCCTATCATATGGAAGATTACTTATATTTTACTGTTTATCCTGCAGAAAAAACGGTAAAAGAACAGATTGACGAGTGCTTTGAAGAGACATTTTCGGATCAAATCAATCAACAAAAGGTGGAGCTGGAGCTTCCTAAGGAGATTGAAGGAAAAAGGGTACAGTGGAGAAGACCAAAAGAATATCTTCCGCTTAAAATCTTTTTATATGGCGTCTTTTTGGCTGCGATTTTTCATTTTTGGAGTCTGGAAAAGGGAAAACAAACTCTCAAAAAAATACAAAAAAATCTGTTGGAGGATTATCCAGGCATCATTACAAAGTATAAAATACTACTCGGAATCGGGATGACGTTTCAAGAAGCAACACAAAAAATAACAAATCCGTATCTTGATGAGCGGAAGAAAATGCAGACAGAACAGCGAGAGGGATACGCAAATCTGGTTACTTTTGAAAAGCGAGTTCGAGAAGGAGAGAGTGAACGAATTGCACTTAAAAAGATGGCGGACGAAATAGGAGAAGAGAATTATCGTCGATTTGCTAGACTAATGATTCAAAATTTGAGCAAAGGGAGTGTACAGCTAAATCAGATTTTGGAACAGGAGGTTATGAGATCATACCAAGAAAAAAGAAATGATGTTAAAAAAAGAGCACAAGAAGTTGATACAAAATTATTGCTCCCGATGATGCTTCTTTTGTGTGTGGTTATTGTTGTTGTGGTTGCTCCGGTACTGTTGAATATGAGTAAAATTTGATAAGTGTTCACAAAACGAAAAATATTCTTTTTCCTATGAAGCGGAAGAAAATAATTTGTTAAGAAAATGTCAATACACCAAAAATTCGGAAACGGTTTCTGTAAAAATGGGTGTTTTGAATGATTATGCGAAAAATGGAAGAAAACAAAAGGAGAAAAAGTATGATAAAAACAGAAAGAATGAATAAAATTATATCTTGTATTAATAAAGTGGCAAAAACTGAAGAAGCCATTGGTACAATTGAATTGATATTGATTCTTGCGGTAATCATTGGATTGGTATTGATCTTTAAGAAGCAGTTGACGCAGCTGGTAAACGATTTGTTTGCAAAAATCACAAGAGAGGCAAAGAGTGTATAAGGGAAGTTTAACTGTTATGGCAGCAACTTCATTTCTTCTAATTTTGTCCGTTTTGTTTGTTCTGTTAGAGGGGACTCGCATGAAATACTTGGATGATATTTTGAAATTTCAAGCGAGAATGGGAATGGAATCTTTAATGGGAGAATACTGTATTCCCCTCTGGAACGACTATAAAATTCTAGCGCTTGACACGGATACAAGCGGAGAAAAAATCAAGCAAGAATTTTTTGTTAATAAAATTTTTCAATGGGATGAAACAAGAAAATCAGATGAATCCGGTTATTTTTTTCATGCAAAACTGGACAAAATAGATTTTTCGGACGTGGAAACACTCGCAAATGCCGATGGAACCAGCTTTGAGAGAAAACTGTCCTTATTTGCCAAGATAAACACACCTTTTTCTATGTATGGAAAGTGGAAGAAAATGCAGGAGCAGCTATCTGGGTTAAAAAATGCCAAACCTGATATAGAGGCAAAGATAGATGCAGGAAGTCAAATGGTTTCGGAGGAAATTATGACAAGTGAAGCGGGGCAAACAGGGAAGACTGCAGCTGCACCATCTATAAATGCGAAGGGCGTCGAGAAGCTACCGCAAAAACTGAAGAACATGAAGCTTCTGGGAGAAATACAGAAAATAAGAAAAAACGGAATACTTAATATAGTAATTTCTGGAAATGAGGAGTTTTCAGACAAGAGTATTGAGCTTTCGGATTCGATGGTGTATCGCACGAGAATAGCTGTGCCAAGAAAGAATGTGTGTAGGTGCGGTGCAGAGGACGCCTTTTTAACCACAGAACATCTACTTACATATTTGAAGTTTTATGATGCACAAGGTCAGACACTTGATAGAGATAGTGTTCTTTCTTATGAGGTTGAATATGTAGTGGGGGGAAAAGCATCCGATATCGAAAACTTAAAGGTGGTATGCTATGAACTTCTGGCAATGCGTGAGGCTGCAAATATGACATATCTCGCAACGGATCCAGAAAAGCAAAAAGAATGTCTTTCTGTGGCCACTGCTCTTGCGGGGGCCGGAACATTGCCGCAGTTAATTGAACCAATTAAGGTTTCAATCATGGCAGCATGGGCATTTGGAGAAAGTATTTTAGATCTTAGAAGCATTTTGTCTGGTGAAAAGGTTCCAATTATGAAAAATCGGGAAACATGGACAAGCTCAATCGGCGGATTGGTTAGCGAAATAGCAGGTGGACAGAAAGCAAAAAAGCAGAGCGAAGGGCTTCTTTATAAAGACTATCTAAGATTTCTTGTATTAGCGAAAAGTACAAGAATACGAGCTTTTCGCGCAATGGATATAATGGAAAAAAATATTCGGCTTTTGCCGGATTATGAGGACTATCGAATTGATGCTGCTGTAATTGCATTAACGGGCAACTTTACCTATCAATATAAGAATGTATTCTTTGGATTTGTAACGATTGGAAAGCCCAAAAATTTAAGAAACCAAAGAAATATAAGTGTGCAGTATTCCTATCAGGAAGCGCATGGCACATAGTAGTAGAAACAGGAAAGTAGCAAAGCAAGGGTATTATGTTGGATGTAAAGTAGTAAAGCAGGGATATTATGTTGGACGGAAAGCAGGTGCATAAGGGTGTCTCTTGACAAAAATAAAATAAAAAGAATGCGAATCTCTCCCAGTAGTAGCATTAAAAAAGAAGATAGACATGCCAAGCAAAGTAAAAACAGAGAGGCACCCTTATGCACCTGCAGAGGTTCGATTACCTTGGAGGCGAGCATAATTATTCCTATAATATGTGTTTGCTTTCTTTCTATATTAATGTTGTTTCCTATTATGAGTACGGAGTATGTGGTGCAAAATGTTATAAACGATGCATCGCGTAGAGCTTCCGTCTCATGTGCGTCTGGAGTACAAAACCTTGAAAATTCAACAGCTATAGCGCTTGCGAGGGGTGGGCTGGTTAAGAACAAAGACCAATTGCAATTTGTGCAAGGTGGTCATCTTGGGATTATAACGCTGGTGGAGGATTCGGGGGAATATATAGCTATTACAGCAAGGTATCGGATAAAGTTTCCGTTTGGATTGCTGGGAAAGAAGACATATGAGATAACACAAAAGACCGCTTCAAGAAAGTGGAATGGACGCCAAAATAGAAAAAGGCAAGAAGAAGACTGGGTATATATTACAGATTATGGAAGCGTCTATCATACATTCGCGGATTGCAGAAGTATAGAGATACAGGTGTATCCGGTCAATCGCTCGTATATTACAGGGAAGAGCAAAGAGTTGGGGGTAAGGTATCATGCTTGTGAGCGTTGTGCGCGAAAGGATAGAGGGCAAGAAATTGTGTATATTACACCAGGAGGCGAGCATTTCCATGCAGATAAGGAATGCTCTGCTATAAATAGAAATGTACATTCTGTACGTAGATCAGAAGTGGGAGGACGACCATTATGCAAATATTGCAGAGCCAGACAGTAGAATATCTTGTAGTCGCAAGATGGCTGATTACCTTCGTTTTTCTTATAGTAAATGCTTGGAAAGATTTACGTACTAATAATATCTATTGGGGACTAACGCTAGTCATTTTGGGAGTTGGTCTCGTCTTACAATGCATCTCGCCATACAGTAGTCTTTACGATTTTGTGTGGGGAATTGTGCTGGGCGGTGCAGTTCTGGCGGTTTCTGTTATAACAAAGGGGGCCATAGGGTTAGGTGATGGATGGATGATTCTGGCGATGGGACTTATGGTTGGCGGAACAGCAGCATTTATGACTTGCGTATTGGCAAGTTGTGGAGCTGGACTTGTGGGCCTGTTTCTTATGAACGTGAAGAAAAAGCGAAGAACATATGAAATCCCCTTTGCTCCATTCTTGCTGATAGGAGCAATAAGCTATTGGATGATGGCATGTGGATAAAAGCGATGCGCCTTGGTGAAAAAGTACCAAAGAAGTGAAAGAGAAACAGGGAGAGTAGGACTAACGAACTAAAAGAATCGAGTGGATGAATTATGAGCGGAAAAAGGATGACAAAAGGAAGTTTTACGATTGAAATGTCAGTGTATGTGCCTATTTTCTTATTGATTTGTCTTGTGACAATACGTACTGGGATAAAATTCTATAAGGGGACGGAGCTGGTAATATCGGAATACGGGGGGCAAGATTATTGGATTACAGAAGATTTTTACCGCTTGAATTGGCTTAGAGAGATACAAAAAAATGCACATAAATAGGAAAAGGAGGGATATGGTTGAATCGAGAGGTGCTGTATGACAGAAATGCGTCAGGGAGTTATATGAAAATTCCTGTTGTAAGAGAATGCGAGTTTGATGAAAAAATATTGTTGAGTCGAAAGCTGCCAGGTCTTTTGCCAATGGATAAAGTGTTTCAGGACAATCGTGGAATGTATTGGTACACGATAACGGGAAAACAATCTTTGGATGCTTACTGCAGAATAAAAAGGATAACGAGCAAATTTCTAGAAGAGTTGGTGTTGGCAATCTGTGCACAAATGGAAATTTTAGAGTGGAACCTGGTTTCCGTTGATTCACTTATGCTGGACCCGGAGCTGGTTTTTGTTTCAAATGATAGTGAAGAAATAATTTTTAGTGTATACCCGGGAAATCGTGAAGCTGTGATTGGTTCTTTTCGCACCTTAATGGAGTATATAATTACACAAATTGATCACTCCGATGCTCACGCAATACAACTAGGGTATGAAATGTACGAAAAAAGTACAATAGACGGAGCATCGCTTTTTGAAATCCGCGATCAGATAAGAGACAGGCGGGAACAGGTTGCGAGAGAAGAAATGCAAAAAAACACAATTCCTACACGGGAGGTTGTGGATCGAGATGAAAGAAATTATGAGAATTATTATTTGAAAGAAGAGCCAGCGTACGTGTTCGCGGAGGAGAACAAAGAGAAGAATCTACCAAAAGGGAAAAAGGATAGAGGGAAATTTGATAAGAACAGAAATGCGGGAAAAAGGAGAGAGGAAGAAAACGTAGAAAGAGTAAAGAATAGTGGAGAAAGAAACAACAAAGTAAAAGAAGACAAACAAAAATATGATGTAGAAAATGGAATAGAAGCAATCTGGGAATATCTTTGTGAGCTGTGGGAGAATATGCGTGTAAAGATAGAGGAGTTTGAGAAAAGTTTTGTTGGCAAGGAGAAGAAACCGCCTGCAGGTTATCAGATTGCCTATTCGCCAGAGGAAGAATGCGTGATGGAGGAAAAAACGATGTATGAACCGCAAATTCATCCGACAATATGCATTCAGCCAAAGAAGGACCATGCAGAAGGAATTTTGCTCTATGAGGGAATGGAGCGCATGGAGGATTACCGTATTGAGTCGGACACAACGAGAGTGGGAAAGGAAACGCAGATGGAATTAAGAATTCCGAAGGAGACGATTAGTCGATTTCATGCAAGGATAACAAGAGGAAAAGATGGAGAGTATGTATTAGAGGACATGAACTCCACGAATGGAACGTATGTGAATGATGAAATACTATCTTATAAGGAAAGAAAGGTTCTTCAATCAAATGATATTGTTCGATTCGCAGATGTAAAGTATAGGTTTATATAAAGGAAAAAACAGCCCGTTTCCCTTTTACCTGAAATAGAATATAATGGAGGCTGGGTATAAGTGTTGAATAGATAGGTTGAGGTGTGCGGATATGGAGAATCAGTGGAAAACTGAAACGCAAATCATACATAAACAAAATGTGCCATATATGGCAATAGTTTTTGCAACAATAAATGTCACATTGTTTTTTCTTACAGAATGGATAGGTGAGACTACGGATGCGGATTTCATGATACGGATGGGAGCGAACCTGCCAGCTCTTTCTGTGCAGCAAGGGGAGTGCTGGAGATGGTTTACATCGATGTTTCTTCACTTTGGATTTCAGCACTTGCTGAATAATATGGTGGCACTTTTGGCGGTTGGCTATTCGCTAGAGTGCGAGGTTGGACATTGGAAATATACCCTCATATACATAGGGGCAGGAATGACAGGATCAATTTTATCTACGTACATAAAGCTGCATGCGGGCGAAATTGCAGTGTCAGCGGGCGCCTCCGGTGCGATATTCGGAACGTTTGGAGCATTACTTTGGGTGGTGATACGAAATAAAGGCAGATATGAGGGAATGACGCTAAAGGGTATGCTTTTTATGATTGGAATGCTCATCTATTATAGTGTTAGTGAGGTTTCTGTTGACAATGCGGCTCATATTGGCGGCTTGATAATGGGGTTTGCGTTATGCCTAGTTTTATACAGAAAAAACAAAACAGATAATTGATTTTCTGTGGAAAACACAATATACTATTAACAAGAATAGTACTAAGCTCATAGAAATACGACAAAGAGTGTATTAACAATAGTAGAAGATAGAAGGGCAATACATGAAAATTAACATTTACTACGGTGGAAGAGGGTTACTTGATGACCCGACGCTATTTGTTCTTGTCAAAATGGAAGAGGTACTCCGTGAATTACGTGTAGAAGTAGAGCGGTTTAATGTATTTGAGTATAAGAATGAGATTGCAACATTGCCTCAAACCATTAAAGACGCAGATGGAATTATACTTGCAACAACAGTTGAATGGCTAGGAATTGGCGGATATATGCAACAATTTTTGGATGCATGTTGGTTATATGGTGACAAAATTAAGATCGCAACGACATATATGCAACCAATTGTTATGTCAACCACATATGGAGAACGAGAAGGCGAAATTACACTTGCAAACGCGTGGGAGATACTTGGTGGACTTCCATGTCCAGGGTTATGTGGATACGTAGAGGATCTGGCGACATTTGAAATGAACAAAGATTATAATCTTATTATTGAAAAATGTGCGGAGAATTTATATCGAACTATCTCTCAGAGAATTAAGAGCTTGCCTACAAGTAATCATGCTATCAAGCAGAGCGTATTAAGAACGCCGACGATGGATCTTACGCCACAAGAGAGTGAGCAGCTTTCTAAATATGTATCGGATGATTCTTATGTAAAGAAACAGAAAGAAGATATAGAAGAACTTGCTTCCATGTTCAAAGACTTGATGGGAAAAGCCAAGGAAGAGCAGGAGACGCCATATATTGCAGAGTTTCAGGCAAAGTTTACTCCACTTCCAGGATTTCGTGCAAGCTATTCCTTTATGGTAGATGGAAGCAGACGTCCGTTGTATGTAGCTGTGGATGGCGATGAATTGACAATACATTATGGAATGGAAGAGAACATTGACGTGTTTGTGAAATTGTCAGAATCTGTAATGCAAAGTATTGTGGAAGGAAGAATGTCGTTTCAGAGAGCATTTATGACAGGAGATATGACATCGAGAGGTGACTTCAAGACACTTCGAACTTTAGACCAAATATTCCCATTCCAATATTAAGAATGTACTAGGTTCACGTATAAACTTAGGGGATATATGAAAAGCTAGGTATGATAAACTTCATGCCTAGCTTTTTTCTTGCATCGTGTGGCATATATCTATTACAATTAAATCAAATCCAAAAAGAATGAAACGGAGGAACCAGAATGAAAGACGATAATTGTATATTTTGTAAACTTGCAAATGGAATCATTCCAACTAACGCAATCTATGAAGACGAAGAATTCAAAGTGATTTTAGATGCAAGTCCAGCTACAGAGGGACATGCATTAATTCTTCCAAAGGAGCATTATGCAAATATATTTGAAATTCCGGAAGATGTGTTGGCGAATGTTGCCAAATTATCAAAGAAAATTATCTCGCAAGAAATGGATAAGTTAGGATGTGACGGATATAATGTGGTCCAGAACAATGGAGAAGCAGCAGGACAAACAGTTTTCCACTACCATATGCATTTGATACCACGTTATGCACAAAACAACGATAAGAACATTGCAAATTGGCACCCGAACGAAGTAGAAGCGGAAAAACAAGTACAATTGTGCGAAAAAATGAAAATTAAATAAAAGCAAACTAGGACATTTTTTGAAAACAAGCAAAAAACATAAGATAAATTAAATGAAAAAATAACAACCGTGCAAAATGTTAAATTTGCACGGTTGTTTTCGTATAATAAAGCAAAATGTTTATCTTGAAAATGATGAAAAAAGCTCCATTATTGAACCAATAGAGTCCATTTGTCCACTATTTGACATGGCGTCGATGTATTTTTGGCGATTTTTGTAAACTTCGTTTACAGAAGACAATAGAAGCTCATTATTTAAGGATTCTTCTTCGATTACGTAAGAAAAACCTTGGTGAGAAAATGACTTTGCATTCAAAATTTGATCTCCGCGACTTGCCGCAGCAGATAATGGAATCAAAATATTTGGCTTATGAAGAGCCAGCAATTCGCAAATACTATTTGCACCAGCACGGCTAATTACTAAATCACATAATGCAAACATATCGGTCAATTCCTGATTGGCATATTCGAACTGTGCATATCCTAAGATGCCAGAAAGTTTGGCGTCTAAATTTCCTTTTCCACATAAGTGAATAATTTGGAAGTTCTCAAGGAGCTCAGGTAAAACTGCGCGAACCGCTTCGTTTACTTTCTTAGAGCCAGAGCTTCCTCCGATGATGAGAAGAACAGGCTTATCGTGATTGTCAAATCCACAATAGGTTAGTGCTTTGTTGGCATCACCGTGTAAAAGTTCCTGGCGAATTGGAGAACCTGTAAGAACCGCTTTATTCGCTGGCAAATATTTTAAAGTCTCAGGGAAATTACAGCAGACTTTTTTGGCTCCGCGAATAGCGATGCGGTTTGCGAGTCCTGGCGTAATATCTGATTCATGTATAATTGCAGGAATGCGGCAGTGTTTTGCTGCGAGAACTACCGGAACGGAAACAAATCCGCCTTTTGAAAAAACAATATCAGGCTTCAGCTTCCGCATTAAATGAATCGCTTGAAAATATCCTTTAAGTACCTTGAATGGGTCGGAAAAATTCTTCCAATCAAAGTAGCGACGAAGCTTTCCAGAAGATATTCCATAGTACGGAATGTTTTGGGCTTCGATTAATCCCTTTTCCATACCTGTGTATGAGCCTATGTATGATATATCATATCCGGCTTCTTTTAAGGCTGGAAAAAGCGCGATATTTGGAGTAACGTGTCCGGCGGTGCCTCCACCTGTCATAATGATTTTCTTCATATTCACCTCAATAAAATATAAATTATAGCTTAAAACAAAGTCTAGACAAAAAATAAATAAGCGGAAGCAAAGCATAGAGAGAAAAGTATATCTTATGCTTATCTTCAAAACCAAAATTCTAATAAGAAGAATCTGTGCTTATCTTCAATAATATGCGCCCAACAAAGGAATATGTCAAGTAAGACATGAAAGTATACTGTGGGAGTGATACAAAAGAATAAAGGGCTAGAAACAAAAAGGAGCAAAGAGATAGAGGCATAAAGAATAAAGGGATAGCGAGGGAAAGAACTTGTGTGAAAAGGGACGTCTGTAGACAAGTATCGACAGAAAAAAGCGGTCGCTTTTTCTACTATATATAAATGCAAAAAGAGAAAACATATTATATAGAAGAAACACAATCAAAATAGGAGGCGGAATGGATATCATGGAATACTTGTTACTATGGAAAAACCTGCAGATAGCCATATTTGCAGTGGGGATTGTATTTGTAGTTGTAACACAACTCATGCTATTACACCGGATACGGAAAATGGCCAACAGCATGCAAAAGGCATTCGAGGAGGCGCAGCGATATGTTAACTACATATTAAATGAAGCTGATGAGGAAAAGGCGCCGGACAAAGAAGAACATGCAAAGAGCGCAAAGATGGGAACACAAGAGCAGAATCAGTTGATCTCATCCGTACTCGGAGAAATCTTTCCGTAGCGGACAGTAGTACGTTCTAAAAAAGCACTTTCTCCACTTTGTCGTCGAAAATAGAGGGAAAAATGGGATGGAATCTTTTAGAAAAGAATGTATACAATGAAAAAAAGGGATGGCGTTACAAAAAGATGTTATTTTTTTAAAAATGAAGAAGAAAAATAGACTATACAACAATAAGTACTGCTAAATAAAGGGAGGGGCAAACATAAGAGGCACTAATAAAACAATGGTAACTTTCACGAAAAAATAAACTATGGCTCACAAAGTGTTACTACACTTTTTCGAAAAATGCACAAAATTCACATATAATTTAAGGACAATTTGCCAAATATTACCACAAAGTTTGACAAAGCAAGAAAGGCTTTGTTATAATCGGGGCGTAATAAATTCGTAACATTTGAAATACAATGTTTAAAAACGGCACATTAGTGTAATACTCATAAATGAAATGAGAAAATTGCACCACATGGAGGTTATATGAAACTTAACAAAAAAGTGATTGAGTGCACAGCAGTAGCATGTTCTCTCTTTGCAATGTCAATCACAGCAATCGCTAATCCTGGTGACGCAACAAGCTACATCGTGGCAGACGCAGCGAATAGTGAGAATACTGGTTTAAGTACGAATGGAATTGCAGGCGTAAGCGGCTTATTAACATCATATGAATTAGACGCTTATAAAACAGTTGGTGATATTATCATCGTTCAGGAAGCTGACGAAGAAGTGTTAAGCGCAGCCCCAGAGGAGCCACAACTTACTCCTGAGGAACAGGCTTGGCAGGACGCTTTAATGCCAGCAGTTGACAAATCATTAAATGTACGTGCAGAAGCAAGTACAGAGTCTGATATTGTCGGAAAGTTATATCAGGGTGACCGAGCAACCGTCCTTGAAAGAGGAGAAGCTTGGACTTATATCCAATCCGGAAATGTAATTGGTTACGTAAGTAATGAATTCAGTGTGATTGGAACAGACGCATTAAATTATGCGAAAGCAACTTGTGATACAGTTGCAACTGCATTAACTGGTGGTCTTCGCGTTCGTACCGAGAAGAGCACAGAATCAAAAATTGCAACAACCCTTGATCAGGGAGCATCTATCGTAGTAAATACCGAAGTAGGAATCGCAGATGGATGGGTTGCAGTAAACTACAAAGGAAATGTATGTTATGTAAGTGAGGAATTCGTTTCTGTAGAGATTCGAACCGGCACAGGGGTAACACTTGAAGAAGAAGCTGCACAAATTGCAGAAGCAAAGAAGGCAGCAGCACTAGCAGCACAAAAGAAATCATCAGGAACAGAATCTGTTCAAGGAAGTTCGGTAGACGCAACCGTTGACGACGTAACATTACTTGCAGCATTAATCTATTGTGAAGCAGGAGCATCTAACTATGAATGCCAGTTGGCAGTAGGTGCAGTCGTAGTCAATCGAATGAAGAGTGGCGGCTATCCAAACTCAATTTATGGCGTAATCTACCAAAGAGGTCAGTTTACACCAGCATCTTCTGGCAAATTAGCAAGAAGACTTGAAAAAGGCGTAAGTTCGTCCGCATACCAGGCAGCGCAGGAAGCTTTAGCCGGTATGGATAATACAGGTGGATGCTTAGGATTTAGAGCAGCATCATCTGGACACGCAGGAACAGTAATCGGTAGTGAGGTATTCTACTAAGAGAGCCGTCACCATCGCTGTTTCCCCTGATAAATGATATAAACCAGTATAAGGCTGATGCAGCGCGAGATAATCGCCACGCATCAGCCTTTTTTCCTTGTATCTACACCGCAGTTGCGTTAAAATATCTAGCATATTAGGAATTATATGAGGTGTAGGAGGAAAAGCCATGACACTTAAGGGAAGGGACTTTTTAAAATTAATGGACTATACGCCAGAAGAGATTATGTACTTAATCGATCTTGCGGCGGAATTAAAAGAAAAAAAGAAACAGGGCATCATGCATGATAGCCTGGTAGGAAAGAACATAGCACTTATTTTCGAGAAAACGAGCACGAGAACGCGCTGTGCGTTCGAGGTGGCAGCACACGATTTGGGAATGCATGTAACCTACTTGGACCCATCTGGCTCTCAAATTGGAAAGAAAGAGAGCATTGCAGACACCGCGCGCGTGCTTGGACGTATGTATGACGGAATCGAATACCGTGGTTTTGGACAAGACATCGTAGAAGAGCTGGCAAAATATGCAGAGGTGCCAGTATGGAATGGACTAACAAATGAATTCCACCCAACGCAAATGCTAGCAGACATGTTAACCATTCGTGAGCATTTGGGAGAGCTAAAAGGAAAGAAATTTGTATATATGGGAGATGCAAGATACAATATGGGAAATTCCCTTATGGTAACTTGTGCCAAATTAGGACTCCACTTTGTGGCCTGCACAAATAAAAAGTATTTTCCAGAGGCATCACTGGTGGAGTACTGCGAAGGAGTAGCGAAAGAAACCGGTGCAACCATCACCTTAACAGAGAGCGTGGAGGAGGCAACGACGGATGCAGACGTCATCTATACGGACGTATGGGTATCCATGGGTGGGCCAGCGGAAGTGTGGGAGGAACGAATCAAAGACCTTATGCC
>JAZUHO010000025.1:0-8601 GCA_045641745.1 Agathobacter sp. | reverse complement strand
AGCTAATCTTGTAAGTATTGGAATGTTATTTTCTAATTACTTACATTATAGAATTTTAGATGAGAATACAACTTTTCTAATTGGAGTGGCATTCTGGGGAAGATTATATGGGGTTCATGCAGATCCTAACTATGGTGCAGTTTTGTCTATAGTAGCGGTAATGGCTGCAATCTATTTCTTTATTAAATGTGAAAAAAAATGGCAAAAGATTTTTCTTGCACTTAGTGTGTTGATTCAGATTATGGAGATGGCATTCTCAGCATCAAGAACAGGAATGGTTACAATTTCAATCTGTTTATTTTGTTTCTTCTTCTGCTATTCATTACAGAAGAAGCAGAAACTTGTAAGGGCAATTCTTGTTTCTCTTATCGCAGTTATACTATCTTTTGGATTAAATAAAGCAGTTGTATTTACATATAACGAGTCGACAAGTATTATTCAATCGCTTAATAAAAGTGATGAAAAGACGAAAGAAGAAAATGATAAGGTGAAAATTGGAAGAGATGAGGAACTTCAGGAAGATATAAGCAATAGACGTTTCGACTTGTGGAAGAACTCTCTCGAAATAACTAGAAAGAATCCAGTTTTTGGTATTGGATTTGGTAATATAGTTTCTTATTCAAGAGCGGAGATGCCAGATTCATACTTGCTCACGAACGGATTTTCCATTTTTAATGCTTTCCATAACATGTTTATGGATTTATTAGCAAGTCAAGGTGTGATTGGAGTTCTTTTGTTTGCATATATTATGATTTCATCATTGATTTATGTTGCAAAGAATTATAAGAAGATTCCGAAGGAAGAACAATTACTATGTACTCTTTTATTTAGTTGTTGCGTGGGAATTGTTGTTTCAAGTGCTTTTTTATCAGAAATTCTTTATGTAAATAATCAAACTACAGTAGTTTTTTGGACACTATGGGGTTACTTTATGTATTATGTGATTTGTGCTTGCAAAAAAAATAATCCAGGAGAATAAAAGGATACATGGTTTCAGTTATCATACCAATTTACAATGTCGAGAAATACTTATCTAGATGCCTTGAGAGCATAATAAATCAAACATATCGTGATATGGAAATTATTTTGGTCGACGATGGATCGACAGATGAATCTGGAAGAGTATGTGATGAATATGCCCAAAAAGATTCAAGGATTGTTGTATATCACAAAACAAACGGAGGACTTTCTGATGCCAGAAATTACGGAATAGACCGAGCAAAGGGTGATTTGCTTACTTTTGTTGATTCAGATGATTGGGTATCGTTGAATTATGTTGAGGTATTAGTAAATGGAATTACTTCAAACAATGCGGATATCTCAATTATAAACACTGTGGAAACGGATGAAAACAATAATCAAATTACAAAATATTGTAACGAAGATATTAAAGTGCGTGAGTATTCCGCGAAGGATGCTCTGAAAGTAATTTTTTCACAAAATGAATTTAATACAAGTGCTTGGGCAAAGATGTATAAAAAGCATATTTTTTCTGAATACAGATTTACCAAAGGAATTCTTTATGAAGATTTGGATTTGATGTATAAATGCTTTATACTAGCTGATAAAATATCCTTTTCGACTAAAGCAGAGTATTATTATTTTCAACGAAGCGATAGTATTGCGCACGAGAAGTATAATACAAGACATACGGTTCTGATTGATATTTCAAAGAGAATATTTGATGAAATTGGAACTTCTTATCCGGAATTGTACGATGTTGCAGAGAAGAGATATCTCTTTTCAAACTTATTGATATTAAGCAAGATTATCAATGAAAAAGAGCAGAAGGAGTTACAAAATGTAATTCGAGCGAATGTTTGCGCAATAAGGAGACATGTACTAAAGAATAAAGAAGTTTCAAAGAAAGAAAAAGTGAAGACTTTGCTTTTAATATTAGGCTTGCCTGTATATAGAGTAACAGTTGGAAGAAATTATAGATAGTGGAAGGTGAAGTGATGAGCAAAATTTTAACAGTGGTAGTCCCATCATATAATGTAGAGCAGTTTTTAGAGAAGACTGTAAAATCATTTATAGATGAGAGCATTTCAAACGATATAGAAATACTAATCGTTAATGACGGCTCAAAAGATAATACAAAAGTTTTGGGTGAGAAACTGCAAAGTGAATTTCCAAGTTGTGTTCGACTTATTGATAAAGAGAATGGTGGACATGGCTCGACAATTAATAAAGGATTATCGGAAGCAAAAGGAAAATATTTCAAAGTAGTTGATGGAGATGATTGGGTTGATACTAAAGAATTTGTAGATTATATCAATAAATTGAAATCAATTGCTGTAGACGTTGTGTTTACGCCATTTAATGAAGTGTATTTACCTTCTATGAAGATAATAAAGAGAGCTACTTCGAATGTCGAAGTTGAAAAGGAATTTAAGGTAGATGAAGTATTAAATGAAATAGGTGATTGCTACCAGATGCATGCAATTACATTTAATACTAGCAAAATAAAAGAATGGCTTCATATAACTGAACATTGTTTTTATGTAGATCAAGAGTATATTTTGTTGCCTCTCAGCAAATTGAATTCATGCATGTTCCTGGACAATACAATTTATCAGTACAGACTAGGGGATGAGAATCAGAGCGTAAGTGTAACAAGCAAACAAAAGAATAGAGAAATGCATAAAAAAGTGGTGTATCGTTTGATAGAAGCTTTTGAAGAGGAGAAGTTAGTTAGAACTACAACAAAAACAGAATTTTTAAAGAATAGAATTCATGGTTTGATTTACACACAAATTGATATCTTTTTGTCAATGCATGATAGACAAAGTGAATGTGCTGAGTTTATGAGTGGCGTGAAATTAAGATCTGAAGAATTGTATAGTGAACTTCCAGGAACAACAGGAAAACTTTTGAAAACAGTTCCTAAGATAGGATATTTTATTGGTGCAAAACGAATTGATAAAAAAATACAGAAAGATAAAGAAAGAGTATCAAAATAAAAGATTTAGATAGGATAAAGGAGAAATAGTACAATGGCAATTTTAGTAACTGGCGGAGCAGGATATATTGGAAGCCACACTTGTGTTGAACTTTTGAATGCAGGATATGAAGTTGTTGTTTTAGATAATCTTAGCAATTCATCAGAGAAATCGTTAGACAGTGTGAAAGCGCTTACTGGAAAGAGCGTAACATTCTATAAGGGAGACATTCTTGATCGTACAATTCTAAATGAGATCTTTGCAAAAGAGACGATTGATAGTTGTATTCATTTTGCAGGTTCTAAAGCGGTAGGCGAGTCTGTTGCAAAGCCTTGGGAGTATTATGAGAATAATATTGCTGGAACACTTACACTTGTGGATGTAATGAGACAGAACGGTTGTAAGAACATTATTTTCTCATCTTCTGCAACTGTTTATGGAGATCCAGCACAGATTCCTATTACAGAGGAGTGCCCAAAAGGACAGTGTACAAATCCATATGGTTGGACAAAGTCTATGCTTGAGCAGATTCTTATGGATATCCAGAAAGCTGACAATGAGTGGAATGTGATTTTACTTCGTTACTTCAATCCAATTGGTGCACACCAAAGTGGAACAATGGGAGAGAATCCAAATGGTATTCCAAATAACTTAATGCCTTATATTACACAGGTTGCTGTAGGAAAATTAAAGGAATTAGGTGTATTTGGGAATGATTATGATACACCAGACGGAACAGGAGTAAGAGACTACATTCATGTCGTTGATCTTGCTGTTGGTCACGTGAAGGCGTTAAAGAAGATTGAAGAAAAGGTTGGACTAAAGGTATACAATCTTGGAACAGGTCATGGATATAGTGTTCTTGATATTGTGAAAAATTTTGAAGCTGCAAACGATATGGAAATCCCATATGTAATTAAAGACAGACGTCCAGGAGATATTGCAACATGTTACTGTGATCCTAGCAAAGCAAAGGAAGAATTGGACTGGGAAGCACAGTACGGAATTAAAGAGATGTGTGCCGACTCATGGAGATGGCAGAAAAATAATCCAAATGGATATGAGAAATAAAATAGGTGAAAAATTGAGTGAATGACAGAAAAGGACCAAGAGGTCCTTTTCTACATTATTTATCAAAAGGATATGAGAATAATGGCTGAGAAGAAAACACAATATATAACGTTATTAAATGTTATTTCATGCATAGCTGTTGTATTTTTGCATACAAATGGTTGTTTTTGGACTTTTAGCAAAGACAAATACTGGATAACGGCAGATATTATAGAGAGCATATGCTATTTTGCGGTTCCAGTTTTTTTTATGATTCCAGGAGCAACTTTAATTGATTATTCAAAACGATACACAACAATGCAATATATTAGAAAAAGGGTGGACAAGACTTTGATTCCATATTTGGGGTGGAATACATTTGGAATTCTATATTGTCTTGCTAAGCATCAGTTATCTATTAACCAAATAGGAATAAAATACTTGGTGAATGGTTATTTGGGAGGAACCATAATAAAAATATATTGGTTTTTTCCTGCGATTTTTGGCATCTATATGTGTATTCCTGTCTTGGAAGCTATAGAAGAAAGCAAGAAAAAAGTAATCTTTTTATATTTGGCAATTGGTGGATTTGTTTTGAATTTGCTAATCCCTTTTTTAAAAGACAATATTTGCCCAGATGTGACATGGCCATATACAATTGGAATAGTGTCTGGATATTTACTTTATCCAATCGTCGGATACTTAATAAGTCACTTTGAAATAAAAAGAAGATGGTGCATTCTAATATATATTTCTTCGGTGATAGGTTTTCTGCTTCACTGTGTAGGAACATATATTCTTTCTGTGAAAGCGGAGACTGTCGTACAAGTATTTAAAGGATATATGGGGCTTCCTTGTTTCTTATATTCAGTAGGTATATTTTTGTTCTGTAAACAATATGGAAATGTAATTATGGAATTTAAAATAGGGAAATATATTAAGAAATTTGCAAGTTATACAATGGGAATTTACTTGGTTCATTTTTTCGTTATGGATTTTGTCCGTCAGACTATTTTTTTTAAACTACTTAACATAAATGATACATCCTTGAAGTATAGAATAGTAGGAGCTGTTTTAGTAATTATGATTTCTGTTGTTATAGTTGGTATATTACGGAAAATACCTTTTGTAAAGAGATTTATTCCGTAATGGAAAAGAAAGGAGATAATTTGAAAAAGAAAATTAGAGGTATATTGGCAATTTGTGGCATGATTTCTCTTTTACTTGTACAAGCAACGCAAGGAATTGGCGCTACATATGACATAGCAAAAGGTAATCATGCAATAGTAAGGAACATTGTAATTGAGAATGGGCGAAAAGGACAAGCATCTTCAGAAAGAGAATTAGCAAACACGGCTGAAAGAGAGCTTGTTCATGATTATGATAGTGTATCACATAATTCAAAATTTTCTGGGACTACCCATAGAAAAGGAATTGATGTGTCTCATCATAATGGAAAAATCGATTGGGAAAAAGTAAAAGCAGATGGAATAGAATTTGCATTTATTCGAGTTGCATATCGTTCTATTGAAGAAGGAAATTTAGGATATGATAAGCGTGGAAAAGAGAATCTATTAGCGGCTAAAAAAGCAGGACTACGAGTTGGCGCTTACATTTTCTCACAAGCTATATCACAGGACGAAGCTGTGGAAGAGGCAAATTATGCAATTGGAGCATTGGAAGGTGTAGATCTTGATTTGCCACTTGTTATAGATTATGAATTTGCTACATATAAGGATGATTACGGCAATAATCAGCCAGGAAGATTAAATACAGCAAATCTTTCCAAGGAGACAGCAACTTCTATTGTAAATGCGTTTAACGTAAAAGTCGAGAGCTTTGGATATATTCCAATGTTATATGCTGATAAAAATATGCTGACAAATCATTTACTTCCAAATCAACTTAGAAGTAGAGTTTGGCTAGCGCATTATATTAGTAATCGTGGCGGAACAACAAACTATAATTATGATTATACATTTTGGCAGTTTACATCACAGGGGACCTGTGTTGAAGGAGTGTATTCATCGTATGTTGATTTAGTGGCTTGGTATGACAATGGTGAGGCATTGTATTCACATTATAATGGATTTAAGCAACATGAGAATGGGGATTGGTATTATTATAAAAACGGTGTAGTTGATGGCTCATTTACAGGATTGGCAGAACAAGCCGGAGGTGGATGGTATTTCGCAAGAAATGGTATCATTGATTGGAACTATACTGGATTGGCAAAGACTGTACGTGGAGATTGGTACTATGTAAAGAATGGAATGTTTGATTCATCGTTTACAGGATTATGTCAATATGGAAACGATTGGTACTACATTTATAATGGTGTATTACAATGGGAATTTTATGGATTTGTTCAGCATACAAACGGCGTATGGTACTATGTAGAGAGAGGTAGAATATATTGGGAGGCAACAGGCGTATATGATCAGGTTGGCGGTAGCAAATATTTTGTAAATAAAGGAGTATTAGACTTTTCATATACAGGACTAGCACAGACATATAATCTAGAGTGGTATTATGTAAATTGTGGAAGTGTGGATTTAAATCATACAGGACTTGTGAAATACAATTCAGATTGGTTTTATGTTGAAAACGGAAAACTAAATTGGAATTTTGATGGATTCAAACAGCATACAGATGGAAATTGGTATTATCTAGAAAAGAGTAAAATTCAGTTTGGGACAACTGGCTTAAGATCTCATGTAGATGGAACATTATTCTACATTAAGAATGGAATGGTGGATTGGAGATATAGCGGACTGGCGAAAGACCTTTCTAATGATTGGTACTATGTAGAAAATGCACAGATAAATAATAAGTTTACAGGTCTATACTGCTATAACAAATCGTGGTATTATGTATCAAGTGGAAAGTTAGATTGGACATTTTCTGGATTTGTTCATCATACAGATGGAAATTGGTATTATGTAGTGCAAGGTAAAATTGATTTTTTAAGAAATGGACTAGCTAAAGACTCTTTTGGAAATTGGTATTATATTCAGAATGGAATGTATGTGCCATCGTATACCGGATTAGTCCAATATCAAGATAAGTTCTATTATGTTGAAAATGGAACAATTAATTGGAAATATGATGGATTTGTGCAATACTCTGATACAAGATGGTATCTTGTTCAAGGAGGAATTGTAATGTACAAAACAGGCGTATTTAAGCATATAGATGAGAACTTCTATTATGCAAAGGATGGAAGAATTGATTGGAATTACTCAGGACAATTCACAGGCGAAGATGGCAAAGTATATACAATTGAAAATGGTTGGTATAATAAATCTGTTTCGGTTGAATAATGGATAGATTTTGTAGTCGAGAGGAGAAAAGAAACAATGTGTGGAATCGTTGGATTTACAGGAAATAACCAGGCTGCTCCAATTTTATTGGATGGCTTGTCGAAATTAGAGTATAGAGGATATGACTCAGCTGGTATAGCAGTACGTGACGGCGAGAACGATGCGGAAGTCGTGAAAGCCAAAGGTCGTCTTCGGGCATTAGCTGAGAAAACAGATGATGGAAAAGCCGTAAAAGGAACTTGTGGTATTGGACACACCCGTTGGGCAACCCATGGAGAACCATCAGAGACCAATGCACATCCTCATGTGAGTGATGATGGAAATGTGGTTGGCGTTCATAATGGTATCATTGAGAATTATCAAGAACTCAAAGAGAAGCTTATTCGCAAGGGATATGAATTCTATTCTGCAACAGATACTGAAGTTGCAATTAAGTTAGTCGATTACTATTACAAGAAATATTTGGGAACACCAATTGATGCAATCAATCATGCAATGGTTCGTATCCGTGGTTCTTATGCATTGGCTCTCATGTTTAAGGAATATCCAAATGAGATTTATGTTGCAAGAAAAGATAGCCCAATGATTATCGGTGTACAGGATGGAAATTGTTATATTGCATCGGATGTACCTGCAATTTTGAAATATGCGCGTAATGTGTATTACATTGGAAATATGGAGATTGGACGCCTTGCAAACGGGGCAGCTACTTTCTATAATCTTGATGGAGATGAGATTGAGAAAGAACTAGTTGAAATCAAGTGGAGTGAAGAAGCTGCTGAAAAAGGCGGATATGAACACTTCATGATGAAAGAGATTCATGAGCAACCAAAGGCAGTTTCGGATACGCTTAATTCAGTTATTAAAGATGGAAAGATTAGCCTTGAGAACATTGGATTAACCGATGAAGAAATTGCAGAGATTTCACAGATTTATATCGTAGCTTGCGGCTCGGCTTATCATGCAGGAGTGGTAACGCAGTATGTAATGGAGGATTTGGCTCGCATTCCTGTTCGTGTAGAGGTGGCATCAGAATTCCGTTACCGTAAGCCAATTCTTGATCCAAAAGGAATTGTAATTGTAGTAAGTCAGTCCGGAGAGACTGCAGATACCCTTGCTGCACTTAGAGAGGCAAAGAATCAGGGACTTAAGACCATTGGTATCGTTAATGTAGTAGGTTCTTCTATTGCACGAGAAGCTGACGGCGTATTCTATACCGTTGCAGGACCAGAAATCTCAGTTGCGACAACGAAGGCATACAGCGCGCAGCTTATCGCAGGATATGT
>JAZUHO010000024.1:0-11780 GCA_045641745.1 Agathobacter sp. | reverse complement strand
TTCTCTCACGCACATTTAGGACTGTAAAATCTGGATAAATGATTGCTCCATTACTTAGCTTTAATGGACATTCATATTTATATGGGATTCCTCTCTTATATAATGCATTCGCGATGTTCAATTCTGATTTTGACCGAACATATTCGCCTTTATCCGTCTTCTGATCTGAACCAGATTCCACCATTGTTTTTCCTTCATACGGAATAGCTAACCATTTATTCGCATACTCTTCATCCGAGTAATCGATTGGATTAATTTCACTTCGCACTAACTCAGGAATTTCTTCATATATCAATCGAATTTGTTGCACTCCATTTCCCATACTTTTTATCAATTTTTCAAGCTCTGCCTGTTCCTTTTTAAGAGCTTTAAGCACTCTCACATCATAATATTTTTGTAGGTATGCACGAATTAGTGCTAGTTCCGATTTCTTGACATATCTCCCACTTTTATCTTTTGGACTTTTTCTAACATAATATTGCACAAATCCTTTTTTAATAATATACCGTATCGACCCTTCTGGCGCCTTTTCGATTCTTTTCTCAACCAAAGATACCATTTTTTGTAAATATTGAATTCGTTTTTCGATTTCCTCGTACAAATTTGTTGTTGATTTATTAATTCGCAAATAGTTCCCTCCTGATTCTTTTGTAATTTATTCATCAATAATAGATTTCATTTTTTATTTGATGTCATTTTCCTTTAGTTTACTTTGTTTTTCTTTGGGCTTCCTTGGGAGGCTGGTTTCATTCATCGATATTAGATTTCTTTTTGATTTTCGATGTCATTTTTCCTTGTATTCAGGATTCATTCATCAATAATGGATTTCTTTTTGATTTTCGATGTCATTTTTCCTTAGATTTCAGGATTCTTTCATCAATAATGGATTTCCTTTTGATTTTCGATGTCATTTTTCCTTAGATTTCAGGATTTTTTCATCGAATTAAGATACAAACGAATATTTTGCAGATTGTATCTTGAAAATCAGCAAAAACATTCATCGATTTATTTAGATTTTAACAGATTTGATGCTCAATCTCCCTACGCATTCTCGAATTCTCCCTGCGTATTCTCCATCGAACATCATTAAGATAATATTATTTGAAATTTGATGCTTTGCACCAAACGTACCCATGCACATCGTATGCACGCACCCTCAAGCCTCCATATCCACTACAGATTATGAATACTTTCGCACACATCTTACATGTATTCTCCATGCACATCTCACCTGCATTCTCAACGCATACCTGCAAACATCCGTTAATACAGCAATTGTAACATAAGACAAGGTCACTAGGACAGTGAAATTAGTCCCAATAACCTTGTCTTGTATAGTAATATCCCTTTATCTCATGTATTTATCTCATGTATTTATCTCACGCATTCATTTCCTGCATGCATAGATCATGCTCTTATGCTTCATCAATTGCTTTTCCAATATCATGACGCATATATTTATTCGCAAAAGAAACCCACTCAGTTGCCTCATAGGCTTTTGCACGGGCTTGTTTTAAATCATCTCCTTTTGCGGTAATGCCAAGGACACGTCCTCCGTTGGTGACAAGTTTTCCATTCTCGTCAAACTTGGTTCCTGCATGGAAGCAGAAATAGTCGTCCTTTTGTTCGAAGGCTTCTAATCCAGTAATTTCAAGACCTTTCTCATAAGAAACTGGATATCCATCCGATGCCAATACGACACATACAGCGGCATTATCCTCGAATTCAACCTGAATCTGATCTAAGGTTCCATCTACACATGCTTCCATGACATCGATAATATCATTCTTCATTCTTGGAAGTACAACCTGTGCCTCTGGATCACCGAATCTAGCATTGTATTCCAATACCTTTGGTCCTTCTTCTGTTAACATAAGACCAAAGAAAATAATTCCTTTGAATTCTCTTCCCTCTGCTGCCATAGCATCAACAGTTGCCTGATAGATGTATTTCTTGCAAAAGGCGTCCACTTCCTCTGTATAGAATGGACTTGGAGAGAAGGTTCCCATTCCACCTGTATTTAATCCCTGATCTCCATCTTTTGCACGTTTGTGATCCTGTGCGGAAGACATAATCTGAATTGTTTTACCATCTACATAAGAGAGAACGGACACTTCACGACCTGTCATAAATTCTTCGATAACCATAGTATTGCCAGCGGTACCGAATTTCTTATCTTCCATAATCTCTTTTACTCCAGCCTTTGCTTCCTCAAGAGTATTGCAGATTAATACTCCTTTTCCAAGTGCAAGACCATCTGCCTTCAATACGATTGGCATCTTAGCTGTCTCAAGGTATTCCAATGCTTTCTGTGGATCATCAAAATTCTCATATCCGGCAGTTGGAATATTGTATTTCTTCATCAAATCTTTAGAAAACGCTTTTGATCCTTCCAAGATAGCGGCATTCTTTCTTGGTCCGAATACCTTTAATCCCTCTGCTTCGAAGGCATCTACAATTCCACCAACCAATGGATCATCCATTCCGATGATGGTAAAGTCAATAGCATTCTCTTTTGCAAAAGCGACCAATTTATCAAATTCCATTGCCCCAATTGGCACACACTCTGCAAGTGCTGCAATTCCGGCATTTCCTGGAGCACAATATATCTTATCTACGCGAGCACTTTTGGCAACTGCAGTACAGATTGCATGCTCACGACCACCGCTTCCAACTACTAATACTTTCATCTATTCTTCCTCCCTACAACACTGTAGTTTCTAGATTATTCTGTAATTTGCACCTTTCCATCCACTACAGACACCTTATTATTCTGCAATTCGCACCATTCCATCAACTACAGATACCTTGCTATTTGCAATTAAATCAATGGCCTTCGGCATAATCACCCACTCTGCCTCTTCCATTACACGGCGCTGCAAGATTTCTGGAGTGTCATCCTGCTTTACTTCCACGGCCTTCTGTAAAATGATTGGGCCGGTATCGGTTCCTTCATCTACAAAATGGCAGGTTGCACCTGTTACCTTCACTCCACGTGAAAGTACGCCCTCATGCACCTTTAATCCATAGTATCCAGTTCCGCAGAAAGATGGAATTAACGATGGATGAATATTGATGATGCGATTTCTATACTGGTGAATCATAGCCTCCGGAATGACTACCAAGAATCCTGCAAGTACCACCAAATCTACTTCATAGGAATTCAACCGCTTTAAGAAATCTTCGTTAAAAGCCTCTCTGCTCTCATAGTTCTTTGGTGAAATGCAGATAGCTTCAATTCCATGCTTTTTCGCTCTTTCCAGTGCGTATGCACCTGGATTATTGCTGATTACTACACTGATTTGTGCATTGGTAATCGTCTGGTTCTCTATTGCATCAATAATTGCTTGAAGGTTTGTTCCGCCTCCGGATACGCATACCGCAAGTTTTAACATAATGTTACACCCTTCTCACCATCGATGATTTTACCAACAACATATGGAGTATCACCAGCTGCTCTCATAGCTTCCATTGTCTTTTCTACGTCTGCTGGATCTACTGCTACGATCATTCCAAGCCCCATGGTATAGGTATTGTACATCATCTGCTCTTCTACGTTTCCTTTTTCTGCCATAAGCTTGAAGATTGCTGGTACTGGATAGCTATTCTTCTCAACCACTGCGTGCTTTCCTTCTGGAAGCATACGTGGGATATTCTCATAGAAACCACCACCTGTAATATGACTACATGCTTTCACACGAACGCCAGCCTTCTTAACCTCTTTCAATGCATGAACATAAATTCTTGTTGGAGCAAGTAATGCCTCTCCAAGAGTCATTCCTAACTCATCATAGTATGTGTCTAAAGACTCTTTTGTCATTTCAAAAATCTTACGAACTAATGAGAATCCATTGGAATGAACACCAGAGCTTGCCATACCAATAAGAACATCTCCATCCTTTAATTCCTGACCTGTGATGATATCTTTCTTATCAACCACACCTACTGCAAATCCAGCGAGATCGTACTCATCTTCTGGCATAAGTCCTGGATGCTCAGCGGTCTCTCCACCAACTAATGCACAATCTGACTGTTTGCATCCTTCTGCTACGCCTTCTACAATGGTAGCAATCTTTTCTGGGTAGTTCTTTCCACATGCAATATAATCAAGGAAGAATAATGGTTCTCCACCTGCACAAGCCACGTCATTTACACACATAGCCACTGCGTCAATTCCGATAGTATCATGCTTATCCATAAGGAATGCAAGTTTTACCTTTGTTCCACATCCATCGGTTCCAGATAAAAGTACTGGCTCTTCCATGTCTTTGATGGAAGCTAATGAGAACGCTCCTGAGAATCCACCGAGTCCACCAAGTACCTCTGGTCTCATTGTTGCCTTAACGTAATCCTTCATCAATTCTACAGAACGGTATCCTGCTTCGATATCTACACCTGAATTCTTGTAATCCATTATGTATCCTCCTATTAACTCCAATTTATCGATTGATACCATCAGTATATCTTGTCTCACTTATTATTTCAAATCATATATCTTTATTCATTTTATAAGGTTATCTAATATATGTATGCGTTACTATTAACGTTATCTATAAACCACATTTTTATGTATGTCCGAACCAAGCCCTCGCTTGCAAAAAGGCCTGACTTCCCGTCAGGCCTTCCTCATTCCTCTTAATAATTTTTGTATCCTACCTCTTGAAGGTGTGCATCCTTTGCAACCACCTGCTCCTTTAATTCCTTTGAATAGTTTTTCAAACGAGCAAGCAATTCTGCATCACTTGTAGCAAGAATCTTAGCTGCTAAGATACCTGCGTTCGCACCGCCGTTAATTGCCACGGTTGCAACTGGAATTCCTGTTGGCATTTGCACAATACTGTATAACGAATCTCTTCCACCCAATGATGTTGTATGCATTGGAATACCAATAACTGGCATTGGAAAAATCGCAGCGCACATTCCTGGAAGATGTGCTGCCATACCAGCGCCTGCAATAATAACCTTGAACCCTTTTTCCTCTGCAGTCTTTGCATATTCAAAGAATACATCAGGTTCTCTGTGCGCTGAGATAATTGTCATCTCATAGCTTACGCCTAACTGTTCCAAAATGTCAGCAGCTTTTGCCATAACTGGCATATCTGAATCGCTACCCATTACAATACCAACAAGTGCCATCTTATTTCCTCCTAAAGATAAATCCTTCCCTTATAAGTTTAATAATTTTCGCTTATAAGTATCTCTTCTTTGTTTATCTATAGTTATAAGATAGTATTATTTTTCCATCGCGTCAAGTGGCTCGTTCAATTTTTCTGTTCCTGGAACCACAAAACGTCCACCAGAAATTACATCTACCTGTGTACCATCGTTACGAACTACGGTAATCTTATCCAACTCATCATATGGAATTGTGATATCGGTATGACAGTTATAGTATGCCTTCGCTGGGTCTTCCTTACGAAGCAAAGAAACCTCGTTATCACGAGCAACAATCTCTTTTCCATCTGGATTATATACAGGCGTATCCTCTGCATTTGCATAGCAGGTATCTCCTACTGCAAAGTGAGGTCCTGTCTTCTCTGCAATCAGGATTGGAAGCTTATCCTGAATATCATATTCTCTACCCATGCGGTATGCAGTGGTGTTCGTTCCAATCGCAAATTCTCCAATTGGAAGTGTATCATGGTGATATAAAAGATTGTCTGCAATAAATTTCTTGTTCTCCTCTTCTGTTTCAAAATTGTCACAGGTGTAAGAAACAATCTTTCCATCCTCAAAATCAAGCTCTAAATTGATGTATTTGTACTCACGCAAATATACCTGACTCACATGCAACTTACCATTGGTTCCAGTTAATACTGGAGATGTAAATACCTCTCCCACTGGAATGTTAACGTCCGCAACACAGTTCTCAAAAATAGACTGCTTGCTTGGATCGTCTAACTTATATAAGTTCACAGTAAGATCGGTTTTATTTCCATTGGCACCTAAAATGTGTACGTGATCTCCGGTATCCAATACATCAATAATCTTCTGCTGCATAGTCTGATACAATACATAATCTAACGTATTCAGTTTTACAGTCTCTGCAAAAATCTCTTTAAAGTTATCCCCGATTTCTGGTACTGGGTATGCAATAATAGTGAAGCTTCTCTCTTCTCCCTTGATATACTTGTAATAGGTGCGCATATATTCGTTTGCACGATATACGGCAAGCTGCTGCTGTTTCTCATCTAAGCTAATATTTGCTGGTCTCGCTTCTGGTGCAAATGGAGTCTCTCCAAACACCTCAGTAACCGCTGGTCCTGCATATCCGTTGGCTTTGTCCTTATACTGCTCAAAGGTCGTCCGAATCACTTCCAATTCTCTTTCCACAAAGCTCTTGTCATAAACAAGTCCCTTGTCTTCCTTGTGATCAAACAACGCCTGCTTATTCTTTACTGTAGAAGCTGGTGCAAGAACCACCTTCAAGTTCAAATCCTCGAAATTCTTGACTGCCGAACGAACAACACGCTCCATTCCCACTGGATAACGAAGCTCTGCTGATTTCTTCTTGCTTAAGTCTTTTCCTCCCACTTCAAAACCAATGCGGTATCCCTCAGTAAAGGTCTTTGCCATAGCATCGATTTCTTCCTGTGATAAGGTATTTAAGAATGCAGACATCTCAATCTCATTTCTTGTAATATTCAAACCATAGTTGTACAGGTATCTCTCATTAGAAAGATCAGCATTCTTCACGATATCCATAGCATAATCATACTCATATTCTACCAGGCCACGCACATGCTCACCCATAAAAATCTCAGTATAATCATGACGGAACCAGTAATAAATATCATGAATGGTCTCTACCGTACAATCCTCATCCATCAATGCATTGTAGATTTCCACATATAATTCTGCAAAAATACACAAATGTCCGATTTTTCCCTCTGCTGCTGGAAGTCCATGCTGGAAAAGGAAGCTATAGATTTCTGGAAATACACTCTGCGCAGAAGCTGCAAAGATTGCAGTTAAATATTTTCCATAATCTCCCAACTGTGCTACTGCATAGGTTGGATTCAAGAAGCTTGTCTCATATTTGTCCTTCTCCAAATTTGCATATAACTGTGTATTGCGCTTTTTGGCGTCTTCTAGAGACATCGTAAGGAATGAGCCATCCAATCCTTCCTTTGTCACTTCTTCAATCAGAAGTAAATACGCACCCATTTCTTTGAAAAAGGCGTTCATTGCCTCGCTAAGCTCTGGTGCTTCCGCGATTTCCTTTACGCGTGGCATCACAAGCTCCAAGCGTTCTACAAATTCTTCATTTTCTTTTTGGTTCATCTTCTTATATTCCATACTACTACCTTCTTAATCTATTTTATCGAATACCCATGAAAAGGATTCCGCCCCATCCTGCGATGGAAAGTACCTCAAGTATAATTCCTAAGCTGGAAAAAAAGCGAAACACTCTGTCATTCTTACTATCTTGAATTGCTAACACAATTCCCACAAAGCTTAACAAAAATACAGCCACACCGCCTGCTCCATAATAGGTGGAAACGGTTCCACCATTCTTATAGGCTTGCCAAATAAATAGTCCCAAAACCAGCAAGCTGATTGCTCCCAAGCTTGAGGCAATGATTCCCTTAATGGAATGGCGCTTTTCTGTAAATTTATAGCGATTTCTCTTATGTTTTCTGAACATTTCTATTCCTCTCCTGCGCCCATTTACGCTTGCACAATACTAGGATACGGTAACACACATATCCCAACACCCCACCTAGTGTATTCAATATCAAATCGTCCACATCAAAGCTACCTATTTTAAAAATCAACTGTAATGTCTCCACCAGCAGAGATAAATCCAAGCTTAGAAAAAGCGTTCCCCAGAATGCACATCGTCTGCGCAATATCATAGGAATCAAGAAACCAAATGGCATAAACGCCACCACATTTCCTACTATATTTAACGCAACCGCCTTAATTCCTAGCTTATCCACATGATTTAGAAAACGCATAATTTCTTTGAACGGAACCAGATTATAATGATACTCTCGTTTCACGGAGGTGCGTCCCATGGCCTCTGCAAAAAACAGAAAGTAAAAGAGGAGAACAAGATACCCTACAAAAAGAAGACCGCATAACCATCTTCTTCTTCGTTCTGTCCTGTTTCTACCCATTACTTGCATCCATATTCTGCATAATATGCGTCAATAGAAGCTTTCATTGTATCATCAATGACAATCTTACCCTGGCATTCTCTGTTGTATAAATGCTCCACAACTTCTTCCATAGTAACGATTGCTCTTCCTTCAAAGCCATATTTCTCCTTGATTTCATCTAATGCACTTACCTTACCGCCCTGTCCAACTTCCATACGGTTTAGGCTTACCATAAGTCCGACGATTTCAACGTTTGCTGCGCCTTTTACCTTAGGAACAGTCTCTTCCATAGATTTACCAGAAGTCGTAACGTCCTCAATCATTACCACACGGTCACCATCTTTTAGCTCTGCACCAAGTAATCCACCCTTGTCTGCACCATGATCTTTTGCTTCTTTACGGTCTGAGCAATAACGAACTTCTTTTCCGTACAACTCGCTGTAAGCAATTGCAGTAACAACAGCAAGTGGAATTCCCTTGTAAGCTGGTCCAAACAATACATCAAAATCATCTCCATAATTGTCATGTATTGCCTTCGCGTAATACTCGCCCAAGCGTTTCAGCTGCGAACCTGTCACATATGCTCCTGCATTCATAAAAAATGGAGACTTACGACCACTCTTTAGTGTAAAATCTCCAAATTTTAATACATCACTTTCTACCATAAATTCGATAAATTCCTGCTTATAAGCTTCCACTGTATCCATCCTCCTATATATCTTTACCATATTTCTTGGTTTTCTATTATTTAGAATATTTTGTGTAAACGCACATTAAAAAACTGCATTCTAACTCGATTCTACCGCTTTTCATGCTACCATAAAACTCCCACTATTTCAATGTGTTTACAACTTTAGCAAGCACAACATTTGCGATATAAGAGCGCACGACAAATTTACACCATTAGAGAGCATAATAAAAGAGAAACCTCTTCCTCAAAGGTTTCTCCTCACATTATCCTAAAATTCCAAACTATCCGCATTAAGTAGAAAATACTTCATTCCCATGATTACAAAGCCTTCTTCATTCCTCCACGGCTTTTTAGTTCCGTTTACTATCACAATCTTCTTAAATGAATCAGGTATATTTCTAAATGAATTAAGTTCCTGCGTCTGCTTTTCCTCAGAAGTCATGTCATAGGCCACCTGAATATAATATCTCTGACTGCCCTGATTGACTACAAAATCAACTTCAAACTGCTTACGTATCGTTTTCCCTTCATCGTTTTTTGCATACACTTCTACGATACCAACATCCACATTATATCCTCTGATAAGTAGCTCATTATAAACGATATTTTCCATAATATGAGTAGGTTCCTGCTGTCTAAAATTCAATCTAGCATTTCTAAGTCCCACATCTGAAAAATAGTATTTTAGATTAGCCCCCACATATTTTCTTCCCTTAATATCATACCGTTCCGCTTTAGAAATCAAAAAAGCCTCTGCCAGATAATCTATATGGTTGGATATGGTTTTATTGCTATAATTGATTCCCCGTTCACTTTTAAAGGTATTTGATATTTTGGTTGGGTTGGTAGGTGCCCCTATAGTGGAAGCTAGAATATCTACTAAAGTTCCAATTTCGTCAACATTTTGAATCTTATTTCTCTCTACAACATCCTTGATATAGACATTGGTAAAAATATTTTTTAGATATTCTGCCTTTTGGCGTTCCACAGAAAATTGTGCCACCTGTGGTAACCCACCATATATCATATACTCCTCCCATGCTTCATCATAATCTCCCTCATAAGCATTATAGAACTCTGCAAAAGATAGCGGATAAATTCTTATCTCATCTCCTCTGCCTCTAAATTCAGTTACAATATCACTGGATAAAAATTTCGAGTTGCTTCCTGTCACATATACATCAATATTGCTAATCCGAAGCAAACTGTTCAGCACTTCTTCAAATCGCGGCATAAACTGTACTTCATCTAAAAGCAAATAATACTTCTGTTCATCTTTCATTGCGTCCTTGATATACTGATAACACTTTTTCGGATCTCTCAGCTCCTCATTTTCAATACCATCTAAGGCAATCTCAATGATATGGTCATTATCTACACCACTCTCCAACAAATATTTCTTAAACAATACAAATAACAAGAATGATTTTCCGCATCTCCTGATTCCCGTGATAATCTTTATCATCCCATTATCTTTTCTTATCTTTAACTGTTCAAGGTATTCATTTCTCTCAATCTCCATATCTTTGTTCCTCATTTTTGTGTATTGACACATTTTTTAGTAATGTTATTATATCATCTAACGTTTATTTACTCAATAACCATTACTATTTTGTGTGTATTTGCACGTTTTTATGCAGTGAATATCCACAAAAAAAAACGTCTTGATTCAAAAACCATCAAAGCATACCGCATTGACTTGAAACAATTTCATTCCTATCTCTCTATAACTGAAACAGACCAAATTACATTCGAAATATTAGAAAAGTATATAGGAAACCTCCACCAAACATATAAACCCAAGACTGTAAAAAGAAAAATAGCTTGTTCTTAGATTCTGAGCCAGAGGTAATCATACCAGCCACCGCAAAGCGGCTTGCCCTTGATGGCACGAAAAAGAACTGCTACACTTCTGTATCTGACGGAGAAAATCTACTTGTTCTTGAGTTCTTCGCCGTCGATGATTAACTTACAGCAGCTCTTTTTCGTGCTGTCAAGGGTGGCGGTATACTGCCACAAACTAAAATATCTACAGTTTTCAAGGTTCATCTGAGCCTATTTTCTTTAGCTCAGTTTTTCATAGCTCATTTGACACTATCCATAATTTCTATGCTTTCTTTCTAGCTTGATCATGTTCTACTTTACCCAAAATAGTTTTCACTTATTGTTTTTCATTCTTCAATACTAATTTTTGGAGAAAATCCCCCCTCTCATTTCAAATTGATTCTAGATACTATCTAGGCTCCACGAGGCATTTACGTAAAACCAATAACCGTAGATTGATCCTAAATTTGTTTTTTACACAAAATACTCTCTATCCTTCATTTTTACTTTAGCTTCAAAAATTTTCGTGTAGGGTATTCCGTAATTTGTAGCTTAAAACCAGCGTTATCTATTTGCTCCTTACTCTTAAACAAATCACTTCTGATACGATATGTAAGAGTAACCTCTTTACTTGTTCCTTTTCGTAGCGAAAATGCTACCCCTGGCATGTCTGGATTCAATGCACTAAATGCTTGATGACTAAGATTTGTAAGTTCATTCACGCAAACAAGAGGAGTCTTATATAGATTGATTCCAGCCTCTCCTACTTGCTCAAAGCTTTCATTTTCAAAGCATACATTTACGAGTAAATAAAATATCTTATCTGCTTCGCCTTCGTGTCCGTCATCCTCGATATCCTGATTGCACCGCGCATATAGTTCCTCTCTTGTGAGAATTTCATACCCCAAAACTTTCGCAGTATACCCTTCGATACATTCTAGCGAATAATTCATATAGTCTCTCTCATACGGTACTTCACTTCCCAAATCATATTCCTTCGTAACAGGAAGGTCCAGATTTTGATTCACATAATAAACCCTTACTATAAATGCGCATAGAAGTATAACCATGCAAAAAAGACATATTTTTCCTTTCATTTTACTCATAATCTTTTTCCCCATGTTGCTCTCCTTCTGTCCCTGCAGAATCAAGTCGGATCG
>JAZUHO010000023.1:0-11134 GCA_045641745.1 Agathobacter sp. | reverse complement strand
TGTCTGGTATCGGATGGGATTTTCGCAATGTCCATATTCTTAATTCCAGCCAAATTCAAAAGTTCCTTTGCTGTGCTGGCATAGACAAAACAATCCCCTTTATGCAGCACCATTCCTTCATAAGCCGCTTTTCTCCAGCTTGCTTTCTCCGAATAGGCAATGTAGGCTACATTGGATCGAATCCAGTTATAAATGGCAGTTAACTTTTCCCGATCTGACATCCCCTCTGTAAGAATGGATGCGATAATTTGATTTCCGTAGCTATCCACAAATTCCTGCGTATAATTGCGCACCTCAACAATTAATCTTCCCTTTTCTACGGTCTGATTTCCAGACGCATCCGTAGCTGTATAAACAATATCATAGACACCTTCCTTGGAATAATCTACCTGCGTTGCATCCACATTTAACTCAACGTTCGGATCGCAATCATCCGTTGCCGTAACCCCTTCTTTGTAGCTTACCGTTTCTCCCGGCTCCACATGAATATCATGCACACCTTCAATCACGGGTGCTGTCACATCCACGATTAGAAGCTTACAGGTGTAGGTATACATTCCCAGCTCAATTCTCACAGGATATTCTCCTGGTTTGCTGGAATCAAACACCTTGGTATCCCCCGAGAATACAGCCTTTGTGCCCGGTTCCCGAATGAAATTCTGCAACTGAATAGGATCCCCAACCTCTATCACGTATCGCTTATTCAGTTTCGCACCCAGTCGCAAATAATCCACCAGAAAAAAGGCGCCAATTCCCAAAGAAAGCCCCAACGTTGTAATTGCAAAAATCCGAAAGGCTCTTCTTCTTTTCCGCCTTTTGCGCTTTGCCTTATTCAGTTTTGCCATCGCTTTCTGCGATTCTGTTTGTGCTTTCGTTGCCATATAATTCTCGTTTTCCTAGTTCCTTTTCTCTATGTACCTATTATGCGGAATTTCCCCTCAAATTTCAACTAGTCCAGCGAAACTTTATCTTCCGTAGCAGCCTTTAGTCTTCGATAATTTTCCTCTAGAATTCGAATGGTATGTCCTTCCCGTTTCAGCATTCCATTTTCTTCCAACTGCTTAATGGCACGATTGATTGTCTTCACGCTTAATCCTGTGGCATCCGCAAGCTCCTCCCGCGTATTGCGCACCACTAACTGACCGTTCACACTATTTACCTCATATCTTCTTGCAAAGTGCATAATAAGTCTTTCCGCTCCCTGCGAGAAAAGATAGACACGATTCATTCGGCTCTCCTCTAGCATATATTCCACCGTACGCTTTGCCTCTTTTTTTAGCGCAAGAATATCGCTTTCCATCCACCTTTTAAAGATTCCAACTGGGATCTTAATCATGGTACATTGTGTGACCGTCTCTAGGGTTGCCTTATAGTATTTCTCATCCAAGAGAACCTCCATTCCACCAAATGCGGTAATATGGTCAAATCGAATAAAATCATAGCTAATTCCGTTCACCCGATAATCCGTCCCTTTGATCGAGCCTTTGGCCAGAAAAAATATGGTATCAATTGGCATATTTTCGCGTACAAAAAGAACTCCTTTCTCCATTTCCTCAATCTGAAATGAATCCAGGAGCCACTTTGGCGCCGTAGCAAAATAATGCTCAAATTGTTCTCTTCGCTCTCTATTTAAATCCTTTAAAAAAGGTAAGACCTGATGCAGATATTCTCGTTCCATAGATACTCCTATCCAGAACAAGTCCTCTACCTCAGGTCTTTGTCATGCAGTCCTCTATGAGTAAGTCTCACTTAAGCCACTTGCTCACCCTGCGCATTTTCTTCTTGCTTTTGCCCAACTTTGCACACAAAAGTAATCCCCTTAGAGATTCCCTGAATCAATGGGCCACCAGCCAACATCGTTACGACCGTAATCACTCCAAGCTTTCCGCCAAAAAGGAAGCCTAATAAGGTCATAGAGCCATCAAACAACCATTTCGCTTTCTTGAAGTCCCAGTGCAACTTGTCACGAAGCACCATTGCAACCCCTGTCATTGGATCCATTCCAATGTCCATAACAATGTAGATTGCCACACCTGTGTATAAAAGTAAGCAACCAATTGCACTTGCAAGGATTTTCATCTCTAAGCTATCTATTGTAAAAAGCTGTGTGTAGATACTTGTTCCAATATTTACGCATAATCCATAAGGAAGAATGTAAATAAACGTACCGATATTTACATATTTTCTTCCTATAAAGAATAATACTACAATCAATGTAATATTGACAATATTGGATGCCATTCCCAGCTGTGTCTGGCTAAGCCCTAAAAGATTACGAATTCCATCATAGAAAATTCCTACTGGATCATTTCCTAGGCTGGCCATTGCATTAAATGCTACGCCTGTACCAATTAGAAGAATTCCAATCAACGCGCCCAAGCATCTTTTTATATATTTGAATTTGTTCATAATAAATCACCACTTTCCATAACGCATTGCCCCGGCTCCCTTGCAATGGAGTACCGGAACATATCTATAACGTCAACTCTGGGACAGAGGAAAATTGTCACCCAGATGAGCACATTATAGAAACAAAAAGATTACGCAAAAAGGTCACATGTCCTTTTTTGTGCAATCTTCAGATTTTCTAATAAATACCAAGTTATAAATATGTTTTACTACTATACATTTTGAGGTAATTTTATTTATTTGTAGTATAAAAAACCGTCTCCCCATGTAAATGGGAAGACGGCAAGAGGTCAAATTCTTACTGTAACAGGTAATTTTTCTGTTCGGAACAGCTCAACTATGGAGTTGCTGGTTTTACAACCCAAGGACCTTGTTCATACTCTTTTAGTAAGCTCTCTTTTGTAGCTTCAGGCATAGAAGCATATACTACTGTAGCAGCATCATATGTCTGAGCTATCTTCTTAATAACAAATAACCACATCTTAAATTCCATAATGCCCCTCCTTTTATACTTCTGCCTATGAATCACCCACTACTTCACGGCCTGCAAATGAAATTCTATTCACTCGCTTCGTATGTTTTTTGATAGGAGTATTATAGCACAAAATTAGGAAATAAGAACTAGTCATTTTACAAGAGATTTGCATGCAATATTTGTTACTTTGTTACAATCTTTTCGACTTTATCCCTTTCCTCTTTTGAAAAATTCCGACTTTTCCGTGCGTTCATAGATATCTAAAATTGTTTCGAACTCATCCGTGGTTAGTTCCTCATTGGAGTATACTGCTTTTCGCAGATAGGCGATATACGTATCCCATTCCTCTTCCGTCACATATCCAGATGACTCCTTCAGCAGTTTTAGGTAAGCCGCATCATTCATGGATAGGAAGAACACCTTCATGTTTCGATGTAACGCCATGTATATTTTTCGGTTCATCATGCAAGCTGCCTTATTATAATGCCCCTTCTTTATTTCTCGGTTTCTCTTTGCCCGCCACAAGGAATCTCTATATTTGCGAATAAATAGAATAAGACCTATCATAGCGCTCGCTGCAACCACCCAAAGCATTACACGGATAATCTTATTCCAATGAATCACGCTTTTTTCACCAGAAGCTCCATTCTCCACAGAAATTTGCGCAGATTCCGTTTCATTTTCCTGCGTATCTTCCGTTTCTGATGCAATCTGGGTTTCCTTCTCTGTTTCCGATTCACTAGAATCCCCGATTTCTGTATGGGAAGAGGAATTATCTTTTTTTACCAAATCGCTCACATGTAGCTTCTCCGGCTGCCAATATCCAGCCGTCATTTCAACGGGAATCCAACCTATGTTATTTACATAGACTTCTACCCATGCATGTGCATCACTATCTAGCACCTTGCCAGTGTATACGCCCTTATATGGTTTGATGGCATCCGTATCCACTGCATAGCCTGTAACATACCGGGCTGGTACCCCCATTTCTCGAAGTATGAATACGCCTGCAGAAGCAAAATGCACACAAAACCCTTCCTTACTCGTGCCCAGGAAATATTCAACTGGATCCGTCGCACCACTAGAGCCCAACTCTTTACTATATTTATAATTTTCACTCAGGTACGTTGCCACTTGTTTTGCCGCCAAGAACGGATAATATTCCGACTGATCAACCCCTATACTTTGCAACTCTTTTGCAATTTTTTTAGCAGTTATCTGTTCCTCCGGAACCGTTAGATAGCGAGGAATCACTTGCTTTTTATATAGCATTTCCTGCGGTTCGAGTACCTCTAACATTGCCCCACTGTTAAAGACTATTTCCCATATATTGGGTTCCACATAGGTAAAACGTTCTTCGTCCTTACTACCATCTTTCCATTTTACAACGAAGTCTTCCTCAATTTGAAAATCATATGCTTGGTACGGGTTGTCCGATTCCAAATTATTACCCATGAGACTAGGCGCATACACATAATCTGATTTCAAATTCGTATACTCTATCTTACAGGTTTTGCTAATTTGCGGTCCCAATTCAAAGCTAAATAATAAGCTTCTTTCATTGGCAAACGCATATCCCTGCGTCGCCCACTCCAATGGCGTACTCAACCCAATGCCTGATTGTTCATACTCGTCTATCGATTCATCTCTTGACCATTTTCGATTTGCATACTCATATCCATAATCGCCACGCAAATAGGTTCGCATCGTTGGTTTTGAGTTGGCATATGCACCATAGGAAATCTGCATCACCTCTTTGTACTGATAGTGAGGAAACGTATTCCCCACGGCTCCATTCTCCACATTCGTGGAACCATAAAAAATACCCTCTAGCTTATTTTCTATTTGCTTTACTTTTGCAATTGCTTCCTTTTTATGTCCCGCAAGCTTCTCTGCTGGACCATAAAACATAGAAAAAGCGAATAGCAAGGTAACAACCGTCAGCAAAAAAATTCCCACTACATTTTCAAAAGATTTCTTCTGAAACCAATTGCGAGAGATTGCCAGTAAAATCGCCACAGTAAGAAGACAAAGTCCAAAATACCCTGGGCTTTCTCCCACTGCAAGTTCGGCACCCAATACAGCTACAGGTAAGCTGGCAAACAAAATATTTCTTCTTGTTTCAACCACACAAAACTGAACAAGCCATACAAGTGCAAGCATCGTATTCCCAATGAATAATCCTACATATTTCGAAGCTCCCTCTTCTACAACCAGCGTCCATCCATTATAAAAATTCAACTTTTCTACATATTTCTGGATTACATATTCCGCTCCAAGGTTCCATTCTCTTGCATAGATATCCATAAACTTCCATGCCCATAAAGCCATAAAGATAAGACCTGCAAGATTTACTATATGGCGAGCAAAACGATACTTCGTTGCACTCACGAATTCGTTCACAACATTGCTTAGAAAAATCAAAAATAAGAGTTGCCCTATATATTTTTCATCTATTTTAAAAAATGGAAACACATCGCTACCAATCACAAATGTGGCCAATACAAACAAGATACACAAAACCGTATTTGCAAATGACCATCCTATGATTTCTCCCCAAGTGCGATACGCTATCTTTCTGTAGGCTGTAGCATCTGTCTTCCACTTTACGCGTTTTCCCATCATTTGCTCTCCCTACTTTACAGAATCATTTCCAATTCCGAAATGTCCTGCTCCACCTTTCCCTTTCGAATTGTTTTCATCAATAACTCATTCTGATAAATATTCAGATTCAAATCAATTCGAATTCTGTGTAGCAAATTCTCATAACGAAATTTGTCATCATACAAAGAAAGTAAATCCATTTTTTTCCCCAATTCATCCGCAAAAAGATAGGTAAGGAAAAGATAAAAGGACTCTTCATTACTCACGCGAGCTCGCACAAGTTCCTCGCGGGAACCACTATACCACACCATATAATGCGGGCATCCTTGCTGCATCATTGAAAAAGATATACTTGCAATAATTTCCAAGTATGCATGTAAATTTCGCCTTTTCTTTCTTCCATCTTCTATTTGTAGAAAAAGCGCCACTGGGCATGCCTTTGGAAGGCCATGCTCTTTTACCATAAGATCATCTGCCTTCGCACTCAATTTCCAATGCACACTTTGAATTTTGTCCCCGTTCTGAAATTCACGAATCTGAAACAACTCTGAGACATCCTGTCCTCCCATGAAATCATCATACTGTTCCGAATCTCCATAAAACATGCGCACACGTTGCGTAATGATCAATGGAACCGTATGCAAGCATGGAAGTATTTCCACCGTAGCACGACTCTTCACTGGTTTTAATAGATATAATATTCCCAATAAATCGTATACCTTCACCCACTTTAGGGATATTTGATACGTTCCAGCGTGAAGAAATGTTGCCGTAAAATCCTGTTCTCCTCGTAACCATTTCCTCTTCCCAACACGTTGTCCAGTTCCTTTTACAGAAACGATATACTGAAACTTGCTTGGCGGAAAAAATCCATGATACCCTATCTGCATATGCGCATGAACCCTTTGCCCTTCCTCTGCCAAGGTTATGGGCATATGAATTTCCACCTCAAGATTTCTTATGCGATATAAAATAATCCCGTAGGATACTAGCATGAAAATGACGCCTGCATAGCCAATCATACATATCGCAGGATTCTCATAAATTGTTCCAACGTAAAAGATAACCAACAGTCCCACGCAGGAAAGAACAAAACTAAACACGATACTCCTTCTTGTCCATATAGGTTGCAGGCTGTTTCACTTGCTTCAATAATTCAAGAAGCACCGCTTCCTCTGTAATATGAGAAACCCGCGCTTTCGTATTTAAGACAATTCGATGCTTTGCCACATCGAGAAATACTGCTTCCACATCCTCTGGAATTACAAATTTGCGATCCTGCAAATAGGCAATTGCCTTTGCCATTCTCGTACAGGCAATCGTTCCGCGTGGACTTACTCCAAGCTCAATGTATGGATTCTCTCTGGTCGCCGCAGAAAGCTTAACTATATATTTATATATATTTTCACTTACATGGACCTCTTCTACTTCTCTCTGAAGCTCACACAATTCTTCTTTTGTAATAACCGGATGCACTTCATACTCTTCCCCTTGCAAAAACTTCCCGCGTGCAATTTCGATTTCACTCTTTGCATCCGGATATCCCATACTCATACAAATCATGAATCGGTCCAATTGCGATTCTGGAAGAAGCTGCGTACCTGCGCTTCCCTTCGGATTTTGTGTTGCTATGACAACAAAAGGAGATGGTACCGGTCTTGACTCTCCATCAACCGTTACCATCCCTTCTTCCATTACCTCAAGAAGTGCCGACTGTGTTTTAGGGCTTGTTCGATTGATTTCATCCGCAAGAAACAGATTACACATGATTGCTCCTGGATAGTAGCTAAAGGTACCACTTTCCTTGTGATACATGGAAAAGCCTAAAATATCCGCCGGCAAAACATCCGGTGTAAACTGAACCCTATGATTTTCAAGCATCATAGCCTTAGAAAAGGCGACCGCTAAAGTAGTCTTTCCAACCCCTGGCACATCCTCCACAAGAATGTGGCCACCTGCTAGGATTGCAGCAAACGCCTTTTCCACACACGCATCCTTACCTTTTATAACCTTCTTCACCTCGTTTAAAACTAGCTCTGTTTTTTTCATAATTCCCCCAATTGCTTATCTTCCTACTGTCTTCTATTTTGCTGTTGCAATTGTACTATTGCTTTTTCTTTGCACAATTGGACCTTTGTCTCTCCTTCTATTATTGCAACTGTGCAATTGCCTTTCCTCGCATACTTGCGTTCTCTTCATTTTCAATCCAGTCATTGCGATATGCACGAATCTTCTCGCGAATTACCGTTGGATTATCACCTGCCTGAATAGAAAGAATACCCTCAATAATCAATTCATATTCCAAACGTTCCACATTACTAGTTCTGCGCAACTTCTCTGCAATAGGATTACAAACCCAGTTTGCCAAAACAGAACCATATAAAGTTGTAATTAACGCAAGTGACATGCCAAGACCAATGTTGCTTGGATCCGTTCCCATCGTTTTCATCATATTAACAAGACCAATCAACGTACCCAACATTCCCCAAGCTGGTGCAAATGCTCCCATATGTTCCCAAAATGCAATATGATTTTGATTTTCTTCCATATGATGTATCATCTCTGTCTCAAGAATATCCTTTAATAAATCTGGATCTGTTCCATCTACTGTAAGACGAATACCTTTGGCAAAGAACTCGTTTTCGACTTGGTCAATATTTTCCTCCAAAAACAATAGTCCTTCTTTTCTTGAAATCAAAGCCATCCGAAAAATATCGTTTGAGATTTCATCCACTCCCTGTGTTTTCTTTGAAAAAGCAATGCCAATACTTCGAAAACCGTCTAAAAATTCCCCAAACGATTCCGTCGTAATAAGTACAGCAAAGAATGTTCCTCCAAATGTAATAATCATAGAAGGAATATGTATAAAATTGATTACCGTACTTAAGCCACCATTACTCCATATTCCAAAGATAATCATAGAAAAACACAAAACAAACCCAATAATAACCGAATAATTTGCCTTTCTCATCGTTTTTCCTCCTTTTCCTAAATCAATATACCACTATTATTTTATCATTTTGCTATATGCAATGTTATAGGCGATTATACCTATATCTGGCGCTTTTTTCCTTGCTTACAACAATCTTACATACCTGTAAGAATATCTCAAAACCTCCAAAATGTTATCCCCATAAAATTATTGCGACATGTCGCATAAAAAGAACCAGAGTCACACAAAAATGAACTCTGGTTCTTGTATAATAAATAGAGAAAATATTCTCTTCTCTATGTACTCCCATTATATTTTTCTGCCTGCAATAATCAGAATACATTTTTTAATTACTCAATTTGAAAAACCTGTACCTTCTCTTGCAAGATATCTGCAACCCCTTTTAGTCCGCTGGTTGTATCAGACATTGTTGCCACCATCTGTGTAATCTCATTCATGGAAGCAGATGTTTCTTGCGTACTTGCCGCATTTTCTTGTGCAATAGCTGCAACTGCTTGAACAATATTGAGAGTTTGATTTCTTGCATCACTCAAAACTCGCATACCATCCACAATGGAGTCAATTCCCTGCATTGTCTCTGTAATGCCATCCTCAACCGTAGAAAAGGCGACATTTGTTTCCTCCATCTTATTTTCCTGTTCTCCAATGATACGCTGTACACGTTCCATGGTTATCACAGAAGAATCGGAGTTTGCTCGCAATTGTTCAAGTATCGTCTGAATTTCAACCGCTGACTGGTTACATTCTTCCGCAAGCTTCTGAATCTCAGACGCAACCACCGCGAAACCTTTGCCTTGCTCTCCTGCACGTGCAGCTTCAATGCTTGCATTCAATGCCAATAAGCTGGTTTGTGATGCAATTTCTGTAATTACATCTGTCATACTTCCAATCTGTTCCACGGATGCATGGGTACCATTTGTTTGCTCCTGCACCTCATTTACCGCTTCTCTTACCTGAAGTACCGATTGATTCAATTCGGCTAGAATCTTCTTTACATCTACAGAAGCCGTGGACATACGATCCGATGTCTCTTTAAAGCTATCCATCTGTGCATTGGTATCGGTAATAATATCACTAATTACACCCACACTGTCCTCTGCACTAACCATTTCCTGCGCAAGTGAAGCTGTTGCCCCAGCGATTTCCTCCACCGTAGTATCAACCTGCTTCGAAGAGTCAAATGCTCGCTTTGCACTCTCATTGCAATCCGTAGAAGAATCACCAAGCACCTTTGACTGGTGGATAATTTCTGTTACCATATCTGTCAGGTTTTTATCCAAAGCAGCAATGCCCTTGCACAAGTCTCCTAATTCATCGCCTCGTTTTAATAGTTTCTCTTCACACTCTAACCCGAGCTTACCATCACTTAATACTTGCACGTAGGCAATTGATTGTTCAATTGGTTTTACAATCCTTTTTGCCATTCTACGAGTAGATAAACATCCAATCAAGATAACTACCAAAGTACTTACAAACATAATAAGCGCATAATGTGCCATGGTACTTTGTACTTCCGAATACTTCTGTCCAAGGAAAATCATTCCAACCGAATCTTTCGTGCCCTCCTGATAAAGTGGGATATAAAACGTGATATATCTCGTGTCAAAGATACTCGTTCTGTTGTTTTTATATGTTAGCCCCTTATTAAGGACAATATCTGCAATCTCCGTCGAAGCTTGCGTATTGACTTGTCTTTCACCATTTTCATTTGCCAAAGTAGTTAGCTTTCTAGTATCACCATAGAATACGGTTATGTCAAAGCCTGTAGACTCTTTAATTGAATCCACAATACCAAAAGCTTCCGACATATTAAGCTTATCGCCCTTCCACATCTTTCCATCATCGTCTACTCTATATAATCCGTCTCCACAGTTCGCAAACACTTCACGCACCGCAAGTGCTGTTGCTTCCATTCCCGCATACGCCTGATTTTCTATAGCATTGCCAATTTGTAAAGTTGCCATAATCAAAATAATAATGCCTAAGCATACTGCAGGAACAATTCCCAATACTAGTAATCTACCTTTAAGTTTCATTTCATTAAACTCCTTTCCATTAGCCACATCTATTTATAGCAAACGTACCCCTCGTTTACATAGTACTATTTATCTATGCATATGGTCAATGTGCGTTTCTACTAGTATTTTGGTACTGTTTTTATCTAATTTTCCTTATGTGATTTCGTAACATTACTACTAATAAAAGGGTGAGCACTTTTATATATACTAAAATGATAAGACCTATTTTTCTGCATTGACATTTTGATAGCACTTATGCAATCGTTTAATCAACATAAGAATGAAGGAGAGGCAATATACTAATTAATGTATAATGTTGAATTTTACGAAGATGCTAATGGAGTCTCTGAGCTATGGAACTTTTACAAGGAACACGTAAAATCTGTCGATCCCGAGCTAAAAAGTGACATAGAAGAAATTGAAGCTCTTTCATCCATAGTAGGTGCAATGGTTGAAAAACGTAATTCCCTTGGAATTAGCCAACGAGAACTAGCAGCTATGTGTGGCATTCCTCAATCTTCTGTTGCACGCATTGAGTCCTATAAGACCACTCCAAATCTTAGCACATTGCTTAAACTGTTCAAACCGCTTGGATTGTCACTAACCGTTTCTAACAACAAAATATAATTCTTATACCACTGGCTACATAGTAAGTGGTATTTTTATTTTAGAGCC
>JAZUHO010000022.1:0-16657 GCA_045641745.1 Agathobacter sp. | reverse complement strand
CCCATTACGGGGTCTACCAGTAAGAAGGTGTTTTCTTTTCGAAAGGCGTCTAGAAATTTAAAAATCTGTTTTTGCTGGGCTGGTCCAGTTACAAATCCGGTATATATTCCGTCAAACTCTGCATGATTTGCCGTCCAATTGGAGACGTAGGCGGGGAGCATATCCGTCAAATCCGTGCAATGGTAATCGGCGTATCCGGTTTGTCCGGTAAGAACTGCGGTGGCAACCGGACAGCATTGTATTCCGAGAACGGAAAGGACTGGAATGGCAGCTGTGAGAGAACATTTTCCAAATCCTGATAAGTCATTAATTACAGCCACTTTTTTTGTCATCATGATTACCTCATTTATTTTCGTGTATAGATATATTATAGAGGATTCTGAATATATAACAATGGTCAAAGCAGAAAAAAAGAATGAGACCAGAATGGGTGTTAGCGCTTGCTTACATTGACAAAACAGGGAGATTCTCGTATCATAGAACCGTGTAAAATCAGCAAGGAGGAACGTTTTGATGTTTCAAAAAAAAGAGATATTATACAGTGAAACACAGGGGGTCTGCCAGGTTGAGAATATTGTACAATTACAGGGTGGAAAGGGCGAACAGGTACCCTATTATGTACTTCGCTCTTTATTAGATAAAGAACAGGTAGCCTACATACCAGTGGAAAATCATCAGGTGCAATTAAAACCAATATTTACAGCGGATGAGGCGCGTCAGCTAAAGGATTCGAAAGAGGCAAAGGAGAATCCTATGATGCAGCAGGCAATCAGATATGTGTTAGGAGAAGAGGATGGAGAAGAGAACGAATAATTCCCATAGAAAAGGCGAAGTTATCAATAAGTTTACCCTCGGTGAGAAAGAACTTGAGGGAAAGGTTGCGCAGTTTTTGTATGATCGAGGCAGCTATACGATTGTAGATGTGGTAGAGGAGCAGCAGAATGTAATCTACAAATCGCGAAATGCGCAGGAAGCATACATGAAATGGAATGTCTATATTGGACGCAAGAAGGAACGCGTACAAAGGGGCAAGGAGAAGGAACAAGAAGTGAAATAAGGTATCAATGCGCTTCGAACTGGCGGGGGCGTATGTGGGATTGCGGTGAATAGGAGCACCTGCAGGAACACAAAAGGCGGTAGTATTTGGAGCGGAGTATATACAAAATAGGAGAAAAGGTTAGGAGAACAGGATTATGGATATGGCGACCTATCAGCATGAAGTGATAGTTCCTAATCCCGGGTTAAAATTTAAAATCTTTCCGTTTGAGGGCGGCGAAGGGCGCTATATACGAGAGCGCCATTGGCACCGCTCTATTGAGATTTTCTGTGTGTATGAAGGAAAGATCGATTTCTTCCTGGACGAGGAGAGATACACCTTGGGGGCTGGGAGCCTCATGATAGTGAATAGCAATGAAGTACATTCGATTCACGCAAATGACAGTAATACAACGTATGTGTTACAAATTCCGCTAGATTTGTTTGCGGATTACTATGGAGAGGATCCTTTTATATGGTTTTCTCATAATCAGGAACAATGGGATACGCAGACGTTTGATATGATTGTGGAAATGGCTCGATTAAATATGTCGGGAGAGACTGGAAGCGAACTTCTTATGACGTCGCTTTTTTACAAGCTCTTATATCAATTGGTTATTCACTATCGAACTGTGGATGTGGAAGATGAGATTCGTAAGAGCAACCGCAAGCTGCGTAAGCTTGGAAAAATAACAGCTTATTTGAAGGAGCATTACGCGGAGGATATTTCTTTGAAAACGCTTTCGGAGATGTATGGATATTCTCCTTATTATTTGTCGAGAATGTTCCAAAAGTATGCAAAGATTAATTACAAGGATTATTTGCAGTCTGTGCGTTTAGAGCATGCAGCGAAGGAACTTATGGAGACGGATAAGACGATTGGTGATATCGCTTTAGACAATGGATTTGCAAACAGCAAAGCCTTTTCGAACCTTTTTCGAAAGCATTATGAGATGCTTCCAAAAGAGTATCGAAAAAGACAAAAAAATGACATAGATTAGTCAACAATTGGCTAGTGTACGATTTAGGTTACGAATATACTTAAAGTACACTAGCTTTTCTTGTTAAACAACGTTTTTTACAAGGATATCGAGTGAAGTGATATCCGTTGAAATAGGAGAAGGTTATTCGTAATCACAAACAAGGAAAGCATATAATCGGAAGGCGACATAAGGAGGAGAATTATGAACACAACAAATATGCCAAACATGAAAATTGGTGTAGTTGCAGTCAGCCGTGACTGTTTCCCAGAAAGCTTATCAGTAAACAGAAGAAAAGCTTTAATCGATGCTTACAAAGCAAAATACGGTGAGGAGCATATCTATGAGTGCCCAATCTGTATCGTAGAAAGTGAAATCCATATGGTTCAGGCTCTTGAGGATATCAAGAAAGCTGGATGTAACGCACTTTGCGTATACTTAGGAAACTTCGGACCAGAAATTTCAGAGACATTACTTGCAAAACATTTTGAAGGACCTAAAATGTTTGTTGCAGCTGCAGAAGAGTCAGGCAATAGCTTAATGGATGGACGTGGAGATGCTTATTGTGGAATGCTCAATGCAAGCTACAATTTACAGCTTCGTAACATTCGTGCATACATCCCAGAGTATCCAGTTGGAACAGCAGAAGAGTGTGCAGACATGATTCATGAGTTTGAGCCAATCGCTCGTGCAGTCCTTGCATTATCTGAATTAAAGATTATCAGCTTTGGTCCTAGACCACTTAACTTCTTAGCTTGTAACGCTCCAATCAAACAGCTTTACAACTTAGGTGTTGAGATTGAGGAGAACTCAGAGCTTGATTTATTTGAGGCATTTAACAAACATGCTGGAGATGAGAGAATTCCAGAAGTTGTAAAAGAAATGGAAGCAGAGCTTGGTGCAGGAAACAAGAAACCAGAGGTTCTTGAGAAGCTTGCACAGTATGAGCTTACTTTAAAGGATTGGGTAAGAGACCACAAAGGATATCGTAAATATGTTGCAATCGCTGGAAAATGTTGGCCAGCATTCCAGACACAGTTTGGATTTGTACCATGTTATGTAAACAGCCGTCTTACCGCACAGGGTATTCCAGTTTCTTGCGAGGTTGATATCTACGGATGCTTATCAGAGTTCATCGGAACTGTAGTAAGTGAAGATGCAGTAACTCTTCTTGATATCAATAACTCAGTACCACAGGATATGTACAAAGAAGAGATTGAGAAACAGACAGATTACACAATTAAGGATACTTTCATGGGATTCCATTGTGGAAATACAGCAAGCAGCAAACTTGCATTCTGTGAGATGAGATACCAGAAGATTATGGCTCGTTCTCTTCCAATTGAAGTTACAAACGGAACACTTGAGGGAGATATCGCTCCAGGAAATATTACATTCTTCCGTTTACAGAGTACAGCAGACAACATTCTTCGTGCATACATTGCAGAAGGTGAAGTTCTTCCAGTAGCTAGCCGTTCATTCGGATCTATCGGAGTATTCGCTATCCCAGAAATGGGAAGATTCTATCGCCATGTATTAATCCAGAAAGGCTTCCCACATCATGGAGCAGTTGCTTTCGGACACTTCGGAAAAACATTATACGAAGTATTTAAATACATCGGTGTAGAAGTGGATGAGATTGGATACAACCAGCCAGCAGGCGTACGTTATCCAACAGAAAATCCATTCTGCTAATTGCTAATCTCGGTGGGTGCGACTTTATCGCCATAAGTGGTGCCCACCTTCTCCTATAAAACAAATAGAAATATAACACAAACAAGAAGCTTCAGTTTGAAGCTTCTTGTTGTTAACGAATGTATATAAAGGAAAGAAGAGGAACTATGTTATATATCGGAATTGATTTAGGAACATCCGCCGTCAAACTCTTACTGATGGATGCAAACGGCAAGATTGAGAAAATTGCATCTCGTGAATATGCATTAGAATTCCCTCATCCAGGCTGGTCACAGCAGAATCCATATGATTGGTTCAATCAGAGCATGGATGGTTTGAAAGAATTGCTGTCAGAGTGTGATAAAACACAGGTTGCAGGTATCAGCTTTGGTGGACAGATGCACGGATTAGTTACGCTAGACGCAGAGGACAATGTGATTCGCCCAGCAATCCTTTGGAATGATGGACGTACAACAGAGGAAACAGCGTATCTGAACGAGAAAATCGGAAAAGATAAATTATCTACATATACTGCAAATATTGCATTTGCGGGATTTACAGCACCAAAGATTCTTTGGATGCAGAAAAATGAGCCAGAATTGTGGGCAAGAGTTAGCAAAATTATGCTTCCAAAGGATTACCTTGCGTACCGTCTTTCTGGAACTTTCTGCACAGATTACTCGGATGCATCAGGAATGTTATTACTCGATGTAAAGAATCGTTGCTGGTCGAAAGAAATGATGGAGATTTGCAACGTGAAGGAAGAGCAGCTTCCAAAATTGTTTGAAAGCTATGAGGTGGTTGGAACCATTCTTCCAGAGATTGCCAAAGAGCTTGGAATTCCAGAGACCGTTAAGATTATCGCAGGTGCTGGAGACAATGCTGCTGCAGCAGTTGGTACCGGAACGGTTGGAGAGGGAAGATGCAATCTTTCGATTGGAACAAGTGGAACTATCTTCATTTCAAGTGATAAGTTCGGCGTTGATGAGAACAACGCATTGCATTCCTTTGATCATGCAGATGGTGGATACCATTTAATGGGATGTATGCTTTCAGCAGCATCATGTAATAAATGGTGGATGGATGAAATCTTAAAAACAAAGGATTATGCAGGTGAGCAAAAGGGAATTACAAAATTAGGAGAGAATCATGTATTCTATCTTCCATATCTTATGGGAGAGCGTTCTCCACACAATAATCCAGATGCACGTGCTGTATTCTTAGGAATGAGCATGGATACCACAAGAGAGGATATGACATTAGCGGTTCTTGAGGGTGTAGCCTTCGGATTGCGCGATTCCTTGGAGGTTGCAAGAAGCCTTGGGCTTACCATTGAGCGCTCTAAGATTTGTGGTGGTGGAGCAAAGAGTCCTCTTTGGAGACAGATTTTGGCAGCAGTGCTTAATCTGAAATTAGACATTATTGAAAGTGAAGAAGGTCCTGGCTATGGTGGAGCAATCCTTGCGGCTGTTGGTTGTGGAGAATATTCAGATGTACAGACTGCAACAGATAAGCTTGTAAAAATCGTAGACACGATTGAGCCAGATGCTGAATTGGTAAAGAAATACGAAGCTCGTTATCAGGAGTTTAAACGTATTTATCCAACTGTGAAAGGATTATTTTAGCAAATAATAAAAAGTCCCATGTATAAGATGCTTATAACGAATGAAGTTTAGCATCTTAGCATGGGACTTTTGGGTTTACGCATTTTTTGCGTCCTCAGCCGAAGCAGAAAGGCGGTAGTGTCTTGGGGTAAGACCATATTTTTTTTGAAAAATGCGATGAAAATAGCTCATATTATCGTAACCGATTGCAGCGGCAATTTCACCGACTGGCATTGCGGTGGCACGAAGTAAGAAGGCGGACTGCGCTAACCGTTTGGTCTGCACCAAATCGGTGTAGGTTTGCCCTGTACGCTTTTTGATTTCTTTGGAAAGCCAGTTGAAATCACAGGAAAGTTCTTCGGACAAATCGGTAAGCTCCTTATCGTTGTAGTGCTTTTCGATGAAGTGGTAAACCGAAAAAAGGAGAGAATCCTCTTTACGAGTACTATAAAAGGTGATTTGTTCGCATTGCTCTATAAGTGATAGAAAGAGTAAGCCCATGGTAAGTCGAGTGCTTGCGGGCGAAGCTATTTGATGCCCACTGGTGGTAAGTAAAAGATTCTCAACCAGGTTTTCGATGAAACGGTTATTTTCCACATGAAAAATGAGGTATTTACTGTTTGCTTCTGGATTACAAAGACATTGTGTAAGAAAATCCCGAAGAGGATTCTCGTCTTCAGCAATATCGGATAGTCCCTGCATGAAAAACTGCGGCAGGATAGCGAAGTGAATGGCAATGTCACTCGTTTCCGCTGGAAGGATTTCGTGGGAAGCGGAAGGATTGATAAAAATAAAGTCACCCTTACAGAGCTCGACTGTGGTATCTGAAATCTGATGGCAGGTATGTCCGCTACACATATAGATGCCTTCTACATAATGATGCGTATGCTTGGGATAATGGGCAAAACGCGTATGCTTTTGCAAAGAAACCAGTGCCCCACTGGCTTTTAGTTTCTTTTCATCAATCATGTTTGCAGAATTGCTCATGTCAATTGCCTGATTGGATTGTGAACGTGCAGATAGCAGCAATTGTTCTTCGGGTGTAATTTGCTTCAATTCTTCAAATAATTCTGGTGACAAAGTGAGACTCCTTTCGACACGTTATATGGTTCTATTATAGCAGACTCATATGGAAGAAGGAAAAAAATGTGCTTATTTGAACTTGAAAAAGTTGATTTTCTTACGTTACCATGGTAAACTGTGAAAATAAAGAGAAAAGCGAGGAGCCGGTATGGGTGATAAGATAGAATATTGGGATATCTACGATAAAGAGAAGCGAAAAACAGGAAGAACGATGAAGCGCAATGACTGGTGCTTAAAGGATGATGAATACCATCTTACCGTTTTAGGGGTTGTTCAAAGAACCGATGGAAAATATTTGATAACAAAACGTGTAATGACGAAGGCCTGGGCGCCTGGTTGGTGGGAAGTATCTGGAGGTGCCTGCATGGCGGGAGAAACGTCGGAAGCGGCAGTAAAACGTGAGGTGCTTGAAGAGACGGGATTGGATGTGTCTGGATGGAGTGGAGGCTACGCCTTTTCCTATAAACGGGAGAATCCAGGACAGGGAGACAATTACTTTGTAGATATTTATAAATTTGTTGGGGACTTTACGGAGAAGGATTTGAAGCTCCAGCAGGAAGAGACGGATGGGTATATGCTTGCAAGTGTGGAGGAAATTGAGAGCTTGGCGAAGGAAGGAATTTTCCTGCATTTTGATAGTATCAAAGAGGTCTTTTATCAATAGAATAGGGTATAACGAAAGGGTATGAGACAAATCTCATACCCTTTTTAACTGCATATTACAACGTGTTTTTGGTGAAATATGGAATTAGATAAAGCGATAAATCAAGATTGCTAAAAGTACACCGATGATTCCGCAAATGGTAATGTTAATCGATAAACCAAAAGTTATAACTAAAATCCCTAAATCAAGAACGAGAGGACTGGTAAGTCCAAAGTGCTGTCCATAGTTTAACCAGCTCAATGCAGGGATGTTGGTTGCGTATTGCCCAATAAAGCCACCAAGTACTACGCCTACAAGCATCATAATAAGTAAAACCCAATAATTTTTGCTTCCTGAAAATCCTCTTGCCATATAAAAATCCTTCCTTTGTAATCTTTCCGCTTTATGTTTTCTGAAAATAGGACAAAAAAATGCCATAAAGTAACATAAAAATGGAAAGAAAATATGTTTGATAGATGATAGGGTAAAATAGCTTGATGCAACTGACTGATGCGATATGCTATTCTCATTTGTGAGCATAGAAATACTCGAAAAATGTACCTTTCCCAAGTGTTTAGTATATCACATTGCAATTGTTTTTCAACCAATTCTATATTATAATGAGTCTGTAACTATGGGTTGGATTTTTATGATTTTTTTATTTACAGAATAGTACAAGCATAACGCGGAAATACTTTGAGTGAATAAAAGAAAGGAATGGGCTTATGAAGAGAATTGGTATGTTGACAAGCGGTGGAGATTGTCAAGCATTAAACGCAGCAATGCGTGGCGTTGTTAAAGGTTTAGCTGAGAATTTGGATGAGCTTGAAGTGTTTGGATTTGAGAATGGTTATAAAGGATTGATTTACGGAAATTACCGTCTTCTTACCTCGAGAGATTTCTCAGGAATCCTTACAAAAGGCGGAACGATTTTAGGTTCCTCTCGTCAACCATTTAAGTTAATGAGAACTCCAGATGAGAATGGTTTAGATAAAGTTGAAGCGATGAAATCAACTTACTATAAGCTGAATTTGGACTGTCTGGTTATCCTTGGCGGTAATGGAACTCAGAAGACAGCAAATCTTCTTCGTGAAGAAGGACTCAACGTGATTCATCTTCCTAAGACAATAGATAATGATATCTATGGAACAGATGTAACCTTTGGTTTCCAGAGTGCGATTAATATTGCAACGGATTGTATTGATTGTATCCATACAACCGCAGCTTCCCACAACCGTGTATTTATCGTAGAGGTTATGGGACACAAGGTTGGCTGGTTAACCTTATATGCAGGTATTGCAGGTGGAGCAGATATTATTCTTCTCCCAGAGATTCCATATGATATCGATAAAGTTGTGGAAGCGATTCAGAGAAGAAGCAAAGCCGGAAAAGGATTTACAATTTTGGCTGTTGCAGAGGGCGCAATATCAAAAGAGGATGCCGCTCTTTCTAAGAAAGAATATAAAGCAAAGCTTGCGAACCGCACATATCCTTCCGTATCTTACGAGATTGCTGATCGTATTAAGGAGGCATGTGGAACTGAGGTTCGTGTGACAGTACCAGGACACACACAACGTGGTGGAAGTCCATGCCCATATGACAGAGTATTATGTACAAGACTGGGTTCAGCCGCTGCCAAGGCAATCATGGAAGAAGATTATGGTTGCATGATTGGTATGGTAAATAATAAGACAAAGAGAATTCCGCTGGAGGAAGTAGCTGGAAAGCTTAAAATGGTGGAACCAGACAGTCAGATGATTAAGGAAGCAAAAAGAACTGGAATTAGCTTCGGAGATTAGAACAATAAACAGAAAGTTGGTGTTACATGTCATATACGGCGCTTTACCGAAAATTTCGACCACAGGAATTTGAGGATGTAAAGGGACAAGATCATATTGTTACAACACTGAAGAACCAAATCAAAGCCGATCGAATAGGACATGCTTATTTGTTTTGTGGAACCAGAGGAACTGGTAAAACTACAATTGCTAAGATTTTTGCAAAAGCAGTGAATTGTGAACATCCTGTTGATGGAAGTCCGTGTGGTGAATGCCCGAGCTGTAAAGCTATTGCAGAGGGCTCATCTATGAATGTGATTGAAATAGATGCGGCTTCCAACAACGGGGTGGAAAATATTAGACAGATTCGGGAGGAGGTTACTTACCGCCCAACCGATGGAAAATACAAGGTATATATTATTGATGAGGTTCATATGCTGTCGATAGGTGCATTTAATGCACTTCTCAAGACATTAGAAGAACCACCTTCTTATGTAATATTTATACTTGCAACAACAGAGGCACATAAGATTCCAATTACCATTCTCTCAAGGTGTCAAAGATACGATTTCAAACGTATTTCCATTGACACGATAGCGGCTCGATTGTCAGAGCTTATGAGAGAGGAACAGGTAGATGTAGAGGAGAAAGCGATACGATATGTGGCGAAGGCAGGAGATGGCTCTATGCGAGATGCGCTTAGTTTGCTGGATCAATGCATCGCCTTTTATTTGGGACAGACGCTTACATATGATAATGTGCTTGAGGTACTTGGCGCAGTAGATACGGATGTGTTTGCACGCCTGCTAAATGCTGTTCTGAAAAGAGACGTAACAGGTGCAATTACTGTTTTAGAGGAAATGGTAATTGAGGGACGCGAGTTGGGACAGTTTGTAAATGATTTTACATGGTATTTAAGAAATCTTCTATTACTTCAGAGCTCTGATGGAATGGAGGATGTGTTAGATATATCTTCGGACAACCTGCTTGTCCTAAAAGAGCAGGCACAAGCCGTGGAAACAGAGATTTTGATGCGTTATATTCGCATTTTCTCCGAACTGAGCAATCAAATTAAATATGCTTCCCAGAAGCGTATTATGATAGAGATTGCGTTAATTAAATTATGTAAACCTGAAATGGAAGAAGACTATTCTTCTATTCTTGATCGCTTAGATAGTCTTGAAGAGAAGCTTGCAAATGGCGGTGTGGTGGTTGCTGCTCCACAAAATGCGACGGCGGCACAGACAGCAAGTGTTCCAACGGGGCCGAAACCAGAACTCCCGAAGGCGATTCCGGAAGACATTAAGGTGGCTATTTCTAATTGGCAGTCGATTATATCGGCATGTGGAGCTTTGAGTAAGGCATATCTGAAAAAAGGAATTCCAACGCTAGGAGCCACAGGAAGCTTAGATATTCATTTCGATGATATGAATGCATATTCCTATGTGTCAGAGGACCGAAACAGTTGCTTAAGTAGATTGAGTGAACTACTGGCTGAACGAGTTGGGAAAGAGATTCAAGTTCAGGTGAAGAAAAACGAATCTGGTCGTTCGGCTGCAGATACGGTAGTGGATTTGCGGGCATTGATAACGATGGATATCGAAGAAGAAAATTTTTAGGAGGACACATTACGTGGCAAAGAGAGGCGGATTTCCAGGCGGAATGCCAGGAAACATGAACAATATTATGAAACAGGCGCAGAAAATGCAGCGCCAAATGGAAGAAGCACAGAAGGCATTAGAAGAAGCTGAGGTTACTGCAACAGCAGGAGGCGGAGCCGTAGAAGTTACCGTTTCAGGCAGACATGAGGTTACTAAGGTTAAGCTTGCTGAGGAAGTAGTTGATCCTGACGACATTGAAATGTTAGAGGATCTTATTATGGCAGCAACAAATGAGGCTCTTCGCAAAATCGAGGAAACTTCTCAGGCATCTATGGCTAAGATTACAGGTGGCTTAGGCGGAGGATTGCCTTTCTAAGATGGAATATTACAGTAAAGAAATATCAAAACTGATAGAGGAATTGTCTGGACTTCCAGGAATTGGAACCAAGTCGGCACAACGCTTGGCATTCCATATTTTGAGCATGCCTGAAGATCAGGTGAAAGGCTTGTCGGAAGCAATTATTCAGGCAAAACAGAATGTAAGGTATTGTAAATCTTGCTTTACACTTACGGATCAAGATTTGTGTCCAATCTGTAGGGATGCGGCTCGAAATCATAAAACAATTATGATTGTGGAGAATACACGAGATATGGCTGCATATGAGAAAACAGGAAAATACGATGGGGTGTACCATGTTTTACATGGAGCAATATCGCCGATGCTTGGAATTGGACCAAATGATATTAAGCTTAAGGAACTTATGCAGCGCCTTCAAGGGGATGTGGATGAGGTAATTATCGCAACAAATTCAAGCCTTGAGGGTGAGACCACTGCTATGTACATAAGTAAATTAATAAAACCTACCGGAATCAAGGTGACTAGGATAGCCAGTGGTGTCCCAGTCGGCGGGGATCTCGAGTATATTGATGAAGTGACGCTTTTGCGTGCCTTGGAAGGTAGAACAGAATTATAGAAAGGGGCACACCATGAACAACGCTGAATTAGCAAAGACCGCGAACGAAGTTCGCAAAAGCATTGTGACAGCAGTACACAGTGCAAAATCTGGACATCCAGGCGGATCATTATCTGCAGCAGATATTTTTACCTATCTGTATTTTGAGGAGATGAATGTTGATCCAAAGAACCCTAAGATGGAGAACCGTGACCGTTTTGTTTTATCAAAAGGCCATGTAGCACCAGGCTACTATTCTGTATTAGCAGAGAGAGGATTCTTCCCTAAAGAGGATCTTACAACACTTCGTCATACTGGTTCTTACTTACAGGGACACCCAGATATGAAACATATTCCAGGTGTAGATATGTCAAGTGGTTCTCTTGGACAGGGCGTATCTGTTGCAGTTGGTATGGCAGCAGCAGGAAAATACGATAAGAAGGATTATCGTGTATACGCGCTTACTGGAGACGGAGAAATTCAGGAAGGCCAGATTTGGGAAGCAGCTATGTGGGCTGGTTTCAAGAAATTGGACAACCTTGTAGTTATCGTTGATAATAATAATCTTCAGATTGATGGCGCAATTGATGAAGTATGTTCACCATACCCAATTGACAAAAAGTTTGAGGCATTTAATTTCCACACAATCGTTATTGATGGAAATGATTTTGATCAAATTCGTGCAGCATTTAATGAGGCAAGAGAGACAAAAGGTCAGCCAACTGCTATTATCGCTAAGACTGTTAAAGGAAAAGGCGTTTCCTTTATGGAGGATCAGGCTGGATGGCATGGAAAAGCTCCTAACGATGAAGAGTATGCAATCGCTATGGCAGATTTAGAGAAAGCAGGTGAGCAGTAATGGCAGATGTTAAGAAAATTGCTACCCGTGATAGCTACGGAAATGCATTAGTAGAAGTTGGAAAAGAACATGAAGATTTAATCGTATTAGATGCAGACCTTGCTGGCGCTACTAAAACTGGTACATTCCAGAAGGTATTCCCAGAAAGACATTGGGATTGTGGTATTGCTGAGGCAAATATGACAGGCATCGCTGCTGGTTTAGCAACTTGTGGAAAAGTGCCATTTATCAGTACATTTGCAATGTTTGCTGCTGGACGTGCATATGAGCAGGTTCGTAACTCAATTGGATACCCAAAGCTCAATGTTAAAATTGGAGCTACACATGCAGGTATCTCTGTAGGTGAGGATGGAGCAACACATCAGTGCTTAGAGGACCTTGCACTTATGAGAGAAATTCCAGGAATGGTTGTAATCAACCCTTCTGATGATGTAGAAGCAAAAGCAGCTGTAAAAGCAGCATATGAGCATGTAGGACCAGTATATATGAGATTTGGTCGTCTTGCAGTACCAGTAATCAATGATACACCAGATTACAAATTTGAGATTGGAAAAGGTATCGTATTAAAAGAGGGTACTGACGTTTCCATTTTTGCAACAGGTCTTGAGGTTGCTTACGCAGTAGAAGCAGCAGAGATGCTTGAGGCAGATGGAATTCATGCAGAAGTAATTAACATTCATACCATCAAACCATTGGATCGTGAATTGGTTGTAAAATCTGCAACAAAGACAGGTAAGGTTGTAACAGTTGAGGAACATTCTATTATTGGTGGTCTTGGAAGTGCTGTTGCAGAAGTTCTTTGTGAAGAGGCACCAACAAAGGTTCTTCGAATTGGTGTAAATGATGTATTTGGTGAGTCTGGTCCAGCAACAGAGCTGATTCACAAATATGAGTTGGATGCAGAAGGCATTTATAATAAAGTAAAAGCATTTCTTAAATAAGATAGTTTATGCATGTTTTGAATAAATAAACAAACCAAAGGAAAGATTGGGATTCCAATCTTTCCTTTTTTGCATATTTCGCCATAGTTTCGTCATAAAGTAGATACAAAAGGAGAGTGGGCAATGGGTGAGATAGAGCAAAATATGGAGGGAATGCTAAGAAGCGTTCAGCAGATAGGCCAAAGAGAAGAAAATAAGATATATATAGAAGAAACTGCATATCAAAAAATAAGAACAGGACGATACGATACCGCAAATGTGTATTTGCTCATGGGACATACCGAATGCCATGGAGGGAAATATGCAACTTTTGTAGAGGCGGCGGTTCATATCAAAAACATGGAATTTGTTGGAGCTATCCCACAATGGAATAATCGGTGCTGGAACGACGCCTTTTCTTATATAAAGGAGTACTATGAAGAGCTTATTATTGTGGGATGGGCACTAGAGAGAAAAGGCGATGCGCTTCGCTTAGTGGAAATGCTTGAGACGATACATAGGGAGCAGTTCGGCGGCATGCATCAAATTCTCTTCGTCGCAGATTCTATAGATGGGGAGGAAGCTTTTTTTGAAAACAAAAATAATCATCTTCGAAAGAAAACCGGTTTTTATATATACCGAAGCCATGAAAATGGATTTGCAAATAATTCACAAAAGGTAGCCTTATATGCGGCAGAAGAAAGGGATAGTCAAAGAATACAGAAGCGACAGACAAAGGCAAAGCCAAAATATGGGGAAGATATTATCGTAGCAATTCCGAATGAGCTTCCGCCAAAGGGAAGCCAGCGGGAGAAGCAACGCACAAATGATGCAAAAACGAATAAAGGGAGCCGCTTTGAGAGCGGTTTAATCGTGGTTATGGTTGCAACACTTCTGCTTTTTGTAGGAGTAGGAATATACCGCGACCAACAGCTACGTCAAACAGAAAAGGTGCTTCCGGTGTGGTCTACGGAAATAAAACAGGAAAAATGTAGCGACCAAACGGAGGCGGATACCATCGAAACCAAGGTGACGGAAGTAGAAGGGTTCCGGAAATAGGAAAAAGAAAGGTTTTCTATAATACCAAAGTAATGATATAATGAGAAAACAGTAAACAAATGATTGAAGGAATGCATAGATGGCAGGAAACAAAGCAAACCTTAAAACAGTTAAGGTTGATATGGAAGAATATAATAAGAAGCTTAAAGAACACCGAAAGGGTATGGCAAAGAAAGTTGTATCCATCGTTTTTATTGTAGCAATTGTAATTGTATCGTTTCTATTGTGGCGATCCGTGCGGAGTTATAACTCTTATAGTGTGCTGCGCGAGAATAAGAGGACGGATTCAAAGGCAGCAAAATACCAAGAATTTGATGGGAAAATTCTGGGGTATAGTAACGATGGTGCAGTGTATATGTCAAAGGATTATGAGCTTTTATGGAATCAGGCCTTTGAGATGAAGGCACCAAGAATTGATGAAGCGGGAAAATTTTTAGTAATCTATGACTATGGCGGAAGTACGCTATTTATTATTACGCCAGATGGTGTTGAAAAAAAGATAGAGACAACAAAACCAATACAGAGAGCATGCATTGCAAAACAAGGAAGCGTTGCGGTGCTGATGAAGGAAGGGAATATTTCCTACGTCAAATTATTCAACAAATTAGGAAAAGAATTAGCTGGTGGTGAATTTTACCAAGATAAAGGAACATTTCCAGTTGATGTTGCGTTGTCAACGGATGCACAAAAGCTTGGGGTATGCATGATTGATGTGTCGAATGGAACGGTTAGTACCACAATTTCGTTTTATAATTTTGGTTCGGTGGGACAAAATGAAATCGACAACAACGTGGGAACTTATACGTATCAAGGCGTTATGATTCCCAAAATTAAGTATGTGTCTGCAAATCGTATGATTGCATTCGGAGATACACAAATTCTTATGTTTGAGGGTGCGCAGAAGCCGGAGCTGAAGGCTGAGTTGAAAATAGATTATCAGATTGAAAGTCTATTCTATAATGATGCATATATTGGAACAACAAGTGCGGTACCAACAGAGGATGGAATCAATCATCATATTGTGGTGTATGACATGAAAGGGAAAAACATCATGGAAAATGATACTAGCATGTCATATAAAGAAATAGAATTTTTGGCCAATAATGAAATATGCATACGGAATGATAAGCAGTGTGAGATATATACAACACATGGAATTAAGAAATTTTCCTATGCATTTGAAGACACTTTGGTGAAAATTATGTCAGGAATGACAAGTAGAGATTACACATTTATATTCGAAGGAGAAACACAGGAGGTACGTTTACGATGAATTATCTTCTTATTGTAGTAGCACTAATTATGGGATGGTGCATCTACAAAGGATATAGCAAGGGATTTTTAAGAAGTATTTTTTATTTATGTGAGTGCTTGATTATTATGGCGTTTGTTACCATTGCAACTCCATATGTTTCGGACTTTATAAGGCATAGCACACCAATTGAAACAAAGATTCAAACAAAGTGCGATACCTACTTACATGAGAAGGTAGCGAATTATATGGAATCCTCACAGGAGCAGCAGGAAGACACGATGATTTTACCAGAACGGCTGTCTAATAAATTGGTGGGAAATCCCAATTTCATGGATTATCTTTTGGAGCAAGGCGGTATATACACAGAAGTGACGACAAAGCTGTCAGCTTTGGCTGTGGATGGAATTACATACGTATGCGTATTTTTAATTGCGATTATTGTATTTCGGTGGATTGGTGTTGCACTAAAGGTTGTTGATCGTATACCAATCGTGAATGGACTCAACAAATGGTTGGGGGTATTGGCTGGTGTGATGGAAGGCTTTGTGATCGTATGGATTGGATTTACAATATTGTCGTTTTCAGCAGGAACAGGAATGGGGAGATCCCTGCTCGTGTATGTGCAGCAGTCTTCTTTTTTGACATGGATATATAATAACAATATTATTCTGGACTTTGCCCTTCGAATTATACATTAAATGGTAGCGTAAATTGTCATAATAAGGACTCCAGCATATTTCTTTGAAGGTACGTGGAAAATAATGAAACAAATATAGTAATAATGCCCTAATTTGCAGATATGAATTGGGGCATTATTTTTGTATACAGACAATATCTTGTGGTATAGAAAAAAGATGGTAGAAAAAGCGATTTTCATGTTGACTTATGAGGGGCACCATGATATTATAATCGAGCTGATGGCGGACGGCATTGATTTGTGAGGTTTCTCCATCGCAGAATATCAAACAGCATAAAAAACAAAGCTGGTTGATAAAAAAGTTGTTGACAGTGACAACAACGTATGATATTATAAGTGAGCTGTCGCAAGGGGCTGATAAAGCAAAGGCGGAGCGAAGAACATTGATAATTAAACAGTGAAAAACCTTGAAAGATTCAATGAGAACAATTCATCAATCGAAAGATTGAAACGAACATCTTTGAATATTCAAAGAACCTTTAAACAGTAAATTCAGATTTATCTGAATGAACAATT
>JAZUHO010000021.1:0-17682 GCA_045641745.1 Agathobacter sp. | reverse complement strand
AATGGAACAGACAGCATATCAAAGTGTTGCCGAAGAACTAGAGCCAGGAACAGGTACGGTTGGCACGAAAATGAATGTGAGTCATGTGGCAGCATCGCCAGTTGGAATGAAAATTACTTGTGAGGCGGAGTTAGTGAAAGTAGATAATCGTGCACTTACATTTACAGTGCGCGCTTTCGATGCAAAAGGCTTGATTGGAGAAGGGGAGCATGAGCGTTTTATTATTATGGAAGAAAAGTTCCAAAACAAGGCAAACGCTAAATTAGATTAGGTGATTCAGAAAAACAGTAAAGGTAAAAAAGAAAAAATATAAAACAAGTTATTGACAACTAATAGAAGTTAGGATATACTAACCTCAGAAATTACGAAAGGGGTCTAAATAGTATGTCTGAAAAACAGATGACGCAAAGAGATTTGATTTTAAATCAGTTACGGGAACGTGGATGCCGTATCACAAAGCAACGTGAGATGCTTATAGAAGTAATTCTGGAAGAAGAGTGCACAAGCTGCAAGGACATCTATTATGAGGCATTAAAGCGCAATGCGAATATTGGTACTGCAACTGTATATCGAATGGTTAACACGTTAGAAGATATTGGAGCTATTAGTCGCAAGAACATGTATAAGGTGGATTGTACATGTCTTGTATAGAATGTGAAAATGTTTTTGTACGGGCAGGTATCTTTTTTACCCGTTTTATATCATAGGAAAATACTATGAAATTGCCGTGCAAGAATGGAGAAGATAGGTGTGAAAGCTGGATGATACAATATGCTTTGTGCACGAAAAACAACATGTTGTTGAGAAAAAACATACTTGACTAAAATACTAGGAATTAATATAATGGTCACAAGTTAGCAAGGCTAACTAGATAATAAGGAGTTCACATGAGTTTGGAGACGTTACAAATTGTCAAAGGCATGGATGTTAAGAGAATTGAGACGATGATTGCTTTACAGTGCGCCCCACTGATTACTGGAATCAAGATGTCCAATCTGTTGATAGTTCCAAATACAGAGGCAGTTGTACTTCGCGAAGTCTTGAATCGAACAGGCATCGGTTTCTACCGCCTAATTATAACCGATACAAAGACGACATTTCTTCTTTTCCGCCGAATCGAGCTCGAGAATTATTTGCGAAATAAGCATTGCCGGTTGTTTTTACAAGAATTAGGATACCATAACATGCAATTGGGCTATGTACTACGCATTTTCCAAACAAATTATGAGCAGTACGTTGGAGGAAAGCGAGAATTCCCACATGAGATGGGAGTTCTCCTTGGATATCCGATGGAAGATGTGCGAGGCTTTTGGGAGAACGCAGGTGAGAATTATTTATATGCAGGATACTGGAAGGTGTATGCAAATGTGAACGCAAAGAAGCGCCTTTTCAAAGATTATGAGATGGCACAACACATGGTAGTTTCTCGCTTGGCGAGAAAGGAAACCATACAAAACATTATTGTAGATTGTAATAAAAATGTGCAGGAAGGTGGCTTGTCTACTTGAAATGCAGCTTGCAATTGGATAGGAGGAAGTAACATGAGTAAAGTCAGCGGTGTTTATTGGTCACAAACCGGAAATACACAGTCGATGGCAGAAGCTGTGGGCCGTGGAATTGAGGAAGCCGGAAATGATGTGGAAGTGCTTGATGTAAGTTCGGCATCTATTGATGATTTGAAGGCAGAGACTGCTTTTGCACTTGGATGTCCAGCAATGGGAGCCGAAGTGTTAGAAGAAGGGGAGATGGAGCCTTTTGTGACAGAACTTGAGAGCGTGGTTCGTGGAAAAACGATTGCCCTATTTGGTTCATACGGATGGGGAGATGGACAATGGATGCGTGATTGGGTTGATCGAATGAACGCGGCAGGTGCTAACGTGTTAAACGGTGAAGGTGTAATCTGTCAGGAAACGCCAGATGATGCTGTATTAGCAGAGTGCATGAATCTTGGAAAGCAGCTAGCAGCGAACGCAAAATAATTGTATGAATCTTGATTACAATTTGTTAGAATTGAGAAATCAGCCGCTCATTCTGACAATGTAATATAAATAGCCATAGTTAAAATTTTAAATCCTTATGTGTAACGTAAAAAGGAGCCGTTTGGCTCCTTTTTATGTTATAGACTACTTGGTTTCGTTTTTAAGGTTCTTTTGAGCAGTAGAGAGCATAAGCTTGATACGGTTCAATTGGTTAACCTCGGAAGCACCAGGATCGTAGTCAATGGCAACAATGTTTGCCTTTGGATATTCATGACGGAGTTCCTTGATAACTCCTTTTCCTACGATATGGTTTGGTAAACATGCGAACGGCTGTGCACAGATAATGTTTGGAACCCCCTGATGGATGAGTTCAAGCATTTCTCCTGTTAAGAACCAGCCTTCACCGGTTTGGTTACCGATAGAAACGATAGATTCTGCTGATTTTGCAGTATCTTCAATATAGCAGGTTGGTTCAAAGTGTTTACTCTTAATATATTCCTCACGAGCAGCTTTTCTTAACCACTCAAAGAATTTGATCAATCGTTTATTCAAACGAGCCGTCTTCTTGGATTCTCCCAATTTATCTGCTTTATAAATCTGGTTGTAACAGCAGTAGAGCAGGAAGTCGATTAAGTCTGGAACGACTGCTTCAGCACCCTCGGACTCTAACAAGGAAACTACGTCATTGTTAGCTGCTGGATGATATTTTACAAGAATCTCACCAACTACACCAACTCTTGGCTTTTTGATGTCAAGCATTGGAAGATTATCAAAGTCGCGGATAATATCACGACACATCTTCTTAAATTTGCGGTGGGATAGCATCTTGTTTTGTGTTACAAATTCGATACAACGTTTTTGCCATTTCTCATGTAATGCATTGGCACTTCCTGGAACTGCTTCGTATGGACGAACTCGGTACAAGCAGTGCATGAAGATATCACCAAAGATGAGAGCATACAATCCGTGCTGTACTAAGCTTGGGGTAAAGGTAAATCCAGGGTTTTTCTCAAGTCCAACCATGTTGATGGAGATAACCGGAACATCTGGATAACCGGCTTTCATCAAGGCTCTTCGAATGAAGGCAATGTAGTTTGTCGCACGACATCCGCCTCCTGTCTGAGAGATTAGGATAGCGGTCTTTGACATATCAAAATCCCCAGATTTAACAGCTGCCATAATCTGTCCAACAACAATTAGAGAAGGATAGCAGGCATCGTTATTCACATATTTTAAACCTACATCCACACATTCACGGGATGAAATATTAGGAATAACTAAATTGTATCCGGCGGCAATAAATGCTGGTTCTAATAAATCAAAGTGAATTGGTGACATCTGAGGACAAATGATGGTGTAATTCTTTCTCATTTCCTCGGTAAAGATGACACGCTCATAGTTTGCTGGTTTGATGTTACGTTTTTCCTTTTTCTTCTCGCGTACACGGATGGCAGAGAGAAGAGAACGAATACGAATTCGTGCAGCACCAAGGTTATTTACCTCATCAATCTTGAGGCAAGTATAAATCTTTCCTGACTGGGTAAGGATGTCGCTTACCATGTCGGTAGTTACGGCATCAACACCACATCCAAAGGAATTGAGCTGAATCATATCCAAATCGTCTCTTGTCTTTACAAAGTTTGCGGCTGAGTAGAGACGTGAGTGATACATCCACTGGTCCATAACAAGAAGTGGACGCTCTAGGTTGCCTAAGTGTGATACAGAATCTTCTGTTAAAACACAGATGCCATAAGAGTTAATTAACTCTGGAATACCATGGTTGATTTCTGGATCCACATGGTAAGGACGTCCAGCAAGGACGATACCGCGTTTGCCAGTTTCTTCCATATATTTAAGGACTTCTTCGCCTTTTTGCATCATCTCGAGACGAACAACTTCCTGTTCCTTCCAAGCATCGGATACCGCGTCGCGAATTTCACTTTCCTTAATGTTGAATTCTTTGGTGAAGCATTCTACCAATGCCTGAGATACGGTTTCTTCACTTGAGAATGCCATAAATGGATTGATGAATCGTACTTCACCAGAGGTAATTTCGTCCACGTTATTCTTAATATTTTCAGAATAAGAAGTAACAATTGGACAGTTGAAGTGATTTCCGGCTTCTGGGAATTCGTTACGCTCATAGAATACAGCAGGGTAGAAGATGAAATCTACGTTCTGGTGAATTAACCATGTAACATGTCCATGCGCAAGCTTTGCTGGGTAGCACTCAGATTCGCTTGGGATGGATTCGATTCCCAATTCATAAATTTTACGTGTTGATTGTGGTGATAATACCACTCTAAATCCCAATTTCTGGAAGAATACAGCCCAGAATGGATAGTTTTCATACATATTTAATACGCGTGGAAGACCAACCGTTCCTCGCGTAGCTTCTTCGACAGAAAGTGGCTCATAGTCGAAAAGGCGTTTGTTTTTGAATTCAAAGAGGTTTGGAATGTTCTCTTTGTTTTTCTCTTTTCCGAGACCTTTCTCACAGCGGTTACCAGTGATGTACTGACGGTTGCCAGAGAATTTGTTAATAGTAAGAAGACAGTGGTTCGTACAACCCTGACATCTTGCAAGTTTGGTTTCATACTCGAGCGCATTGATCTGATCGATGGTGAGCATCTGTGTCTGATAGCCAGCCTCATGACGCTCACGGGCGATGAGGGCACAACCGAAGGCTCCCATGATACCTGCGATATCTGGACGCGTAGCGTGTACACCAGAAATTTTCTCAAAGCTTCGAAGAACTGCATCATTATAGAAGGTTCCACCCTGTACTACAATGTTTTCACCAAGATCTTTGGCATCGGATAGTTTGATTACCTTATATAAGGCATTTTTAATAACAGAATAAGCAAGACCGGCGGAAATATCTGCAACAGTTGCTCCTTCTTTTTGTGCCTGTTTTACTTTTGAGTTCATGAATACCGTACATCTTGTTCCAAGATCAATTGGATTCTGTGCAAAAAGCGCTTCTTTTGCAAAATCCTGAACGGAGAAGTTAAGGGATTTTGCGAAGGTTTCGATGAAGGATCCACAACCAGAAGAACATGCCTCGTTTAACTGTACAGAATCTACGGTTTGATTCTTAATCTTGATGCATTTCATATCCTGTCCACCGATGTCTAGGATACAATCTACCTTTGGATCGAAGAAAGCGGCAGCATAGTAGTGTGCTACAGTTTCTACTTCCCCTTCATCAAGCATAAGAGCAGCCTTCATTAACGCTTCACCATATCCGGTTGAACATGAGTGAACGATGTGCGCCTTTTCTGGGAGAAGAGAATAAATCTCCTGAATTGCGCGAATTGCAGTAGCGAGAGGGCTACCATTATTATTACTATAGAACGAGTAAAGAAGGTTACCTTCTTCACTTACTAATGCAACTTTTGTAGTAGTAGAACCAGCATCGATTCCAAGGTAGCAGTTCCCTTCGTAGGTGCTAAGCTCTGCTGTCTTGACATGGTTATGCGCCTGGCGCTCTAAGAATTTATCATAGGCAGCCTGGTCTTCAAATAAAGGTTCTAATCGTGCAACCTCAAATTCCATTTGAATGCCAGAGGCAAGTTTGGTCTCTAATTCTTCTAAGGAAGTAATGGTTTCTTCCTTATAGTTGAGAGCAGAACCAATTGCAGCAAATAGGTGCGAGTTGTTTGGTGTGATTGCATGTTCGTCATCCAAATTTAGAGTACGAATGAAGGCAGCCTTTAACTGACCTAAGAAGTGAAGTGGACCACCGAGGAATGCAACATGTCCACGGATAGGTTTACCACAAGCAAGTCCACTGATGGTCTGATTTACAACTGCCTGGAAAATAGAAGCAGACAAATCTTCACGGGTTGCTCCTTCGTTGATGAGAGGCTGAATATCTGTTTTAGCAAATACACCACAACGAGCTGCAATTGGATAGATTGCTTTGTAATCTTTTGCATATTCATTTAATCCAGAAGCATCTGTCTGAATAAGAGCAGCCATCTGGTCAATAAAAGAACCGGTACCACCTGCACAGATACCGTTCATTCGTTGTTCCACGTTACCATTTTCAAAATAGATAATCTTTGCATCTTCACCACCAAGCTCGATTGCAACGTCGGTCTGTGGGGCATAGTGTTGCAAAGCGGTAGAAACAGCGATAACCTCTTGAACAAATGGAACCTCAAGATGCTTAGCAAGTGTGAGTCCACCTGATCCTGTAATCATTGGAGAGACCTTGCGATCACCTATTTCAGAGATTGCTTTGGAAATCAAAGCAGAAAGAGTCTCCTGAATATTCGCAAAATGTCTTTCGTAATCCGAAAACAGAAGATTGTCCTGTTCATCAAGAACTGCAACTTTAACGGTTGTAGAACCGATATCAATTCCCAATTTGTGTAATGTATTGTTTTCCATATGTATCCTCCGGATTTCCCCTTATAGAGAAATTCATTTGTGTTTCTACTTAATATATGTTTGCACCGCAAACATGGTACATTATACGATAATCAACTTAAATTTACAATGGATAAATGGCTGAAAATCTATTGGAAAATGTCGGTATTTCTAAAGAAATTGTGAACAATAGTGCTATAGATTGACAAAGAGAAATTAAAATTCGTATAATACATTTGCACATAAAAATAAATGAATATGGGCAGTAATCATAGGAAATGAGGATAAAAAATGAACTGGATAGATAAGTTAGAGAGAAAAATAGGAAACTATGCGATTCCGAATTTGAATCGCCTTCTCGTATTTGCAATATTAATTGGATATTTGATTACGTATACAGCAGGTGGAATGATGAACTACCTGGCCTTTTCCGCAGGGGATATCTTGCATGGGCAGATTTGGCGCCTGATTACGTGGGTGATTATTCCACCAGGAGCCTTGTCATTTTTTACATTATTGTTCTTATTCTGCTTGATTCCAATGGGTCGTACGCTCGAGAGTCTTCTTGGAACATTTCGTATGAATGTTTACATTTTTGGTGGAATTATCATCAGTGACCTTGGTGCATTAGTATTCTATCTCATTACAAAACTTGTGACTGGATATGGCATGTCACCAGCATTGTCAACGTATTATATATTACTTTCAACGTTTATGGCGCTCGCACTTTGCATGCCAGATGCAACTGTAAATCTATATTTTGTTTTGCCAATTAAAATGAAATGGATGTTGTTAGTATACTTTTTGGATTTAGGCTATCAAGTATACGCGAACTTTAAGTATGCATTTGCATATGTAGGAAGCTTTAGCTCGTCCTCAAAGCTCCCAATGAGCAAAGGGGGACTGGCGTTTATGATTGGATTTGCGAATAGTGCACAGATTCTATTTGCAATCTTAAACTTGTTCTTATTCTTTTATTTCATTCGTAGCCATGTTTCTTTCAAGCAGAAAAAGCGTCAGAGAGCTTACAAACAGCAATTTGCGCAGCCAAGACCAGGCTCTGGAATTACGAGACACAAGTGTGCAATTTGTGGAAGAACAGAGGCGTCCAATCCGGAGCTTACCTTCCGTTACTGCAGTAAATGTGTGGGAAGTAAGGAATATTGCAATGATCATTTGTTTACCCACCAGCACGTGGAGTAAAAAGAAAATTCGCGGAATATTGACAAAGAAAAGTCTTGAAATTATAATATATTAAGCGCAAAACGGGGTTGTTGCATGTGCGACAATCCCATTTTTTGATTCATAACAATAGAAGATGCGAGGATACATTTTCTGTTGTAGAAATAAACAATAATTAAGTAGGAACGTATAGAGTGGAGTTACTTAATGGAATTTAGGAGGAAGAGACATAATGGAGAATGAAAACGTCTCAAAGAATTTTATTGAACAGATTATCGAGAAAGATTTAGCAGAGGGACATTGCGAAACCGTTCGCACACGTTTCCCACCAGAGCCAAATGGATACCTTCATATTGGTCATGCAAAATCAATTTTATTAAATTATGGACTTTCCCAGAAATACAATGGTAAATTTAATTTCCGTTTTGATGATACGAACCCAACCAAAGAGAAGACGGAGTTCGTAGAATCTATTCAGGCAGATGTAAGATGGCTTGGAGCAGACTGGGAAGATCGCCTTTTCTTCGCATCTGATTATTTCGAGAAAATGTATGAGTGTGCTGTAACATTAATCAAAAACGGGAAGGCATATGTTTCCGATTTGAACGCAGAGCAGATTCGTGAATATCGTGGTTCTTTAACAGAACCAGGAAAAGAAGATCCTTCTTCTACAAGAAGTGTAGAAGAGAACTTAGATCTTTTTACGCGTATGAGAGATGGTGAGTTTGAAGACGGAAGCAAAGTACTTCGTGCAAGAATTGATATGTCTTCTTCTAATATTAACATGAGAGATCCTGTTATTTATCGTGTGGCGCGTATGACACATCACAATACAGGAGACAAGTGGTGTATTTACCCAATGTATGATTTCGCACATCCAATTGAGGATGCAATCGAGGGCATCACCCATTCTATCTGTACCCTTGAGTTTGAGGATCATAGACCACTTTATGATTGGGTTCTTATTGAGTGTGGATTCAAGAAAACACCAGAAGAGACACCAAAGCAGATTGAGTTTGCTAAATTGTATCTTACCAATGTAGTAACAGGAAAACGTTATATCAAACGTCTTGTTGAAGAAGGTATTGTAGATGGTTGGGATGATCCAAGACTTGTTTCTATCGCAGCTCTTAGAAGAAGAGGATTTACACCAGAATCGATTCAGAAGTTTGTTGAATTGTGTGGTATCTCTAAGGCAAACAGTTCGGTAGACTACGCAATGCTTGAGTATTGCATCCGCGAGGATCTTAAGATGAAATGCCCACGTATGATGGCAGCACTTGATCCAGTAAAGGTCGTTATTGATAACTATCCAGAAGGACAGGTGGAGTACCTTGAAGTTCCAAATAACTTGGAAAATCCAGAATTAGGAACAAGACAGGTTCCATTTACAAGAGAACTTTAGATCGACAGAGAAGATTTCATGGAGGAGCCACCTAAGAAATATTTCCGTATGTTCCCAGGTAACGAAGTGCGTCTTATGAATGCATACTTCGTAAAATGCGAAAGCTTTGTAAAAGATGAGAACGGAAAGATTACAGAGATTCATTGTACCTATGATCCAGCATCTAAGGGAGGAAATAGTCCTGATGGACGTAAGGTAAAGGGTACAATTCATTGGGTTTCAGCAGAATATGGTAAAAAAGTAACAGTAAGATTGTATGAAAATATTGTGAATGAGGAGCTAGGGGTATATAATGAAGATGGTAGCTTGAATTTGAACCCTAATTCATTGACAGTTCTTACAGACTGTGTAGTAGAGCCAGCACTTATGGAAGCTAAGAAGTACGAGAGCTTCCAGTTTGTGAGACAGGGATTCTTCTGTTGTGATGCAAAAGATTCCAAGGACGGTGAACCTGTATTTAACCGTGTGGTTTCTTTAAAGAGTTCCTTCAAATTACCAACAAATAACTAATGATAGGTTAAAAACGATAAGGAAAAAGCTATGAATTTATTATCCGGATTAGAAAAATTTGGTGTGACAGAAGTAAACAATCTATTTGAAGATGATAAGGTAGAAACCAAGAAAGATGAGAAACAGGAAGATGCTACTGCACCAGAGGAGAAAAAGGTACAGGAAACCGATTTCTTATTAGAAAAGGCAATTCGTTGTCCCGTATGTGATGGGGTGTTTAAGACGACCATGATTAAAACAGGGCGATTGAAGAGACTTGAGCCAGATGCAGACCTAAGACCAAGATATCAGGGACTCGATTCTTTGAAATATGATGTGTCTATGTGTCCAAAATGTGGATATACTGCATTAAATAACAACTTTGCACATCTTTCAACGGCACAAATTAAACTGATTCAAGAGGGTGTATGTAAGAAAATGAACGTACACGATATGGAAATTCCGAATGGACTTACTGTGTTTGATTATGATCAGGCAATCGAAAGAACCAAGCTTTCGCTTTTCAACACAATTGTGAAGCATGGTGCCAACAGTGAGAAGGCATATACCTGTTTGAAAATCTCATGGTTAATTCGTGGTAAAATTGAGCAGGTAGAAGTAGAATCTGCAGAGGATCAGGCTGTTGTGGATACGTGGAAGAAAGAAGAGGACGAATTCTATCGTCAGGCCTATGATGGAATGATGAAGGCTGTTGCAGCGGAAATGTTCCCAATCTGTGGAATGGATCAGACTACAGTTGATTATCTTCTTGCAAGTATGTCGCTTCGCCTTGGAGAATATACAACCGCTTCTAAGTTGGTGGCTGGTATCTTGACATCTCGTACAGCTTCAAGCCGTATCAAAAACAAAGCCCACGAAATGAAAGACCAAATTATCGCAGCGGTAAAAGCCGACGCACTGAAAAACAAATAGATGCTATAAGAGCCGATGTTCCAAATGGAGCATCGGCTCTTTTTAACTTATATTAGGATGTGCTATTGTTGTGGAGCAACGTAGGATTTTGCGTTACCAATTTTTGCGCTTTCTGATGTGAGAACAACTGGTTCGCGGTAGTAAGCGACAACAGGAGTTCCTTTGGAAAGATTATCATAAAGATTCTTGGCTACGTCAGCAGGAAGATTGATACATCCATGTGATCCGCCAGTTTTATAATATTCGCCTCCGAATTTTCCGTTACGCCAGGTGGCATCGTGGAAACCTATATTATATGCAAATGGCATAAAGTAGGCTACTGGAGTCGTGTAGGTCTCGCCTTTTAACACGGCATTTCGTTTACAATACTGAATCTTAAAGATTCCGTCTGGAGAACCAAGCCCAGTACTCATGGTGCCAGATACAATATCACTATCTAAAACAAGACTTCCATCCTTGTAGTAGTAGAAGTGCTGGTTTGTGTAGTCAATTTCCAAATAGGTGGAACCGATTTCCTTTTCGCCGCGTCCGTTTGCTGTTTGCTCGTAAACTGGTTCACGTGAGACAGGTTTTCCCGCTGTAAGGTCTTTGATAATTTGAGCGGCTTCCTCCGCCTTTTGAACGACCCAACCATAATCACCGCCACTTACTTCAACAACATCACCTACTGTTGTTTTGAAAGCACGCTTTCTGCCATAGGTATTGTAGGTGCTTGCAAGATATTGTGCATATTTGGCAACTTCTTTCTCATTGATTGTCACCTGTGTACCTTCAATTTGAAGCATTTTGAAAATCTTTTCGCTTGTGAGCTTTTCTTCGGCACCGTCAATATTGTATGTAATTACGGCACTTGTGTAAGCATCAATTTGATCCGCAACTCCTTTGAGCGCATCATCTGATGCTAGAACCTTAGGTTGTACATAGCAGGCATCTGAGAGGGTAAGAGTGACTTCCCCTTGCTCGATGCAATCTATAACTTCCGTAAGAATGTTATCAAGAATTGGTGTGTTTCCTTTATCATCAGGGATGATTTCATAACTTTTGTCGGTAAGTTTGATTTGCGCATCAACAGGAGCCTTAATGTAATCCTGGGAAAAGATGCCCAGAGCTTGAATTGCCTGTTTTAACTTATCCGTGTCATAAGAGATGGAACCTGTGATATTGTGCTGCGTTTTTCCTTTAATGTGTGCAGGCCAGGTAAATGGATTCTGCTTTTTTAGAATCGATTCCTCGGCTCCAGAGTTCACATATTTGCAGTCAAAATCACGACCGGTTAAATGGAATTTGTTTCCATTGCAGTCATAAATGGTTAATAGGTAATCATTTACATTTTGTTCGTTTTGTTCGGTTACATAACTTACACTTTTGCCGCCACATGAGACACTTCCGATAGAAGTATGCCAGAAGTAGTGACTCCGAAAGAAAATGACAAATCCAAAGTAAATAACTAGTAGCAGAATTACAAGGTCAACTGCAATAAATGTTACAAGCCTTGGAATGTTTCTACGTGTATGCTTGGCCATGTATATGCCTCCTTTGTATAGATTCAATTTCCCTTTTCTATATTTCATAAATAGAAAAGCAGGCGAAAGATGCCTGCTTTCTACAACTTCATTTTACAATATCTAGATTAAGTGTGCAATATTCATATAATTTGGAAGACCATTTTCATAAGTAATGGAAACTTCTCCCTGAATGAGAGGTTGAATATATGCTATAAGCTCGTCTGTAACATCGTTTCCACAGTCGTTAATCCATTCAACAGGAACGGACTTTGCCTCATTGGCAATATCTTTGATGGCGTAATGTCCATAAGAAACTGTGTATGGCGAATTCGATGTTCGAGTAATGGTAACCATGGATGCAGTTACATTTTCTGTGGCATATTCAACAGCTTTGATTCCTTGGGTGAAGGACTCTTTGATATCAGTCAAGCTTGCGGAATGTGCAGCGCAACGCTGAAGAACATTTACTTCCACGGAACGAACCTTTACTCCAAGATGGTCTTTTACGAGATATTCTAGTGCTTTACCAGCACCACTTAACTGCTGATGTCCAAAAGTATCTGCGACAGCTTCGCCAGCGGTAATATAGTTGCCATCTGCATCATGAATACCTTCCGATACGGCGACAATAACATTGTTTTGTACTGTGAGCATTTGACGAACGTCTTCTATAAATTGTTCCTTGTTAAAGGCTACCTCTGGAAGATAAATAAGGTGTGGAGCAGTATTATAGGTATTGCGGGCAAGTGCAGAGGCTGCAGTGAGCCAACCAGCATCGCGACCCATAATTTCAACGATAGTTACCGATTTGACATTATAGATAAAAGTATCATGCGCAATCTCAAGCAGAGAGGTTGCAATGTACTTTGCTGCAGAACCGAAACCAGGTGTGTGATCGGTTATCATGAGATCATTGTCGATGGTCTTTGGAACACCAATAATACGAATATTGCTATTGATTTTCTTGGCATAATCAGATAACTTTAATACCGTATCCATGGAATCATTTCCACCGATATAGAAGAAGGCTTTGATATCATACTTTGCAAATTGTTCAAAGATGAATTGATAAGGAGCCTCATCTACTTGAAAATCAGGAAGTTTATGACGGCAAGACCCAAGATACATTGCTGGAGTTATTTGCAACTTTTCAATGGAACATCCATCCTCCTGTATACGTTGTGTGAGATTGATGTAATTTTCATTTAAGATTCCGAGAATTCCATTCACCGCACCATAACAGATATCGTATTCAGTTGAGTCGAGGACTCCTTGAATAACACCTGCTAAACTAGCATTGATTGCTACTGTTGGGCCACCGGATTGTGCGACCATACAATTATTTTGACTCATAACACGTCCTCCTTTTCAATTTTATTGTATATTTTTTTCTATTATTCAGCAAGGGGTAAGCTATGAATTTAAATTATAATAAATGCACGTTGTGCCCACGACAGTGTGGCGTGAATCGAATGAAATTACAAACCGGAGTATGCGGAGTTTCGAGCAAAGTAAAGCTTGCGCGTGCTGCCCTACATTATTGGGAAGAACCATGTATCTCAGGAACCAAGGGCTCTGGAGCAGTGTTTTTTAGTGGCTGTTCTCTTCATTGTGTGTATTGCCAGAATGAGGAGATTGCGCAAGGCGTTTCTGGGTTAGAGGTGGAAGACGAGCGGCTGGCAGAAATCTTTTTGGAACTGCAAGAAAAGGATGCGAACAATATTAATTTAGTTACACCGGGACAATTTCTTCCACATGTAATAAAAGCAGTTGAATCTGCAAGAAGACAAGGACTTCAACTTCCAATTGTTTATAATACCAGCGGATACGAAGAAGTGGAGGCCATTCAGGCTTTAGAAGGAATTGTGGATGTCTATTTGCCGGATTTTAAATATATCGATGGAGCAGTAGCACAAAAATATTCGAAAGCTTTTGACTATCCAGTGAAGGCAAAGGCTGCCATTGCTGAGATGATACGACAGCAGCCCAATTGCTTATTTTATAAAGAGGGCGACGCTTTTTCTAGAGAACGGATATTAAAAGGAAATCGAGGCATGCTATATGAGCATGGTATCTATCGAGAACATGACGATGATCTACTTATTGGAAAAGGCGTAATTGTAAGACACCTGCTTTTGCCTGGGCAGTTTTCTGGTGCAAAGCAAATCGTGCAGTATTTATATGATGAATATAACAATAGGATATACCAAAGCTTAATGAGCCAATATACGCCACTGAAGCATGTAGAAAATTATCCGGAGCTAAATCGAAAAGTGACGCAAGAAGAATATGAGAAACTTGTAAACTATGCCATTGATTTAGGGGTCAATTGTGGATTTATACAAGAGGAAGATGTTGCGAGCGAGAGCTTCATACCACATTTTGATTATGAGGGTGTGTGCAAGTCAATATCTAGATAGTAGATAAAAAGTACCACAAAATTTGTGAAATGACTAGAAAATCGGAATGAAAAGTAGTACCATAGTAACAAGAACGGAGGGCGAGTACTATGAGAAATTTTCATTCAAGAGGACAGGTTTTAATCGAATGTCCAAACACAATTTTTCACCTTTTTGTAAAAAATGAGGATGAGATTTCTAAGGTTGAAATCTTTATGAACAATATCCGTACGATGCACAACTTAAGCCTATCTGATATTTATAACTGGTGCAATCGGCAAGGAATTGTATACTATACGAATTTTAATTATCATAAGGAACTATCCATTTGGAATAATGTTCAATTATTCTCACATTATTTGGTGCAGAAGCACAAGAACATGGCTAAGTTCCAACCAGCATAAGGAGGACTTGATGAGATATCCTAAGTTTTTAGAAGAAAATGGAACGATTGGTTTTGTTGCGCCATCCTTTGGATGCAACACAGAACCGTACTACAGTGGTTTTCAGGCAGCGTTGAAGAAATTCCATGAGATGGGATATCAGACAGCAATTGGACCTAACTGCTATGTAGGAGAGGGAATAGGAATTAGCAATATTCCGGAACTTTGTGGAGAGGAATTGAATCAATGGTACACAGATGATAAATCAGAAGTTTTGATTTCCTGCGGTGGCGGGGAGCTGATGTGTGAGATGGTACCATTCATAGATTTTGAAGCGATAAAGGAAGCAAAGCCAAAGTGGTTTGTTGGATATTCGGATTGTACGAATTTTACCTTTTTGCTTGCTACAATTGCGGACACAGCATCCTTTTATGGACAGTGTGCCAGCATTTATGGAATGAGCACCTGGCATCCATCGTTACAAGCACAGTTTGACGTAATGACAGGAAAGACAAACGTAGTGGAGAGTTATGCATATTTTGAACTAGAAGGGTTAAAGGATGAAGAGCACCCTTATGCGCCTTTTCACACTACAGAAAAAGTGGAGATGAGTCATTATGTCCCAGCGGGATATGATGAGACTGTAGGAATTCAGATGTCGGGACGCTTGATTGGTGGATGTTTGGATGTGTTAAGTACCCTTTGTGGAACACAATTTGATAAGGTTCGTGAGTTTAATGAACGTTATCAGGACGACGGTATCATATGGTTTATTGAGGCTTGCGACCTGAACCTGATGGGAATTCGAAGAGTGCTATGGCAGCTTAAGAATGCAGGATGGTTTGAACATCTTCGTGGATTCGTGATTGGAAGACCGCGCTTGTACCATGAAGAAATGTTTGGAATCAATCAGTACCGCGCATTTGTGGATCCACTTAAGGAGTTTGGGGTTCCAATTATTATGGATGCGGATATCGGGCATCTTCCTCCAACCATGCCGATTGTGTGTGGCAGTACCGCAGACATTGCATATAAGGATAATCATTTGACAATTACATATACCTGGAAATAAGGAAAAAGCGAAGGCTACAGAGATTCGTTACGGATAATAGGTAACGAATTCTCTGTAGCCTTTTTTTTACTATTATTTATGCAGTTTCTTCCTTTTTATGTTAAAATAATCACAAATAACTCCCAGTTTTCTAAAATAAGAGGGATATTATGAATACTAGAAAAATGACCATAAATGATTATGACAAAGCATACAATTTTTGAGATATAGAAATGATAAAAAGATATTAGAGTCGGTAATGTTTGCAGTTATAGGAATAGTATTGTTTGTATTTAATGCTATATGTACACTATGCTGTGAAAAAAAGTACAGAGATGAAAGCACCACGCCCATTTATATGTGAAAAGGATATCCATACAGCTAGGTATTGGGTGTCGAGCAACCAGTTAAGGAGTTTACTGGAAAAATTATTGCAATTATTCGTTGTTATGATGATGTTGAAGAAAAGTGGGATAACAAATTTTTCTGTGAATTGAAAGGGATTAAGTAGGCCATGTATATAAAACAAGTTTCAATTAATTGGGATAAAATTCCTGAAGAAAGCTATCTTCGAAATATTGAATCAATTCGCGAGTTGGATAAGATAGAGTTTCATAAAACTGTAACGTTTTTTGTTGGTGAAAATGGAAGTGGAAAATCGACCTTATTAGAAGCTATGGCAGTAGCAGATGGTTTTAACCCAGAGGGCGGAACACGTAATTATTCATTTTCGACATATGACTCTCACTCTAAACTATGTGATGCAATTCGCTTGTCTAAGACAATTAGAGCTAAATGGGGATACTTTTTACGTGCGGAAAGCTTTTATAATGTTGCTACCAAGGAAGAAGAATACTCGGCGGGACCAGGTGGAAGACCTATGCATTTTCATAAAAGCTCTCATGGAGAAAGTTTTTTGTCTGCTATGCAGAATTCTTTTAAGGGGAATGGGATATATTTTATGGATGAGCCAGAGGCGGCATTATCACCACAGAGACAGTTGACTTTGTTAATGGAAATAGATAGATGTAGAAAAGAAGGTGCTCAATTTTTTATAGTAACGCATTCGCCTATTATACTTGGGCTTCCAGATGCTGAAATTCTGACATTTGACGATGGTATTATTCATCAATGTGAGTATGAAGAAACGGAAAGTTATCAAGTCACATCTATGTTCATAAATGATAGAAAGCAAATTTTGAAACGACTTTTAGAGTGAGCAAATTCTAATTTTCGGTGCGATAACAAATTCAAATTTATTACGGATTCATGAGGTGTAAACATGTCAACTGGAATTATGATAATTGGCCCATCCGGAAGTGGTAAGACAACGCTTGGAAAAGTAGTTGCGCAAAAATTGGGGTATCCATATTTTGATGTGGACGATTATATCTGGAAGCAGAATACAGATAATCCATATACGCAAATGTATACGAAAGAGGAAAAGATAAGCAGACTGAGCAGTGCTATTGCGCCATATGAACATTTTGTGATGGCGGGCTCGATGAGTTCTTTTCACTATGCGTTTGATGACAAGTTTGAGATGATGGTCTTTCTTTATGTCGAGCCTAATACTCGAGTACAGCGTGTTCATGACAGGGCAGTAGAACGTTTCGGTGAAAGAGTCCTTGAAGGTGGAGATATGTATGTAAGCCATCTGAAATTTCTGGAAGATAATCGAAGATACGAGGAAGATGGCTCTCCTAACTTGAGAGAGCAACGAGAATGGATGAAAAATATGTCGTGTATAAAAATTGAATTGGACGGTACTGCGGATCTTGAAAGTAATGCAGATGCTATTGCAAAGAATTGGAATGGGATGGTGAAATAAATTTAAGTTTAATCCGTCAGTTGAATTGCACACGAAATTTAAATTTTCAAGAAAAAAGTTCAGTGGAATGATTTTGACATTTTCAACAAAAGATGTATTATAATAACCAAGAAAGGTGCTACCGATAAGTCGGATCGTAGCCATGTCG
>JAZUHO010000020.1:0-1857 GCA_045641745.1 Agathobacter sp. | reverse complement strand
ACGATTTACTCGAATTCCAATCTCTTCCTCACGGTTCTGCAATAATAGAATTGCATTCTTTTGTGCGAATTCCAAGTATGCAATCCAATTTGGGTCCTCTTCTTCCTCCTCATCGCATACATAGGCACATTCCATTTCTTCATCACTGGAATCTTCCAGCAATTCTTCTGTCTGCTCCATGCCATCTTCCAGCTGAATTTCCACAAAGGTAAGCGGCTCTTCCTTGGAAAACATAATACGCCCCGCTTCCTCACAGGAGATACTAATTCCTTTTTGTCTTACATTGGCATAATCCCAGAAAAAGCGAGGGTAATCTGTACATACCTCACACAGAGATTCTTCTCCCATCGCAATCACTAAATCACATAGGTTCTTATTATTTAAAAACGGACAACGCTCTTTCTCCTGTAGCTTGAATCCATAATCACCTTCTTCATCCTGATACATGGCTGCACGTAAACGTTCTCCGATTTCGCCTGGTACGGTGCAATAGTAATCATGAGACTCCTCATCCACATTCACTTCCCATCCTGCGCAACAACTGTCCGTACATTTATCTGCTATACACGAAAATTCATCATAATATTCTGGTATTCGTAAAATCAATTTCGATTCCTCTCTTTTCTCTGGCTTTATTCATTGTTTGAGTCTGAATGCGTACTACGCTTCATTTCTCGCTTCTGTGCTCTCTTTGCCTCACGCTCTCTCTTTAATTCCGCCATCAGCCGATCATATTCATCCTCAGTCCCAATAAAATGGTTATATCCAATATATCCAGCACACCACACAGCCCCTGCAACCGTTGTTGACAACGCAATCTTCACAATTGCCACCAATAACATGTGCCAGCTAAGTGTCTTCAGTTGATATGCTACCCATATTTCATTAATTGGCTGAATTAACATAATCCATCCACCCAAATAGATTGCGGCCACAAGACCTACTGTATAGCACACAATCGACATAAATGCTTTCCAGCGCTTCTTCATTATAAACATTCTCCTCAATACGCATTCTTAATGTCCCTGGCTTATTCCATAGCAAGTACGATTGTATCAAGTTCTCTGGTTTTTTTCAAATCAATTATGCGTTGATTTACAGATCCGCGAAATTTTAGGCGAATATCCTTTTGTTCCTCTATAAATCTACCATCTACAAGAATATCAATCGTCTCCAACAAAGCATCTGTAACCTCACAATGCTTTCTTCCTCCCGGAATCAAATCTTCATATACATATCCGGAATATGCCCATACATTTTTATTAGGAAAACGGCGTCGAAGCTCTTGCATAAAGCGAACAAGTCCTCTTTGATTCTCCTCTTCGAAGGGGTCCCCACCTAATAGCGTGATTCCACTCACATAATCTGGTTGCAAAGACGCAAAAATTTCCGCTTCTACTTCTTGGGTAAACGGTTTTCCATACTGAAAATTCCAGGTTTCTGGTTGAAAGCAACCTTTACAATGATTTCTACACCCCGAAACAAATAGTACCGTTCTACAGCCAATGCCATTTGCCACATCACAATATTTTATTGCACCATAATTCATAACAAGTCTCTCCATCACTTTCATTGCAAGCGTGCTTTGCACGCAAAAATAAAAGAGCCACAAAGAATATCCCTTGCAGCTCCTCCTTATATTATCGTTCTATTTCCATAATTGCAGCGCATCCAGAAATCTTGGTCCAACTCAACTCTGGGAAGTCCTTTACCGCCTCCTGATGAAGCAATGGAAAATCATGCTTTCTCAAAGACTTCGGAACCTCCTTAAGCTGCTCCTTCATTTCCTTTTTTGATTCAAATGCAATATCACCAATAATTACTTTGCCACCAGGATTCAAATGTTCCAACAATTCT
>JAZUHO010000019.1:0-17243 GCA_045641745.1 Agathobacter sp. | reverse complement strand
TGAAAATGATAAAGAATTGTATGGAGTTTTCTAATTAGAGGGAGCTCCTATTGCTATGTAAGAAACCCAAAGTGATGTTTTTCGCTTTTTCATCATTTCATCAAGTATATTCACAACTCATTGACTTTTAGTGGATATAGCAATTTAAGACGCATATATTGGATGAGGTCGAGAGGGCAATAAGAAATAGACAGTTCAAAAAGCAGATGAAAAAACATATTTATAGCATTAGATTTTAAGGAGAGAAAAATGTATGGATCAATATATCTAGTTGTTAAAAATTTTGATGAATCACTAAGTTTTTATGAAAAACTGTTTGATATGAAAGTAAGTGCTATTAATGGGAAAAGATTTGCAATTTTCAATACGCCAGGCCTAAATCTATGTCTTATGAATGGATATTATGACGAACAACATCCAAATCAAAAAATGACCAAGGGGCCAGTATATAAAGAATATGATGATATGAGTAGTATTGCGAATGCCGCTAATCCCAAAAAAGTATTTATAAATTTGGGAGTAGAAGATTTAGACAATGAATATCAGCGGATATCTAATCTGAGAATCGGTCTTAATATAACACCGATTAGATATTTAAACGTATTTTCACATTACTGGTATTTTACATTTGAGGATCCTGACGGAAATCCAATCGAGATAACAGGACAACATAAAGAATAAAGAAAAAACAGATAATAAGGAGAAATTTATGGAAAAAATATGGACAGACATGTATGAGGCTGCGAAAGCAGTATTAAATGAGCGAAAAATATCAGAGTATGTTACTTGTGGAGAAGTAGCAGCTGCAGTGCTTTCAAAATCAGGAAAAATATATACAGGAGTTTGTATCGATACCTGCTCATCACTTGGCATATGCGCGGAGCGAAATGCCATTTTTAATATGATTACAAATGGTGAGCAAGAAATAGATAAAATTATATGTATTCTTCCAGATGGCTCTACTGGCGCTCCGTGTGGGGCATGCCGAGAACTTATGGTTCAAATAATGGCAGGAAAGTATCAAGAAATTGAAATTATGATTGATTATGCGAAGGATAAGATTATGAAACTGGGTGAGCTGACGCCTGAGTGGTGGATTAATTAAAACTAAAGATGGTAGGGACGGTCCTTTTGGCATGAAAGTGAGGTTATTATGGAACAATTTTTTAACAGATGGTTTTTGGATATTAACGAAGGCCTGTCAAAGATGAGTGAGGAAGAATGCAGCCGCTTGTTTTCCAAGTGTGCAGCTAGCTGTGCAAAAGATGCACTAAAGCACTTGTATGCAGCACTTTTCTATGAGTGTGATGCAAATCTGGACACTTTCTTCAGTCGTATTCATGAAGTTAATGGTGTAGATGGTTGTGTTGTTGAATCGGGAAAAGTGTTCGATATCATATTTAAAGAGTGTAATTGCCCGCTTCACACAGAGGCTCATATCAATTGTGTCAGACTCTGTGAGTGTTCTAGGCAAAGTATTCTCTGTGAATTGAATGAACTTATTCCGGAACGACAATATGAAGTTGTTAGAATGGAATCAATTCTGGATTCAAATCCCAAATGTAGATTTCGCATAACAGTAATTTAGGGACGGTCCTTTTTACATGAGGATGTGCACTTTGGCTTTAACAATGAAAACGATTGGCGAATGAGCTTGAGTGTCGACTAAATTCTAAATTGGTAGATAACTATAATTTAAAATATGCAAGTTGTTTGCAAATTCATTGACATTTTCTTACGGAGGTGTTATTGTGAAATGCGAATGACTTGCATTTTTGTTTGGAAGAAAAACAATGCAAATCGAGCTCGTTGGAGTATGCTTGGATTGTAAAAAAGCAGGAAGAGAGGTGTAAGCATGAGAGAATTTAAGAAATTAGCAGGCATAATTGGTGCGGCTATCATTGTAGTGACAATGCTTTTTTCCGTTGCCTTTCTTTCATGTAATGCCCATCATGACTGTAGCGGAGAAAACTGTCCTATTTGCGAAATGATGCAGATGGCAGAAAATATATTAGATAAGCTTTCTATGGCAATTGCGACTATAGCGGTTGCTCTATGTTTGTGCAGTCTTGCACAGGAGAGTATGGCAGTATTTTCGGATGCCATTGCTCACGATTCCCCAGTAAAACTAAAGGTAAAAATGCTTAATTGAATCTAACTTCTGTTTTTTGATTGTCTAGGGATACTAGGCTTTTTTGTCGTGTAAAAAATAGAAATGGAGATTAAATCAATGAAGAAAAATAGAATATTAGTTATGGCATTAGCGCTTGCACTTTGCATGGGATTACTTTGTGCATGTGGAAATAATTCTACAAACGGTGATGGAAATAGTTCTACGAGTAGTGGTGCAAAAAAGTATAGTGTTGTATGTACTATCTTCCCAGAGTATGACTGGGTTCGAGAAGTTGTAGGTGACAAAGCAGATGATTTTGAAATCACGCTTTTATTGGATAATGGCGTTGACCTTCACAATTACCAGCCTACAGCAGCTGACATGGCAAAGATATCAAACTGTGATTTGTTTCTATATGTTGGTGGCGAATCGGATGAATGGGTAGAAGATGCATTAGCAGAAGCCCAAAATAAGGACATGAAAGTCATTAATTTGCTTGATTCCTTGGGAGATTCCGTTAAAGAGGAAGAAGTTGTAGAAGGAATGCAGGGCGAGGAAGAAGAGGAAGAAGGTGAGGATGAAGAGGAAGAAACAGAATATGATGAGCATGTCTGGTTATCTCTTAAGAATTCTCAGACTTTAGTAAAGGTTATTGGTGATGCCATTGCAAAAATGGATTCGAAAAATGCAGATGTCTATAAGAATAACGCGGATGGCTATATTGCAAAACTTTCACAGCTTGATAGTCAATATGCAGAGGCAGTAAACTATGCAGCTACTAAAACGGTACTATTTGGAGACAGATTTCCATTCAGATATTTCGTTGACGATTATGGAATCGATTATTATGCAGCATTTGTAGGATGTAGTGCGGAAACAGAAGCAAGTTTCGAAACAATCACATTCCTTGCTGGAAAAGTGGATGAACTTTCACTGAAACATGTGCTTGTAATCGAAAGTTCGGATAAGAAGATTGCAGAGACCATTATTAAAAATACTGCATCAAAAGATCAGGATATTTTAGTTCTTGATTCTATGCAGTCTACCACTTCAAAGGATGTAGCAAATGGAGTTACTTATCTAAGCATTATGGAAAAGAATTTTGAAGTATTAAAGAACGTGCTTAAATAGTAGCTGAAGGGAGAGGTCGCAGGTGTTAGAAGTAAAGAATTTATCGATAGGATATGAAGGGAAAACGGTAGCGGATCATATCAGCTTTAAGGTGGACGAAGGGGATTATTTATGTATAGTTGGAGAGAATGGTGCAGGCAAAAGTACACTTGTAAAGACGCTTCTTCATTTAAATAAACCAATATCCGGAGAAATAAAATTTAAGGAAAAAGGCATCGGATATCTCCCACAGCAGACGGTTGTTCAAAAGGATTTCCCTGCATCTGTCTGGGAAATAGTACTGTCAGGAATGTTGTCTGGTTTAGGTTGGAGGCCTTTCTATACAAAGAAAGAAAAAGATACAGCTAAGAAAAATATGGAGCGAATGGGAATTTGGGAACTTCGTAAAAAGTGCTACAGGAATCTTTCAGGGGGGCAACAGCAGCGAGTGCTTTTAGCAAGGGCTTTGTGCGCTTCGGATAAGATACTGTTTTTGGATGAACCTGTAAGTGGTCTTGACCCAAAAGTAACAGCAGACTTTTATGAGTTGACGAAAGAACTGAATAAGTCTGGAATTACAATTATCATGGTCTCACATGATTTGCACACGGTATTGGATTTTACAAGCCATGTTCTTCACATCGGAAAGAATGAAATATTTCATGGAACGACAAAAGATTATTTAAAAAGCGATATAGCAAAAAAGCTGGGAATTAAAGCAACAGGGGAGGAAAAGTAAAATGCAGGATATGTTTGGGCAGTTACAGTTTTATTTCGGATTCCCATTTGTTAGATATGCTGTTGTGGTCGGTGTTTTGATTGCATTATGCTCATCGTTTCTTGGGGTAACACTTGTATTAAAAAGATACTCTTTTATTGGCGATGGATTATCACATGTAGCATTTGGAGCAATGGCTATTGCATCGGTACTTAAACTTGCGGATGCATCCGTGCTCACTTTGCCGGTAACCATTATTACGGCAATACTTTTATTAAAGACAGGACAAAATGCCAGGATAAAAGGCGATGCGGCAATTGCAATGTTATCGGTAGGGGCTCTTGCTATCGGCTATTTATTAATGAATGTGTTTTCTACATCCTCCAATGTGTCTGGAGACGTTTGTTCGACGCTTTTTGGCTCAACTTCAATTCTCACACTGACAGAGTCAGAGGTCAGACTATGTGTGCTTTTATCCGTAATAATGATAATTGCATTTATCGCTCTTTATAACAGAATCTTTGCAGTGACTTTTGATGAGAATTTTGTGACTGCAACTGGAAACGTTGCAAATAGATATAATCTACTGATTGCGATTATGATTGCAGTAGTAATAGTACTTGGAATGAATCTTGTTGGTTCGCTTTTGATTTCTGCTCTTATCATTTTCCCAGCACTATCAGCTATGAGTATCTTACAAAATTTTAAGAGCGTAGTAATATGCTCCGCAGCTATTTCTGTTGTCTGTGCCTTTGCGGGAATTATCATATCAATTCTTGCATCAACACCGGTTGGCTCAACCATAGTGGCATGTGATATGGTCGTGTTTTTTATTTGTTATCTTGTAAGAAAGGTTGTGCAATAGATGAAGAGATTAAATAGGATTATAGGTATTGCAATATTTACTGCAATTATATGTTCAGGATGTGGAAAGAGTGATTCTGGCAGGGCAGTAAAGAACAACAATTCTGTAGATGCTGTTTTGCAGAGTGAAATAGATAAGAGCGCACAGGAAGAGAAGTCAGTTGGAGATACACCATCAATCTCAGAAGGCGTGTCAAATTCATCTGTAGTAGGAGATAAGCAAGAATCGCAAGCGGATAATAACAAGGCGGATTCAAATGTGGATATAGATATATCGGTTATGAGTAGTGATATGGTTTATGCTACAGTATTCCAGCTTATGTCTGAGCCAGATAAATATGTTGGCAAGACGATAAAGATTAAAGGGAAACATTACAGTTCCTTTTATGAACCTACGGGATTGACTTATCATTACGTATTAATACAGGATGCAACTGCGTGTTGTGCACAGGGGCTTGAATTCGAATTGACACAGGGGCTTGAATATCCAGCCGAAGATGCGGAAGTAGTTGTAATAGGTACGTTTGGGGACGGTCCTTTTGGCATGAGGATGTGTACTTTGGCATAAATACTGAAGATGCTTGGCGAATGAACTTAAAGTTTATTCGCCAAAATTCTATCTATTATGCCTCGAGGAATTCCTGTTAGACGATTTAGCTGTCGAGCAGAAACGCCTTTTTCTTTACAAAGTCGAACATATTGATTTCTTTGTATGGTAGATAATTCTGCTACGTCTGTTGTGGCTTCTACATTACAGGTTTCTTTGATGATAGCCATGGCTACGTCATCAGGAATACGCTTTTTTATCTTATTAATATCAAGGCAATCATCGGAGGGCGATGAGTTGTGGAATTCAATAAAGTTTTCAAGACCGCCCATTTTTTCTAATACTATTGAGGTATCTGTGAAATCTGGTAATGACTGTGTATAGGAAAAATAGCTGTTCCATTCATATTTTTCGCCGGGATACTTTTCAAGTCCAGCCTTTGACGGGTTATAATGGATATAGCGCAACACACATAAAAAATATCTGATGTCATCCACCGGCTCGCTGTAATATCGGCCATCCTGAAGTGGGCCTGAACGTTGATACTTCATGTTAAACCAGCAGGAATAGGTAGTATTTATCTTTTTGAATACTAATTCAAGAGGCGTGGAGGAAGTATGAATAAGCAGATGAATATGATTAGACATGAGGCAATAGGCATAGATTTTGTAACCGCATAGTGATTTCTGATACTCCAAAATATCTAATATATTTTAGATAATCTTTTCTTTCTTCAAATAATAACTGGCTATTTGTACCTTTGATTACAACATGATAAATGCCAGTTGATGATAATTTTCGCTTTTTTCTGGGCAAATAAATACCTCCTTAATAATGATTTTGAAATAGTAATTTGATAATAGTGATTGGAATAATAATGAAAATAATGAAATAATAACAATAAAATGAAATCTTGAAAAAATGTAAAAACACTGAAACAAAAAAGCGAAGAAATGTAAAAGCTATAAAACGAATAATTGTGATATAAAGCTTGGTACCTTGGGTGGAAATGTTAAAAATGATTAGATAATTCAAAATAATAGACTGATTGAATCAATTAAAACGAATAGATTGTTTAGATATATCGTTGCTGTAATGGTAAGGCATTTTTGGGAAAAAGTAAATACCATAATATTGAGTTTTTCTTATTTCTATGTTAACATTTACGAGTTAGATTAGAAAAAATGGTGGGGAGAGCTGTGCCAAAGTACACATCCATGTGGAAAAAGGACCGTCCCCAAAAAGGAGATATACATGAAACTAGGAATCGTTGGTTTACCAAACGTGGGAAAAAGTACATTATTCAACGCATTAACAAAGGCAGGCGCGGAATCTGCAAACTATCCATTCTGTACCATTGATCCAAATGTGGGAATTGTAGCCGTACCAGATGAGAGAATTAAATTACTTGGAGAGTTATATCATACAAAGAAAGTAACACCAGCAGTAATCGAGTTTGTAGATATCGCAGGTCTTGTAAAAGGCGCAAGTAAAGGCGAAGGCCTTGGAAACCAGTTCCTTGCAAACATTCGTGAAGTAGATGCTATCGTACATGTAGTACGTTGCTTTGAGGATACCAATATTGTGCACGTAGATGGAAGCATTAATCCAGCACGTGACATTGAAACAATCAACCTAGAGCTGATTTTCTCCGATATCGAGATCTTGGATCGTCGTATTGCAAAGGTTTGCAAGCAGGCACGTATGGATAAGACTCTTGCAAAGGAAATGGAACTTCTTGAGGCAGTTAAGAAACACCTTGAAGACGGAAAGATGGCAAGAACCTTTGAAGTGCCAGAAGATGATGATATGGTAGAATGGTTTAAGTCTTACAATCTTCTCACTGCAAAATCAACAATTTATGCAGCAAATGTTGCAGAGGATGATTTGGCAGATGATGGCGCTAGCAATCAGCATGTACAGAATGTACGTAAGCTTGCTGCTGAGGAAAATAGCGAAGTATTCGTTATGTGCGCGCAAATTGAGCAGGAGATTGCAGAACTTGATGACGATGAGAAGCAGATGTTCCTTGAGGATCTTGGATTAAAAGAGTCAGGTCTTGAGAAATTAATTAAAGCAAGCTATAGCTTACTTGGACTTATCAGTTACCTTACAGCTGGTGAGGATGAGTGTAGAGCATGGACAATTACAAAAGGAACAAAGGCTCCACAGGCAGCAGGAAAGATACATACAGACTTTGAACGTGGATTCATTAAGGCAGAGGTTGTAAACTACAAAGACCTCTTAGAATTGGGAAGCCTTTCTACAGCAAGAGATAAAGGACTTGTTGGAATGGAAGGAAAAGAGTACGTCGTAAAAGATGGCGATGTTATTTTGTTCCGCTTTAACGTATAATTTATAAAACACCTGACCTAAAGTATGGCTAAGATTACCCTCGATGCACAAAATGACTGTAAAATAGTACTAAAAATGGGAGTGCAACGGGGGTATTTTTGCGATAAAAAATAGTAAAAAATACACGGTTTTTTGTTGACACTGCAAAACACTTAACTTATACTTAATTTAGTGTATGTTAAGGTCGGGAGGTACTAGATATATGAAGTGTCCGTTTTGCAGCAGTGAGAATACTAGAGTAATTGATTCGAGACCGGCAGATGATAATAATTCCATCCGTCGTCGTAGACTTTGTGATGATTGTGGAAAACGTTTTACCACATATGAGAAGGTTGAGACCATTCCACTCATCGTAATCAAGAAGGATAATAATCGTGAGCAATACGATCGTGCAAAGATTGAGGCAGGAGTATTGCGTGCATGCCACAAACGTCCAATTTCTGTAGAACAGATTACTACATTAATTGATGAGGTTGAGGTAGAGATTTTTAACCGCGAGGAAAAGGAGATTCCAAGCAATCTTATTGGAGAGATTTTGATGGATAAGATTAAAGACTTGGACCCAGTCGCATATGTGCGTTTTGCATCCGTGTATCGTGAGTTTAAGGATGTTAACACATTTATGAATGAGTTGAAGAAAATGTTAGTGTAAAAGCTAAATAAAAATAGGAAAATTTTCGATATATAAAGAAGATAGAAGAAGCAACAAAGGAAAGTAGTTAGGGAATGAATATATCAGGAATTCGTCCAAATGCAGGATTTTATGATTACAATTCCATAAAGATTGATGAACTGAGAAGGCAGCAACTCGTTTATTTGGAAGCACCAGTTGTTGAGGCGGAAGCACCCAAACATGTGGTTACAGATCAGGAGATTGCTGAGGCAAGAAGCCATCAGACATTTAATGCGTTTGAGTATTCAAAACAATATCTCGCAGGCGAGATTTATGAGATGAAGGGACGCGATAGTGATATTGAGAGTCTTGATGTCCAAAAAGCAATCAGTAGCATGGAGCAGGATAGCATTTTGAAACAATATCAGTTCTTCGTGGGGGATCGTGCGAATTCTTCTGATAAAACCGTGCTTCATTCGGGAGAGAACTTTGTATTATAAGAGTGACGTAAGCTGTGGCAGATTGAGCGGTATCTTAAACTTGGGATATCGCTCAGCCTGCCACATTTTTTGTATGATACATAACCGAAAAGGCGGCAAATAGGCAATGTTATTCCCTACTTTGCCAGATGAGAACTAGACAAAGCGAACAACCTTTGCTATGATAGGTTGAGTTTGTGATTAGAAAGAAAAGAAATAGGAGGTCAGTATGTGTAGCTTCTTTTACCCAGGAGAATACTTGGACTCTACGTATGAAATAGATTTTGACGCGTTATACAAGGATGGATATCGCGGTTTGATTTTTGATATAGACAATACGTTAGTAATGCATGGAGAGCCAGCAGACAATCGGGCCAAAGCACTTTTTGCGCATTTGGATGAGCTGGGATTTCATTGCGTATTCTTATCGAACAATAAGGAACCACGTGTGAAAATGTTTAACGATGCGGTGCATCAGCAGTATATCTACAAAGCAGGAAAGCCAAAGCCATCCGGCTATCGAAAGGCAATGGAATTATTGGGAACCGACACAACAAATACGATTTTTGTGGGGGATCAGATATTCACAGATATCATAGGTGCCAATTTGGCTGGGATTCGTTCTATTTTGGTGAAACCAATTAATCCGAAGGAAGAGATTCAAATTGTGCTAAAACGATATTTGGAGAAGCCAATTTTGGGGTGCTATTGGTTACATCGTCGCCTTTTCAAAAGTAAGTATGCATCTGCAAGAAAGCATGTGTAAAGGTTGACCATAAATGAAGTGCGTGATACTATGGTTGTCGGAAAAGGCGTAGCATTGTGATACGCCAGCGAAATGTGTGTTTAAAATAATTAGGTGAGAGGAAAAAAAGATGAAAATTGCAATTGGAAATGATCATGCAGCTGTAGAAATGAAAAATGAAATTATGGCTTATGTGAAGGAATTGGGACATGAAGTTGTAAACTATGGAACAGATTCTAATGAGAGCTGCAATTATCCAGAGATTGGAGAACGCGTAGGACGTGCAGTAGTGGACAATGAGGCAGAGTGCGGAATCTTAATCTGCGGAACTGGTGTTGGAATTTCCATTGCTGCAAATAAAGTAAATGGTGTACGTGCTGCTGTGTGTTCAGATGTTACTACAGCACATCTTGTTAAAGAGCACAATAATGCCAATATTATTGCTTTTGGAGCTCGTATTGTAGGTACAGAGTTAGCAAAAGATATCGTGAAGGCATACTTGGATGCAGAATTTATGGGCGGAAGACATGCAACACGTGTAGACATGATTACCGATATTGAAAATAGAAATAAATAAGTAATATGTGCAGTTTGCCAATAAAATATTACTTGAAAAGCTGTATTTTTTATAGTAAAATGGACGAATGAGAGAGTTTTTTACTCGCATGATATTAAGGAGGAAGATCGAATGATTTCAGCAGGCGATTTCAAGAACGGTGTTACCATCGAGTACGAAGGAAATATCTATCAGATTATCGAATTTCAGCATGTTAAACCTGGTAAAGGCGCAGCCTTTGTTAGAACAAAATTAAAAAATATTATCAGTGGTGGTGTAGTTGAGAAAACTTTCCGTCCAACTGAGAAGTGCCCAACAGCACACATCGACAGAAAGGATATGCAGTTCTTATATTCAGATGAGGACTTCTATCACTTCATGGACGTTGAGACATATGACCAGCTTGATCTTACAAGAGACTCTGTTGGTGATGCCCTCAAATTCGTAAAAGAGAACGAAATGTGTAAAGTATGCTCACACAAAGGAAACGTATTTGCAGTTGAGCCACCTCTTTTCGTTGAGTTACAGATTACAGAGACAGAGCCTGGATTCAAGGGTGATACAGCAACAGGTGCTACAAAGCCAGCAACAGTTGAGACTGGTGCAACTGTATATGTTCCACTTTTCGTTGAGCAGGATGATGTTATCAAAATTGATACACGTACAGGTGAGTACCTTTCACGTGTATAATCGATTCGAGATTCGTGAATCGCAGACCTCGGTAGAACGACCAATTGGTTGTTTTACCGAGGTTTTTTTATTCTTTTCAACTGTCAGCGTGGCTACTTATAAGCGGAAAGAGAAGCAAGAACGTGAGCGACAATGCAATTTGAATTAAGAGTAAGCCAATGCAATAGGCGCTTGCACCATACAGAGGCACGAAGAAAAGAACCACACCAATGCGTAGCAGGATTTGCGTTAACTGCATGATAAGGGTAAGAAACGGGTGCCCCAAACCGTGATAAAAACTGGTGGAAAGCATGGTGACAGCCATAAATGGACAGAGCCATCCCAGAACCTGAAGATAATGTCCTGCCAAAGCATCTTGAAAAAATAGCATGCCCAACCACTTTCCAATGAGAGAATAGAGGATGGAAAAGGCGAAGCCGGTGCCTAATCCCAGACAAATCATGCGCCAAAAGATTTTATGGAGTCGTGTGTTTTCCTTTGCGGCTGCAAGCTCTGAGACCGAAGGAAGCAAAAGGACAGAAAGAGAGCCTGTCACAATGCTAGGAAGAAACACAAATGGAAGAACCATACCGCTAATTACGCCAAACAAGGAGAGTGCTTGAGAGGTAGAGAAGCCGAAGCGAATCAGCATTTGCGGAAGTAAGGCGTTTTCGATACTTGTACCTAGTGTAAGGAGAACATGCTGAGCCATAAGCGGTAATGCGTACGCGAAAAAAGGTCGAACTTTGCTGCAAAAGGTTTCTGTGGTGGCAGGAGTATTTGTAATGTGGAGACACCAACCAGTGAGAACGCAGAGGGAGGAAGCGATTTCTCCGATTAGAATACCCCAAGTGGCATGTGCAGGTGACAAAGCTTCCCCTTTGGAAAGAAGAATCTGTGCAAGAAGCCAGATGCCAAGAACACGAGAACCTTGCTCCAAAAGTTGCGAAAGAGAAGGAAGAAACGCTTTTTTGATGCCGTAATAATAGCCGTTAAGACAAGCGTGTATACTGCAAGGCACAAGGGCGTACGACATGATGCGAATCAGCGGTTCACAATCGGGGTTGCCCAGATAGCAAGCGGCTAGCCATTTGGCAAACTGATTGAGTAAAATAATCAGAAGTGTACTGCTGGCGAGCGAGAAAGCTAATCCGATTGCAAGATAGGAATCTCCTTCGTTTCCTTTTTTGCGTTCTGTGGCTACAAAGTGGGAAATGGCAGTTTGAATACCTGCACAGGAAAATGCAATACATAGACCATAAAGTGGAAAAACTTGCTGGTAGATTCCGATTCCCTCTGCACCAATTGTGCGTGACAGGAATATCTTATAGAAAAAGCCGATAAAACGGCTTAATACGCCGGAAAAGGAAAGGAGTAGTGTTCCTTTTACCAGCGGATGTTGAAGCATAGATTTGTAATTCAAAACAATTCCTTAGATGTTCTTGGTGTATTCTATGCTTTCATTACGGAATCTATGAGTCAGAAAGGAGAAAAAATGCCAAATCATATGGTTTATCTGGATCATGCAGCAACAACGAGAATACACCCGGCAGTACAGAGGAAGATGGCGCCTTTTCTAAGGGAAAATTTTGGAAATGCATCGACTTCCTATCAGCTAGGAATACGTGCAAAGGATGCGATGGAAGAAGCGCGCACACGCATTGCTGAATGCATAGGCGCGTCCGCGGAGGAAATCTATTTTACTTCAGGTGGAAGTGAATCAGATAATTGGGCAATAAAAAGCGCAGCTGGGGCAAGCCGTGCAGAATCTGCGCAACATCTTGGAGGGCAGATTATAACTTCGCAGATTGAACACCACGCGGTATTGCATTCTTGTGATTTCTTACGGGATTTGGGATACGAAGTAAGGGAAGTTTCGGTGAATCGGGAGGGGCGTATTCGCCTCGATATTTTGGAGCAGCAGCTATGGAAAAGAACGTCGGTAGTCAGCATCATGTATGCAAACAATGAAATCGGAACCATCCAACCAGTGAAGGAAATCAGCCAGTTGGCAAGAAAATATGGGGCAATCTATCATGTGGATGCAGTGCAAGCGGTGGGGCATATTCCTATCGATTTGAGCGCTGGACATATCGATTTATTAAGTGCTAGTGGACACAAATTTGAAGGCCCCAAAGGGATTGGGTTCTTATATGTTAGAAAAGGCGTAGCGCTGCCGTCCTTTATTCATGGTGGCGCGCAGGAATCCGGAAAACGCGCGGGAACAGAAAATGTTGCTTCGATTGTTGGAATGGCAGGAGCACTCTCGATAGCAAATCGGCGGTTACAAAGAGAAGAAAGGGAAGAGGAAAAACTGCGGAACTATTTACAGGAGCGAATACTACGTGAAATTCCGGATGTGCGGGTGAATGGAGATATGAAGCATAGGCATCCAGGAATATTAAGCGTTAGCTTCAAAGGGGTGAATGGAACTTGTTTGACAACGCTTTTAAATGAATATGGAATTTGTGCTTCGACAGGAAGTGCGTGCAGTACCGGACAGGCGAGTGTGTCACATGTATTGAAAGCTATTATGACCGAAGAGGAACAAAGGAGGTATGGAGAAGGAACCGTACGTTTTTCACTGGGACCAGAGAATACGAAAGCAGAGATGGCGTATGTTGTGTATATTTTGGAAGAACAGGTGAAGCTTTTGCGAGGAGAAGCTTAAATGTAAACAAGAGATAGAATAGGAACGTGAATTTAGGCATGCGTGGAAAAATAGGAATAACCACGAGATAGAATTCGAAAGAAGAAAAAAGCTGGAGCAAATCAATGCTTCAGCTTAATATTATAGTAGCGAGAGAGAGACTCGAACTCTCAACCTCCCGGGTATGAACCGGACGCTCTAGCCAGTTGAGCCATCTCGCCATATATGAAATTGATTCAGTTATAAAACTGAATGGGACCTACAGGGCTCGAACCTGTGACCCTCTGCTTGTAAGGCAGATGCTCTCCCAGCTGAGCTAAGATCCCAGATGTCTGACACGCTTTCGCTTGCGACTTGTTTATAATAGCAAACATGGTTGGACATGTCAACCTATTTTTGAGAAAAAAGAATAGACGGAATATTTGGGGAAAAAGGCGAATTTATTTGTCAAATTATGGAGGATTGTTTTCTAGAAAAAACATTAGGAATGATTGTATTTCCGCACAATCGGGTATAAAATAATCGGAGTGGAAAAAATATAATATATACAAAGGAGTATGAATTATGTTCAGATTCGGTCAGTTAATCGATGTATTAAAAAAAGACCCAAAGAAAATCGTTTTTACAGAGGGAAGTGATCCTCGTATTCTTGAGGCTGCTTCACGTTTGTTAGCTGGAACATTCCTTCATCCAATTCTTGTTGGTAATGAGGAAGAGATTTTAGCTGCAGCAGAGGATGCTGGTTTTAATATCCGTGGTGCAGAAATTATCGATCCAACATCTTACGAGCGTATGGATGAGATGGTTGAGATGTTCTGCGAACTTCGTAAGAGCAAAGGTGTTACACCAGAGCAGGCTAGAGAGACACTTTCACAGGCTAACTACTTCGGAACAATGTTAGTTAAAATGGGAGTTGCTGATTCTTTACTTGGTGGAGCAACTTACTCTACAGCAGATACTGTTCGTCCAGCTTTACAGTTAATTAAGACAAAGCCAGGTAACTCAATCGTATCTTCATGCTTTATCTTAGTTCGTCCATCTGCTACAGGTGAGAACGAAGTATTAGCAATGGGTGACTGTGCAATTAACATCAAACCAAATGAGGATGAATTAGTAGAAATCGCTGGTGAGACAGCAGCATGTGCTAAAATCTTCGGTGTAGATCCTAAGGTAGCATTCTTAAGCTACTCAACACTTGGATCTGGAAAAGGCGAAGACGTTGATAAAATGCGTAACGCAGCAGACAAAGCAAAAGCAAAATATCCAGAGCTTTCTATCGATGGAGAACTTCAGTTTGACGCAGCAGTATCTCCTCGTGTAGCTAGAACAAAATGTCCTAACTCAGAAGTAGCAGGATACGCTAACACATTTGTATTCCCTGATATCAATGCTGGTAACATTGGATACAAGATTGCACAGCGTCTTGGTAACTTTGAAGCATACGGACCAATCTTACTTGGATTAAATGCACCAATTAACGATTTATCACGTGGATGTAATGCATCAGAGGTTTACTCTATGGCAATCATTACAGCTGCATTAGCATAATCGTACCTCAAAGTACATACAGAGGGGCTACAGCACCAAATTGGTGAGTAGCCCCTCTTTTTACACGATTTCATGATGCCTTTTTCCGGCATCCCTCAGCCTGTCATCTATTCAAGCTGGAATAGATGACAGGCTGAGGGATACCGGAAAAAAGAATTATAAATAATATAAGGAAACAGGTTATGAAGAAATACAGTTTGACAGAAGGCTCTATCTCAAAGGGGATTGTTGCATTTGCGATTCCTATGTTTTTGGGAAATCTTTTTCAACAATTATATAATACGGCGGATTCCTTAATCGTAGGCAATTTCTTAGGGGACAATTCTTTGGCGGCTGTGAGCTCTGTGGGGAGTCTGATTTTTTTGTTTATTGGATTCTTTCAGGGGACAGCAACCGGGGCAGGAGTAATTATTTCCAAGTTTTATGGAGCTAAGGATGAATCGAATATAAAGAAAGCGGTACATACTACCTTTGCATTCGGAATCGTGGCAGGAATTATACTGACCATTTTGGGAATGGGATTGCCCCCTTTTATCTTGCGCTGGATGGGAACACCTGCGGATGTATTTCCACTTTCCGTGAAATATTTGCGGATGTATTTTGCTGGCTCGCTTGCCTTGGTTTTATACAATATTTGTATGGGAGTCTTGCAAGCTGTGGGAGATAGCAAACATCCCTTGTATTATTTGATGATTTCATCCGTGATTAATGTAATTTTGGATCTGATATTCAATGGAGTATTTCGTTTGGGCGTGGAATATGCGTCCCTAGCAACGGTAATATCCCAATCGGTCAGTGTAATTTTGTGCGTGCGCAGATTGCGAAAAAGCGATGAGGTCTATCGTCTGGAGCTTAGAAAGATTCGTTTTGATGGTTACATTATTCGTCAAATTTTAAAATTGGGACTTCCAGCTGGAATGCAAAACTCTATTATATCTATCGCCAATGTGGTGGTGCAATCTAATATTAATAGCTTTGGACCGGAAGCAATGGCGGGGGTTGGCTCCTATTTTAAAATAGAAGGCTTTGGATTCTTGCCAATTACCTGCTTTGCCATGTCTATGACAACCTATATTGGGCAGAATCTTGGCGCGAAGCAGTATGAGCGCGCAAAACGTGGTGCAAACTTTGGAATACTTACAGGGATTGTTCTTGCGGAAATTATGGGAATTCTCATTTTTGTGTTCTGTGAACCACTGATTTCCTGCTTTACTTCAACCAATGAGTCAATTGCCTTTGGCGTATTGCATGCCCATACGGTTACCTTGTTTTATTTTTTGCTCGCTTTTTCTCATTTAGTGTCTGGCGTGTTGCGTGGAGCAGGAAAAAGTACGGTACCAATGTTTGTAATGCTTGCAATATGGTGTGTTTTTCGAATATTTTATGTTACAATGATTACACATTTTTGGGATAGCTTGCGAGCTGTATCGTCTTGTTATCCGTTAACGTGGGCAATGAGTGGAGTCATATTTTTACTGTACTATTTGAAGGCGGACTGGCTACACAATTTTGAACACATGGAAGAACAGAAATAGATTTGGAGGTTATCATGAGAGTAGGAATGGGATACGATGTACATCGTTTGGTAGCAGATAGAAAACTTATATTAGGTGGTGTGGAAGTTCCACATGAGTTGGGGCTTTTAGGACATTCGGATGCGGATGTTCTTTTGCATGCGATTATGGATGCGCTTTTGGGAGCGGCAGCACTTGGCGATATCGGAAAGCATTTTCCAGATACAGATCCGGAGTACAAAGGAATTTCGAGTCTTGTTCTATTGAAAAAGGTAGGACAGTTGATTGAGGAAAAGGGATATGTAATTGATAACATTGACGCTACCATTATTGCACAGAAACCAAAGCTTCGTCCGTTTATCAATGAGATGGAAATTAATATTGCGCAGACACTTCGCATTGAAAAAAGTCAGGTCAATGTGAAGGCCACAACAGAGGAAGGGCTTGGATTTTCCGGTCGTGAAGAAGGAATTGCAGCGCAGGCGATTTGCGGATTATCTGGATTATATGAGAGCAGTGTACCAGTTGGGGGAGGCTGCAGTGGATGCGGTGGCTGCCACTAGAGAAAATCAGTTGCTTGTGGCTCGTGAAATAGAGCTAATTTATTAAGAAAAACACAGATTTTTTCTTGACAAAATGGGAGAATCTGCATAAACTATTGTAGAAAATAAATGAGATACATCGAAGCTTACAAAGAGTAAGTGTGCATGTAACATAGTGCGTATGCGCACTTAAAGATGTAGAATCGACATAGAAAAATGC